>CAZGIW010000011.1:0-55093 GCA_964526285.1 uncultured Bacteroidales bacterium | reverse complement strand
CTTCATTTGGAGGTTGATATTTTGCAATTTTTGTTTTTTCGGGATTCAATTGTTCAATTGTTCAATTGCTTTAGCCCTACAAAATCATTATTTCGCCACAACCATTTTCTTGCTTTCAATGGTTTTGCCGTCGGCCACAAGATAGTAGGTGTAGAGACCGCTGCTCAAGTCCTGTGCATATACAACCAGTTCTCCATAGCCTCTTTCAGTAATTTCAACCTGATTGAGGATGTTGCCCAGATTATCAATAAAGACAATTTGTGCTGATTTTACATATTCGGGAATCTGGAATGTGATTGATGTTTGTTCTTTAAATGGATTTGGTGAGTTTTGGTTCAGCACAATTGCTTTTTGGTTTGACACGGTCACTGTTTGTGAAAACGATGGTTGCTGTTCGTTTTTATCATTGTTGCAGCATTGCATAAGTATGTTTTCAAGATTATTTATTCTGTCGTGTATTGAATTGAGTTCATTTTTCAGGCTGTCATTTTCAATAGCTAATTCCTGAACACCTCTTATTAGTACAGGGATAAACAAATCATATTCAATGTCTTTAAAATGAATGGTATCATGAATTAAATTGCCAATTGAGTCATATTTTGCAGGCATTATATTCTCTCTAATCATATCAGGAAATATTAGTTCAACTTCTTGAGCAATTAGCCCATATCTCTGATTTTGAGTAAAGTTTAAATGAGGGAATAGATTTGAATTGTAGTTAAAAGTAACAGTAGCTAATTGAACTATTTGATTTATTGCGTTTGAATAAGGAGTAATATTTGTTTTAAATTTTTGATCAGAAGTGCAGTTATTTCTGTAAACATCACCATTTACAAACACATCACCATAAAAGAAGCCGGAATAGTCTCCTGCAGCATATGGCCATGGAATTTCGGCAAGAATACCAATATTCTGTTCATCAATTGTGGTGCCCATTGCCATGAAATGACCTCCAATATTCAAATTTGCATTTTTTGCTTCAAACCGACCACCATAATTAAACGTTTTTGACCCCATGTAAAGTCCATTGCCTACAGCCTGTGAATACACCCCAAATTCACGTGAAGTAATATATGGAATGCTGTGTGCCCAATCATTTCTGAAACCAGCACAAACGGAACCTACTAATCCAGTAGCACCTGTACCTCCATCAACTTGAAGCACCCCAAATTTGACTGGATATTCAAGCGTTGGAACAAGAGCAGGTGGTACACCAACCCAAACTCCTGTTGGATTGTAGCCTCCTGTATTTGGATGTCCTGAAAAAACGCCTTCGGGAAGATGTTCCCAATCAAAATCAACCCCTGTTCCACTTCCAAGTGTTGATGCATCACGCCAATGTAAAACTCCTGCGTTGTCAACGACTACAATTTTATCAATAGAGTTGTCATGCCAAAGAGGTGAAGGTAGTTCTCTGATTCTGGCATTTCCATCAACATCAATTCTATGGGTTGGGTCTTGTCCGAGAGCAATAAAATCACCCACGCCAACATTACCATTGAATGAAACTCTCATTCTTTCTGCTTCTGTGGTTGCATTGCCAGTTGTAAATCTAATATTACCGTCATTATAGTTTCTTGCTGAAATAATCATGTTCCTTGTGGCATTTCCGTTAGCTCTTAAAACACCATCACCTGCAACAGCAACATTTGAGTAATATCCATTGCCCATTGCAAGAGCCAACTCAAGTTTCATGTTATTTGGGTCATTTATAGGTCTATCGTTGATTATTCCCAAAACAGGATAGGAATCATGCATTATTGTAAGTCTGTGCATTGGCTCAAATCCTGCTGTAAGAAAATCTCCAATACCCACAAATCCGTTATTTCCATCAGTAATCATTCGTGCAATTTCAAGCCCTTCAATTCCACTTGCATCAACTCCTGCATTTGTGTATGCTGTAAAAACAAATCTGAGTCTGTCGTAAGGATAGGAACCTCCTACAGGATTATTGCCCCAGTTAATAATTGCATCGTGCCTGTCATTACCCCAATTTCTTAAACCAACATACATATTGTCAGACTGATGATTATACAATGTGCCAATGTCCATCCAGGGTCTGAACCCACCATTGGGTGTAATATTTGTTCCAACATGTAAATATGTTTCAGGTAAAGTTAACCAATTATTCCCAATACCAACTCTTGGAGTATTTGTTCCGGGTGCTTGTGAAATAATCATTCTTTGATTGGCAGCACTTACACCACCCGTATATAAAAACATTCTGCTTGCAGTGGCACTGGCACGCAAAAACACATTATCACTATTTCCCGGCACAAACAAAGCAAATTTTTCTGTTGCAGGTATTTCAGGGTTTTGACCTCCTGTCCACAAACGCCATGCATTCATATTGTTTGAAGGCCCATCAGTGCGAAAAACTTCACCAGGTAAAAAATTATTTCCTGCTGTTGAGATCAATGGCACCAACAAATTGGCATCAATGTTCAGGGCTGCTCGTGGTCCTTGTGTTTGACTGAAATCTCCAATACCAACACGTCGAATAGTATTGTTTTGATTTTGGTTGTTCGTTTGTCCCCACCAATTTCCTGGGCCTCCATTTTGGGTGTTAAACTGTGCATAAGTATTTGGGGTTTGCATAAGTAAAAACCCAATGAATATAATTGTTAGATACGATTTTTTTTTCATGATTAACTTGTGTTAAATTGTTATAAGATATTTTTAAAAAAAGTTAGATAATTATTTGAATTATCTAATTAAAGTAACATCACCGCTTTTGGTGATTGTTTTTTCGGTTGATAAAGTTGCTTCAATAAAATATACATACACTCCTGTTTCGGCATGTTTTCCTATATATGTGCCATCCCAGCCGCAGTTCATGTCACGTGTTTCAAACACCTTTTCGCCCCAGCGACTGAAAACAGCAAAATACAGTTGATCAATATTACTCCCTCTAACAAACAAAATATCGTTGATGCCATCTCCGTTGGGGCTGAAAATATTGGGAATATAAACAGAACCCTGTTCTTCAGGTACAGTATCGGTTTTCCAACAAGAATTTTCTCCGTAATCAAAATAAGATTCAATAAAATCAGGCAACCCCAACAAGCAATATCTACTTTCCAAATAAAAAGCATCGACAATTAAATTACAAGCAATTCCATCATCATTTGGTGAATTAATTACATCAACATATTGTGTGCCACTTTTTGATACATATACTTTATTATCAACGGCATTTTGAAAATATTGATGAGTCCAATATTCGTCATAATATAACAATATTTTTGACGCACGTATTGTGTTTTCATCGTTAGAACTTATATCATATTGATGTGTCCATGCATCAAAATAACCATTACTAACATATAGTTTAGTATTATCTGGGGAAAAACCGAAAATCATTGTTGTTGTATCGGCAATTGTAATTGGATTTGAAATTATAGCTGTGGTTCTATCAAAGTCAAATAAATATAAAGTATCAAATAATTCAGGGTAATCGCCAGGATTCCACATGCACGAAATTGCAACTTTTCTGCCGTTTGGGGAAAATCGTATAAAATTAGCAGTTTTCAAGTGTGCATTAGCAAAATTACCAACAGTATTTATTACAGTTTCTGCTATTCCATTTTGTGTAATTAGAAAAGCATAAAAATCATTAGTCCCCCTTTTGTGTCCTATAACCCAGATGTCTTCACAATTTTCGTGCATCACAGCAGCCATAGATTCAGAACAAGGATTTATCAATAAATTGCTTTTTTCGATTACATCACCAAGTCCGCCATCCATATTCATGTCAACAATTGAGTATTTTAAACCATGGGTTTCATACACGTCTTTATAATCAAAAGTTGTCTGATGAAAAATATAATAAATATGATTGCTTCCAGGCAGTGGGACGATGACGCTACTTTGATTTGGCGTACTTGTTGCAATACCAAGCCCTGTTCCATTTGGCATAATCTGATGATTGCGGTTCCATACTGATTTTCCGTCTGTGTACATTAATAGATTACCCTGCTTGTCAGACATGGAACTACATCCTGAAAGCACACTCATTTGTCCATCGGTCACTGCAACCGGTTGTCCGCTGCTAAAATCAATGCCTGCTTTGTCGCCAAAATACCAGTGATATGTTCTTTCAATCTGGCAAAAGCCTGAAAATGAAATAAAGGCAAACAACCAAATGATAATAATTGATTTTTTCATAATAGGGTTTCTTTAAAAAAAAAAACAGGAATGTATGTATAACAAAAAAAATAATCTAAAAGTTGGCAGGCGGATCTTTATTGGTGTTTTGGATTTGTGAATAAAGATGTGATTGTATTGTATTGTATTGTATTGTATTGTATTGTGCGTTCTGTTCATCCACAAAAGCAGATAGTGGGTGAGTGCCCGAGGCAAAAACATGTTAAATAATTGAATATTCATCATATTAAACCAATGTATGCATGAATGAAATACAAAAATGATATTGCAAATATATGAAAATTAAATACAAATGTGTTTATTATTTTTTGAATATTTTTAAATTTTTGGATTTGATATTCTTGTCATTCAGAACGGAGCGCAGCGAAGTGAATAAATTACTTCAACATTCAGAATTCAATATTCAATATTCGATATTCGATATTCGATATTCAAAGTGTATCTATAGCTTTTTGTTTTTTATTTTTAATTTAATTCCCGGTGTGACCCCTTTTCGCCGCGGCGAACCCAAAGGGGCTGGGAGTCAGCTTGATCAAAAATAAAAAAGCAATATTTTTCAAAATCGCATGTCAAATAAACCTCAGGTTTTCAGCCAGTCCTGGATGAATTACGAATGAAGAACGAAGCATGAAAAACCATATCATTCTTGCTTTTTTATTCTCCATAATCCGTAGGACATTGCAAGCAATGTAAATTCTGGAGAACTTACTTCGATTGTCCCGAAAAATTTAATTTATTGCGGAGTGTATGTTTTAGCTGTAAGAGAGGTTTAGGCAATAAATATTAATTTTTCGAGGATCCTCGAAAAAACTGAAAATTGCATGTTCTTTCTTCATTTGGAGGTTGATATTTTGCAATTTTTGTTTTTTCGGGATTCAATTATTCTATTGTTCCAATGCCTCAGCCCTCATCCCCCTATGTTAAGGAAAGAAATGAAAGGGTGTTCAGCCTTTGCAAAACCATTAATCAAATTCAAGACATATTATTAATTTTTTAATGTCGTTAGGCTGATTTGATGTAATTTTGCAGTAAACCTCGAAAAAGGATGATTTTTTTGAAAAAACTGTTTCGTTTTAGAAAGCTCGACAAATTGCTGTTTAAGATGTACATCGGTCCGCTGGTGCTTACTTTTTTTATTGCAATTTTTGTGTTGCTTATGCAGTTTTTGTGGAAATACATTGATGATCTGGTTGGAAAGGGTCTTGATTTCTGGGTTATTGCTCAGCTGTTATTTTATGCTTCTGCCACCTTTATCCCAATGGCTTTGCCTATTGCCATTTTATTGTCTTCTCTTATGACATTTGGTAACTTCGGAGAGCATTATGAACTTGCGGCTTCAAAATCAGTGGGAATTTCTTTGTTGAAAATGATGAAACCATTGATTGTTCTTGGCGTTTTTATTTCATTGGCAGCATTTTACTTTTCAAATACTGTATTGCCATTGGCAAATTTAAAAATGTCCTCATTGCTCTATGATGTGAGTAATGCAAAACCTGCATTGAACATAAGAGAGGGAATTTTTTACTCTGAAATAGATAATTATGTAATAAAAGTTGGCAGAAAAGAAAAGGATGGGAAGACAATCCGCAATATCATTGTGTATGATCATACCAAATATACCGGCAACACCAATATTACAATTGCACAGACAGGTATAATGGAAGTAACTGAAGATGAGCAATTTCTGGTGCTGACATTATTTAATGGTTTTTCTTTCAATGAACCTCTTGATAAACGTGAACATTATGACAAGAGACCTGTTGAACGAATACATTTCAAAGAACAGATGAAAAGGTTTGATCTTTCCTCCTTCGCCATGCAGAAAACAAATGAGGATTTTTTCAAGGACCATTATCAAATGATGAGTATTGATCAGCTATCAGCATCTCTTGATAGCATGAAAGAAGAAAGAATAGTCAGGGTTAGGCTTTTTTCCAAACAAATTGTAAATATGTGGCATTATTATACCCATATGGATACAACTTATCAACTGTTAGCCAGTCCCGAACCAGAACTGAAGCATAATGATTTTTTATCCAATTTCACGTTATCCGAAAGAGGTATTATTACTCAGAATGCAGTCAGATCATCACAACACATGCAGGAAATTATTGGATATCAGGTATTTGAGTTTGATAATATTCAAAAGCAGTCATTGAGATATAGAGTTGAATATTATAGAAAGTTTACATTGTCTGTGGCATGTTTTATTTTGTTTTTTATTGGAGCTCCTCTGGGTGCTATTATACGAAAAGGAGGGTTGGGCTTACCTTTAGTGGTGGCAACTCTGATTTTTGTGGCATATTACATATTGTCTGTTACAGGGGAGAAATTTGTTAAAGAGGGGATATGGAATCCAATGTTTGGGATGTGGTTATCTTCAATGGTCTTGTTCCCTTTTGGATTATGGCTTACTCTCAAAACAATTAACGATAGTCCACTTATGGATTCTGATGCATGGTATAAGTATTCTTCACGAATTGTTAGTACTTTAAAAAGACTTCTAAAAAGGTCATCATGAAAATTCTGCAGTTGTGTAACAAGTCACCACTGCCTCCAAAGGAAGGAGGTTCAATTGCAATGTATCATCTTGCTCAGGCTTTAATTTCAGCAGGTCATGAGATAGACGTATTAACAGTGACTACTCCAAAATATGCTCCTGATAATAAAATAATTAAACAATTTGAGGATAAAAACTATACATTTGATTTTCAGTATATTGACACAGACATTAAAGTGTCAGGTGCTCTCAGATCATTGTTTTGTGGAGAATCCTATCATGTTGCCCGATTCAGAAATGAGGCTTTCATGAAAAAGCTTGTTCATAAACTAAATGAGAAAAAATATGATGTTGTGCTGTTTGAGACTTTATATATGTCTTCTTATCTTGAGACAGTAAGGCAGCACTCAGATGCAAAATGTGTTTTAAGGTCGCATAATATTGAACATCAAATTTGGCAAGGTGTTTCAGAAAAAGAGAAAAATATTCTCAAAAGAACTTATTTGAAGTATCTGACAAAAAAACTGAAACAGTTTGAGTTGAAAATGATTCCTTTATTTGATGCAATAGCCTGTATTTCAGAAGCTGAGATGTTATATTACAGAATTATTTCTGCCAATTGTAATGCGGGTATTGTTCCCTTTGGGATTTCTGAACCTGAAACCAGAGAGATCAATTCAGAAGCACAAGGTTTTTATCATCTTGGCTCAATGGATTGGATGCCCAATGTTGAAGGAGTGGAGTGGTTTCTGAAATATGTTGTCCCAATTCTTGAAAAGAAAGCCCCTGAAATCAGAATTGATATTGCAGGAAGAAATATGCCAGAAAGGTTTTTGAATTTCAAATCTCCTGTTGTCAATATTATTGGTGAAGTGGATGATGCCTTGATTTTTGCAGCAAAGCATGCTACACTTGTAGTTCCCTTGTTCAGCGGCAGTGGAATTCGCATAAAAATAATTGAAGCAATGTCTCTGGGAAAAGCTGTCATATCTACATCAATCGGAGCTGAAGGTATTCTTGCTGAAAACGGGAAGCATATATTTATTGCTGATGATCCTCAAAGCTTTGCAAGATATATGATGAAGCTGGATTCAGAACCCGAAACGATTGCAAATATTGGAGCAAATGCAAAAAAGCTCATTATAACAAATCATAATTATCAAGCTGTTTTAAGTGCATTTGATAAATTAGTGTAATTTTTTTTTTATGATGTCTGAATTTTTTTTGTACTTTTATGCGGAAAATGAAAAAATAATTGAAGGGAGATAAAAAATGGTTATTGTTCAAAGGAGCTTTTATCGATTATTGCAGGTTGGGTTGATTATTCTCCTACTTATATTGTATTCATGTTCAGAAAAGATTGTCAGGGAAATACGAATTTTTGAAAATGGGGTTCTTAAAACAGTTGAATATCCTGATATCAATGGTAATGTTGTTGAACGTAATCATTTTGTCGATGGTAAAATGATTTTGTTTGAAGAATATGTATATATTGACAACATAATCAGGGCTGCACGATTTGAATCCGGAGAAAAATCAATTTCATCTGTTGAATATTTTTATGAAGAGGGGCAGCTGAGAAGAGCCAGATATTTTTCAGATGGAGTTGTTCAAAGGTTGATTGTTTATAGATATGATGAAGTTGACAGACTGTTTTCAGAAATGCACTTTGATCTGCGTAATGAATTGAGAAACGTGATTCATTTTCATTACGATTTGCAAAACCGTTGCATTGCAAAGGTTTCAGTTCGCAAGGATAGTTTGCCTTCTCAGGAATTTTTCAATTATGATTTGAACAACAATATTGTGAAGACAGTTGTTGTTTCAGGAAGTGACACTGTTTCAATGTCAGCATTTGCATTTAATAAAAAGAATCAAATGATTGAAAGTGTTGATTATCAACATGGTAATTTGGTAAAAAAAATAAAATACACTTATAATATAAAAGGTCAGTTAACTAAATTGCTTTATTTTGACAAAAGTGGGATGATTGTCCGTGAGGAAAAGACAGTATATCTCTCATCAGGCTTAATTAAATCAAAAACGATAACTGATTACAGAAATTTTGAAGGAGATGGTAAAAAAGTGACAGATGTTTTGACCTTTAAATACACATATTTTAATTGATTTGATAAATCTCAATAAAAAAGATGAATTTTATTGCAAAAATTTTAAGATAGAAATGATGAAAATATTAAATTTGCTGCTTTAAAAAATCATGTTTTCAGGTTGTTGATAAAAAATAACTGATATACAGATAGATAGAAATAACTATAAAAAAAATGAGATTGAATATAAAAATTTATGTGTAACTTGCACCACTTTTTTAACTAAAGGACAAATGAAAAAGAGTTTTTCTGTGATTTTGAATTTTCCTAAACAATTGATTTTGTTGATGCTTTTGTTTACTTTCACCTTAAGCTCTCATGCAGCAGGAGGTCAGGATGAGGATGAAGGTTTCAATGCAGGTAAAGTGATAATTGATCATATTATTGATTCCTATGAGTGGCATATTGCAACAGTAGGAGAAAAACATATTTCAATCTATCTGCCTGTGATGTTGTTTTATGAAGGTCAGTTCCATTTCTTTAGTTCAAAGCATTTTCATCATGGTCATAGTAGCTATAAAGGCTTCAGGATTGAATCAGAGGGAATGAAAAAGGGGAAAATTGTCAGGGTGTTGGATGACGGAGTGACCACTGATCCAAATGCATCGTTTTTGTTTGATTTTTCAATTACAAAAAATGTTGTTGGAATTTTTGTTACAGTTTTTTTGATGTTGCTTGTTTTTCTGAAAGTTGGCAAAAGTTATCGCAAAAGTCCTCATACAGCACCAACCAATAAGCTTCAGTCATTGCTGGAACCCTTACTGGTGTTTATCCAGGATGAAGTTGCCAAACCTGCAATCGGAGAAAAAAAGTATGCCCGCTTCATGCCTTATCTGTTTACCATTTTCTTCTTTATCTTTTTTGCAAATCTAATTGGGCTGGTTCCTTTTTTTCCAGGTGGTGCAAATGTGACTGGCAATATTGCAGTAACTGCAGCTTTGGCATTGTTTACATTTTTTACAATGCTTATGGTTGGAAACAAGGATTTCTACAAACATATTTATAATACTCCAGGTGTTCCCTGGTATATGAAATTTCCATTGCCAATCATGCCTGTTGTTGAATTGCTGGGTTTACTTACCAAACCGTTTGTGCTTATGATTCGTTTGTTTGCCAATATTACAGCCGGTCATATTGTTGCTTTGGGTTTCATTGTTTTGATTTTTATTTTTTCAAATATGAAAGCATATCTGGGAGCTATAGTATCTCCCTTTGCTGTCATTTTCTATATATTTATAGGCTTACTTGAATTGCTGGTTGCTTTCATTCAGGCCTATGTATTTACCCTGTTGTCAGCTTTGTATTTCGGGATGGCTGTTGAAGAACATCATCACGAAGAACATCATCATGAAGAACATCATCATGAAGAAACACATTAAATTAATTATAGAATATTGTTAACTAAAACCTAAAAAACCATGTCACTATTATCAGTTATTTTAGACACAGTTTCAAATCTTGAGCCAATTGCAAAAGTAGGAGCAGCACTGGGTGCGGCCATTACAACTATTGCAGCTTCTATGGGTATCGGAACAATCGGCAAAAGTGCACTTGAATCAATTGCACGTCAACCTGAAGTTACCGGAGATATCCGTTCAAACATGATTGTTGCAGCTGCTCTTATTGAAGGTGTCTGCTTTTTTGCAATCGTTGTTTGTTTGCTTATATTATTTGTTTAATTCATATCTCCTTATGCAGGGGAAGGCTGTTTTAGGCAATGGCATAAAACAACCTTCCTGAGCATAGAGGTATAGTAAATGTAGTATTTATGGAACTGATTTATCCCGGACTAGGTCTGATTTTTTGGATGACACTGGCGTTTTTGTTGCTTTTTTGGATATTAAAAAGCAAAGCATGGAAACCTGTAATGAAATCACTTGAAGAACGAAATCAGAAAATCAATGATGCTCTTAATGCAGCAGAATTGGCACGTGAAGAAATCAAAAAACTCAAGATTGATAATGAAAAACTTATGCGTGATGCAAAAGTTGAACGTGAAAAAATCATTGCTGAAGCCAGACAACTGAAAGAAAAAATTGTTGAAGATGCCAGACAGAGAGGAAACGAAGAAGCCCAGCGAATGATTGAAGCAGCAGCAGAGGCAATTAAGTATGAAAAAATGGCAGCTATTACTGAATTAAAAAATCAGGTAGCATTACTTTCAATAGATATTGCTGAAAAAGTGTTGAAAGAAGAACTGTCAGTATCTGCAAAACAAAAGCAACTGATTAATAATTTGCTTGATGAAATCAATTTTAATTAAGGTTTTCGATGGCTAGTTTAAAGAATATTAGGGTTTCAACAAGATATGCAACTGCGCTATTTGAACTTGCAGTTGAAATGAAGCTAATTGAAGATGTTAAAAAGGATATGGAAATGGTTAATGGTGTTGTAGAAGCATCCCGTGACCTCCTGACAGTTTTCAGAAGCCCTCTTGTCAATGCAGACAAAAAAATTGCAATTCTCAAAGAATTGTTCCAATCCAGAGTTTGTGAACTAACAATTAAGTTTTTATCACTGATAACACGTAAAGGACGTATTGTATGTCTTGATGCAATTTCCAATAGTTATTTGCAGATGTATCAAAAATACTTCAATATTAAAACTGTATTTGTTGAATCTGCAGTAGGACTGGATGCATCTGCCCGTGAAAAAATTAAACAAATGCTTGAAAAGCATACTTCGTGTTCAATTACTCTTTCTCCCCAAGTGAATGAATCACTTATAGGTGGTTTTCGCCTTCGTTTTGATGATTATTTATATGATCTGAGTCTTAGACATAGGATTGTGGTGATGAAAAAAGAGTTTGAAAGGAATATTTATGAAAGAAAATTATAAAATAATATTTATATATGGCTGATATTAAACCTGCAGAAGTATCTGCAATTTTGCGAAAACAACTTACTGGAATGGAACTTGATTCCAATATTGAAGAAACTGGCACAGTGCTTCAGGTTGGTGATGGTATTGCCCGTATCTACGGGTTAAAGAATGTAGCTTCGGGTGAGATGATTGAATTTGACAAAACCGGTGTTACAGGTATTGTTCTCAATCTTGAAGAAGATAATGTTGGTGTTGTTATGCTTGGTGAGTCTAAAGGTATTAATGAAGGCGATCTGGTGAAGCGTACTCGTCGTATTGCCTCGATTATGGTAGGAGAGGGGATGCTTGGCAGGGTTGTCAATACAACAGGTGAACCCATTGACGGCAAAGGCCCAATTGAAGGACAATTATATGAAATGCCCCTTGAAAGAAAGGCGCCTGGAGTAATTTATCGTCAGCCTGTGAAGGAACCACTGCAAACAGGGATTAAGGCTATTGATGCAATGATTCCTATTGGAAGAGGACAGAGAGAACTTATTATTGGTGACCGTCAAACTGGAAAAACTGCAATCGCAATTGATGCTATAATCAACCAGAAAGAATTTTATGACAGGGGCGAACCTGTTATTTGTATTTATATTGCAATTGGTCAAAAAGGAAGCACTGTTGCTCAAATTGTGAAAGTTCTTGAAGAAAAGGGAGCTTTGCCATACACAGTGATAGTTTCTGCAACTGCATCAGACCCTGCTGCACTTCAGTTTTATGCTCCTTATGCAGGTGCATCAATTGGTGAGTTTTTTAGAGATACCGGACGTCATGCACTTTGCATTTATGATGACCTTTCAAAGCAGGCAGTTGCTTATCGTGAAGTATCTCTTCTCCTTCGTCGTCCTCCTGGTCGTGAAGCATATCCTGGCGATGTATTCTATTTGCACTCAAGGTTGTTGGAACGTGCTGCCAAAATCATTGAATCTGATGAAGTAGCTCAAATGATGAATGATGTTCCGCCAAGTATCAAACACCTTGTGAAAGGTGGTGGATCATTAACAGCTTTGCCTGTAATTGAAACTCAGGCTGGAGACGTTTCAGCTTATATTCCTACAAACGTTATTTCTATTACTGACGGACAGATTTTCCTTGATTTAGGATTGTTCAATTCTGGTATCAGACCTGCAATTAATGTTGGGATCTCTGTGTCACGTGTTGGTGGTAATGCTCAGATTAAAGCAATGAAAAAAATTGCAGGGACTTTGAAACTTGATCAGGCTCAATATCGTGAACTGGAGGCGTTCTCCAAGTTTGGTTCCGATCTTGATGCTGCCACAAAAGCAGTACTTGATAAAGGTAGTCGAAATGTGGAAATTCTTAAACAACCTCAATACAGCCCTCTTTCTGTTGAAAAACAAATTGCAATTATTTATTGTGGAACAAAAGGATTGCTCGGAAAACTCCCTCTTAACAAAATTGCTGAATTTGAAACAGAATTTTTACACAAACTTGAAGTTGAAAAACCAGACATACTCAATACTCTTAGAAAAGGAGATATTGTTGATGAACATTTGGATACCATGGAAGGGATGGCTGCCGACCTCATTGAAAAAATGCTAATCTAAAATAAATAATTGACTATAAACACAATAAGACTTTTGTATGCCTAGTTTAAAAGAAGTCAGAATCAGAATAGCTTCTGTTAATTCAACAAAGCAGATTACATCTGCCATGAAAATGGTGTCTGCTTCCAAATTACGACGTGCACAAGAAAGAATTTTGGGATTGAGACCATACTATAAGGAATTGAATTTACTTGTGAAACAAATTATAAATGATGTTCCTTTTCAAATTGAATCTCCTTTTTTTGCTAAAAAAACCGGAGGCAGATGTCTGATTGTTGCTATTTCTTCAAATCGAGGACTGTGTGGAGTGTTTAATGCAAATATCAATAAATATATCAATGCTTTAGAAAATCGTCCTGAGTTTGAAAATTATGTGAAGGAAAACAAAATGGATTTTTTCGTTTTTGGTAAAAGGGTTGGAGATTTTCTTAAAAAGAAAGAAGCAAATGTGATTGGCAGGCATGACGATGTTATTGAAAAACCTCACACAGCAGTAGTATTTGAGATTGCTGATGAAATTTTATCTCGTTTTGAACAAGGTGAATATGATGAAGTGTTTTTTATCTATAACCAGTTCAGAAATCCTGCTGTTCAGGAAGTAGTTCATGATCGGTTTTTACCATTGGAAATGCCAGTTATTCCTAAAGAACATTTTTATCCTGAAATTGAGTTTATTTATCAACCTGACATTCCAGCGATTGTTGATGGTTTATTGCCTGATTTTCTTAAAGCAACAATGCTTAAAGCAATTCTTGAGTCATCAGCTGGTGAACATGGTGCTAGAATGACAGCAATGCATAAGGCAACTGACAATGCGACAGAGTTAATAAAAGAATTAAAACTCACATACAATAAAGCACGCCAGGCTGCAATTACCAAAGAAATTATTGAAATTGTAAGTGGAGCAAATGCACTGGAATAGATGACAATATTACTGACATTTTGCCCTATGGAATATTTTTTGTAGCAACCACAAAATACGTATTTAAATAAAATTTAGGAGGACAATATGTTATCTAAAAAAATGGAAAAAGCAATCAATGAACAAATTAATGCTGAGATGTATTCAGCTTATTTATATCTTTCAATGGCATCATATTTTGATGAAATTAATCTTCCGGGATTTGCCAACTGGATGAAAATTCAGTTTCAGGAAGAATGGGCTCATGCTATGAGGTTCTATAATTATGTTGTTGAAAGAGGTGGCAAAGTTGAACTTGAAGCCATTGAAAAACCAAAATCCCAGTGGAAAGATGTCATTGATGTGTTTGAAGAAACTCTTACACATGAAAAACATGTCACATCACTAATTAATAACCTTATGACACTTGCTCATGAAGAGCGTGATTATGCCAGCATCAGTATGTTGCAGTGGTTTATTGATGAACAGGTTGAAGAAGAAGCAACAGCATCAGGGATCCTTGAAAATTTGAAACTTGTTGAAGGTAAAGGAAATGCATTGTTTATGATGGATAAAGAATTTGGTTCAAGAGTTTTTGTAGACCCAAATAGCGGTCAGTAAAAATAAATATTAATTTTCTTTTTCATGGGTAAATTCCCGATTCGGCAGAAATGCTGTTTCGGGAATTATTCTTTTATAAGCTTTAGTGAAGGGTTTCAGCTTTTACTGAGAACCAAACTCAATCAAATTTTTGGAGTTAATCTTTACAAATTATACTATTGTGCCAGAGAGAACCTGACACTAATACCAGCGTTGGTGTTGCTGTTTGGATACTGAGAAGAGATATAGGGTTTGTTTAGTATATAGTCGTAGAACAATCTCAAAGTAAATCGCTCATTAAGTTGATAATCAGCTGAGAAATTTAAAGTGTACACTCTCTGTCCAGCACTAATCTGGTCATATTGTTCAGTCACTTTGCGCAGTATGGTTTTGTTGTTTCTGATTGAAAAGTCAAGCTTCATGTTTATGTCGCTCTTGAATGTACGGTTGCCACCACCAGATTTGATTGTCAATGCCACTTCTCTGAAAATATATCCAAAACCAATCACCATTTCATTACTGCTTACTTCTGTCAATTGGTGGTTGGCAAGTCCCAGAGAAAGGTTTCTGGATTTTTTAAACTCAACCCGATTTGTCATTCCGTTTTTCCACTTCATATCAAGATTGATAAGAGGACTGAATTGTTCATTGATACTAACAATGCCAATTTCATACTGTGCAAGGTAATTGCCTGTCATGTCTTTTACCCATGTAAAACCGTCTCCCTCAGGATCAGAAAAATTTATGTTGCTGTTAAATGTTCCAATATTATATGTAGATCGGTATGAGTGCATAAGTGTGACACTGGTAAAATACTGCTCAAAGAATTTCACCTTTGACAAACCGTTGTAGTTGATTCTCCAGTTTGGAAGAGGAATCTGAGGGAAAGTATTATTCACAAACTGTTTTTGATCTTTGCCGGTGTATGCAGCAACAAATGCAGCAATAAGAACATCCTGAGATGTGGAATTGTATCCGCTGGGATAAAGTGTGTTATTGTCCATTTCATCAGGAGCAAATGTTCCATCCCAGTTGGGGTTCTGTTCGGCATAATATTGTGCAACTTCCGGCCTGATTTGTTTGAATGTTTCAAAATTTTCATTGGAAAAGTCTTCAGCATCTTTAATAAACGCTGTGTTCCATGTGATAATTGAGATACTGAAATTACCATTCTCAGTAGCATTGTAACTTCTGAAATCATTCACTTCATCATCCCATCGGAAATAATCAGTTTTGTTATTGGAATATGTTCTTGTAGCAGAAACTTCAATACGGAATGTTCTGATTGGTTCCAGAGTCATCCTTAGGTTTAGGTTTTCATTAAATCTTGATTGTGAGGCCATATTCAACATTGAATCCCTTGATAATACTCCTTCTTGTGCAAGTTCAGGTCTGATATCCCTTTGGTCACCAAAAATGAAACCCCAGCCAGGGAGTGGTGTTGTTAACTCCCAATCCATTCCCAAATAGGATGGACTTGGTTTGAATCCCGGAATCATTGTTCCCTGACTTTGAGTGTATGAGCCTGAAACATTTTTTATTGACATGAGCAATTTTAGGGTATTGTCAAAAACAAGTTTGGGATAATTAATCTTTTCTGGTTCCTCCTCATCCTCTTCATCATTTTCATTATCACCATCTCTGGGTGGAGGCCTTTGTTGTTGTGGCCTTGGGGGTTGATTCAGCTCTTTTAAATACTTAATCTTATTGTATAAATTGGTGAGATTTGCATTGATATTACCCGAAAGTGTTCTGTTGTTTTCAATTGTATTTCCAAAAGGATGGTCTACATAATTGCCAAGTGTGTCCTTGTAAAGTGGTGCTGCTGTCCATCTGTAATCACCTGAATATTGGGTTGTGACATTAATCCAGTTGAACAATGGAATTTTATTAATGGGCACATTGTAATTGATAGAATAATTATGAGTGTATTGGGTAATCCTTCCAAAATCCATGACATTTGTCCAAATTGAATCACGTTTTTCTTTCCAGTCCGGATCATCCTTGCTGATACTGCCGGGAGGTTCATCTACACGAGCAATAACGTTTGCTGTAAAATCAATCTTTAAGCCCTGGGTAAGATCATATTTTAGATTGTAGAATCTTGTCCAGTTAAAAGATTTCATAAAGTTTGGTTCAATCAGAATGATTGCGTCAGTTTTGTTGCGCATGAGTTGTTCCTGATACTGTCTGTCCATTTCGCTTCTGAAACCAAGAGCACGTGGCATCAAAAAGAAATTGAAATCCCTTATGAGAGCTAGAGATTTATGTTTTGTGAGGAATTTAATTTTGTTAAAGGGTCTGTAGTTTTTTGGAGTTGTCTGGTATGTATATCCAAGTCCAAATTTGTATGTCTTTTTTAAATTGTATTCAATATCAATGTTGCGGTTGAATAATTCTGTATATGCATATGAGAGATCAATATTTTCAATATCATACAGTCTGATTTTGCTTGCTCTGTCTCCTGTACGCATTTTTGAAACATTCATAAAATTGATACTCTTACGTTTGGTATAATCTTGCACCATGGCAAGAAGTGAGTCTTTTTCTTCTTTGTTTTCAAGTGCATTCACATCATCTTTCAACAGAATATCAGGACTGAGCGGATTGTATTGCGGATTGCTGAATGTTTCTGAAATATCATAATGCATTGGAATTCTGATTCCTGATTTTTCAGGCAGAAATTTTCCAAGTTCAAGATTTGTTGCAATGTCATATGAAGTGATGTTTTCCATTTGTCGCTCATTGACTTTCTTTTCAATACTTCCAAACCCGGCAGTACTATGAAGACCAGCAATACTAATATTTCCAAGATCAGCAAGATTTGCGCTAATGCGTGCAGTAGCTGCCCATCCTCCCTTTTGGTCAAAGTCAGTCAGGCGTAGTTCATTAATCCATATTTCGGCGCACTTGGGTAAGCCGTCGTCAAAATCAGTTATTGTTTGTTTCTTGGGATTTCGAACACCTATCATAATGGTTTGAACATCGCTCAGACTGGGAGCACCAATAACACTGATTCGGTTTTCCCCATCAGCTTCACTGAATTTGCTTGCAAGACTCACATTTGAATTTGGGTCACCCATTGCAGCATTTCTTCTTTTCTTCAGCTCTACAAACTTTTGAATTTCAAGATCCAGCATCTGATCTTCAGGCCATATGGCTTCCCTGTCAAGTCCAACTGTGGGGGATACCGGATAGAGAGGAATTTCATATTCATAATAATTGTCTGTGAAGTCGGTTCCCAATCTGATAAATAAGGTTAAGTCTCCTTTGTTGAATGTATATGCATCAGGATTCAGGTCTTCAGCGTGCACATACATTTTGAGTCTTTTGTATCTTCTCAGGTCAAAATCAGCTGTCTTGTATATGGCCCGTGCATCTCCATCAATAAGATTACAAACTTTCATTGATAGTGATTGTTCGTTCATCCTTTGCAAATTTGTTGTGGCATAATTCACTTCACGTTCAATATCAGGAGGAAGCACATATGGAATTGGAGTTCGGTTTCCGTTTTCTTCAATGTTTACAGCAGATATTTCAAATGTTGTTTCGTTGTGTTCTTCATCGGGAATATATTCTCCGGGATCAAGCAAACTGTATTCATATCTTCTCCATTGGCTTCTCACTAAGTCAAGAGTAGCAAACCTGAGAATAATCTGCTCGTCAAAATCTCTGAGAAATACTCTCATAAAACGGATAGATTTGAAATCCTGAATATTTCCTATCACCTGATCAGGCGATTTAACAGGAATTTTAAATTGATACCATCTTACCGTTTCAGTGTTTCCATTTCTTAGTCTTGGGGTTGCATCAAAATAATCAGCAATATAGTTTTGTCCGATTTGCATTTTATCAGGACGCAAATCTATGATATATTGATAATATCTTTCAGTTGTTGTTAGAGTGTTGTCGCGGTTTATATCTTCAACATTGGGCAGAGTGGAAGATGAGGTGGGATAGTCTTCAGATGATTGCTCTGATGTTGGAGAATTTGCTTCTGCTCCGTTATGAAACTTATAGCGTTCCAGGATACTTGCCTCCTGTGCATCAAGATCATCTCCCCTGAAATATCTGAAATTATCTCCAGAGGGATCAGCTAGTGCAAGGGAATAAGCTGTTGAGCTTGTTCCGTATGCAGCAGCAATAATGTCCAGAAAATTGTCAGCAAAGAAGCTGCGTTCATCTTCATCACCAAGACCATCATATCCCACATCCTGATATTGCCTTGAAACAGGATTATTGTCAAATGCATTGACAATAGCCTGTATAGTAGGAACACGACCCCAATGTGTTGTGTCAACATTAACAACTTCAGAGGTGGTTGGCAAACCATTCTCGAAGGCCTTTCTGTTATCATGCAAAATATCCTCTGAAATATCGCCAATGTTAAAAACAAGGTATCCTCCGCTATGATTTGGATTATAAATGAATGGATCCATCATCCAGAACTCAATATATTCCACATTCGTTTCTTCAAAATCAGTGGTTTCAAGGCTTCGCATCATTCCTGCCCAGCGTGATCCTGGGTCATTGAGAAGTCCGTTATTATCAATACCGGCAGAATTATGTCCTGGAATATTGATAGGCTCAACATCGTAGTTGTATGGGCCTCTTTCATTTGGATAATAAGTCAGATTCAGAACAGGAATGTTCAACGGAAGACCCTGTGGATTCTCTTTGTTTGGAAAAACTTCAGTTTCAAGCACTTCTCTAACATAGTGATTTGAAAGTTGCTCCTCATCGTCTTTAATATGCTGAGGTGTCAGATTATTGTTTCTGTAAAAAAGAGGATCAATAACATACCATGCAAGGAGTGCCCTGTTGAATCCATATAAAATTGTTGAATCATTATTTGCCTCAGGAAACCAAACAGGTTGACCTTTGGGTACGCTAGCCAGGAACCATCTGCCCACATTACGGATATCAATAGTTGATTTACTCCCCTCAAAATCATCAATATAGGCAGTTCCTTCAGAACCAATAGCTTTGGAATGGCCTGGAATCAAATGTGCAAATTCCCCGTCAAATGTAATGTTGGAAGGTGTTTTTGTTGAATAAAAAGGAAGGAAGTCAAGTACTTTTGTGAGGAGTGGAAATTCAGTTTGGTAAGCAACCTGAAAACCCCATAATGTATTGGAAATGGGCTCATCTCCAAAATTTACTTTACGTGTAAGTGGGCGCTCAGTGAGATTCATGACTGTAAGTCCAAGATTGAGGTTTGGAAGTAACTGATGATCAATATGAGTCCCCAAAAGTGTTTTGGTTTGAATACTAAATAAGGCCTGACTTTCGAGTGAAATTTGAATGGGTGTTCCTGAGTTTAGGATTCCCTCATTAATAATTTTCACTCTTCCCAAAGTATAATCAACTGTATAATCAACATTTTCAGTAAGTGGAATACCCCCTGCAGTAACTTTTACAGATCCCTGAGGCACGTTCATTGCATTGAGGCTGATTTCACTTCCGGCTGAAGATTTGAAATACCCCTGAATCATAAATCTGTTTTTGCTTGGGTATTGCCGTGCTTCTGTTTTGGTCATAGTGTATAAAGAATCAAAACAATACTTGTCTGCAATGGCAGTATTGTTGATTTTTTTTCTGAGGTATGATCCAAATGGCTCTGTAACAGGGAAATAAACTCTTCCATTCTGACTCTGTATTGTCCCTCCGATAGAAGCTGCATTATCAATAAAATCAAATACACCATCAGGTTCAGGATCGTGCATCACATTGAGGTTGTCCATGTTCATAACCCTAATCAGAGGAATTCCATTGATATCGCTTTCTGTGATATATCCCATTGGGATACCGGATTCATTATTTTTATAAGTTACATGAAGCTGAAAATCATCAGGGTTGATTTGATATCCTCCTATTGCATAAACATTTTTCATCATCAGTTTCCAAAGTGGAATTTTGGTGTTTGTCGCTGTACTTTTAATAAGCTTAACAGCAAGACACTGAGGAGCCGCAACACCATCAGTAGAAAACTCACCCACCTGATAAACAGAGTCACTCCCCACAAGAGTATACTGATAGGCAACAGCCAAAACCTGATCAGGATTAAGTTGAGAGTTGAGAGAAATAAATCCAAGCCTGCTGTTGAATGTGTATTCGGTTGGTTGAAGTAGTCGGGCATTTTCAACTTTTTCATAGTCAATTCCACTGGTAAGATTTAGCCCACTGGCATTGATTGCAGAAGAGACCTGATTCAATTCTCTGAGTGAAGAAGGAGGCAGTTGAGTGAAAAGATTGTTTGAATTATTGGAAGGGGGTTGATATGGAAAAGAAGTTGGTGTGATGAAAGGATTGTAAGGATTTGCTTCTCCAAGGTCCATAAATGCAACAATATTTCTGTTTTCAGTTGTGGCAGGGCCAATATTTGTAACCCAGACCTCGACTTTGGTGATGTTGATAGGGGAGTTGATTATCGGCAGATTATTGAGAAAACGGTCATAATTTTCATTAAAGTATTGAGCAATGAAGAAATGTTTGTTTGCTTCGTAATCAAGAGCAGTGAGCTCATATTCATTGGTTTGTGCTCCACCGGCAACTGTAATAGTTGAAGATTCTCCTTTTTGTTGAGAGATTACACTTGTTACTCTGGTTTTTCCAAATTGCATTTCGGTTTTAATTCCGAAAAGACTTTGGCTTCCTGTAATCAATGTGCTGTTGAGAGGCAGTGTAACATTTCCGGCTTCAATTTTTTTAATTATTTCGTCTTCGCTTCCTTCATATTCAAGCTTCATTTCATTTTCAAATTCAAAAGAAGCTTCAGTATTGTATTTTACATTAAAATCAATTTTATCACCAACTTTTGCAACAACATTCATCTGAATTTTTTCTTCAAAATTGAAATTTGTATTTCTTTGTTGCTTGACATTAAGTTGTGGATCATCGCGGCGACTTGAAGTAACACCAAAAATCAGCTCGGCAGTTCCCTGAGGTCTGATGTCAATTGTGTTGCTCCCAAAAATACCTTCAAATAATTTTCCGCCCACATGAAGTTGAGGAATAATGCCTCTGCTTCCTCCTCCTGACGCATTATTGTTTCTTTCTCTCCAGTAATCCTGAATAATTTTATCAAAGTTTTTCTCCTGATAATCTTCAAAGGATAATCTTTGTGGCAGACGATAATAATAATCGCCAATTTTACGATAATAAACATATTCGTTAGTTTCAGGATCAAAGATGATTGTGTCTTTTACAACAGAAGGATTAGCAAGATGAATAGGTGCTGTTTCAGGCGGAAAGAATTCAGTTGGGTCATCCTTTGGCAAAGGAAATGGCAATCCTGTATCCGGAGGGGAAACATGTTGCTCTGTTTCCATCTCAGAATAATCATAATAAGTTACTTGTAAATCATTTATCGGTGTTGTTTGTTCATGATTTAGCCATGCAAAAAACAGAACAATTCCAAGAAGTGAAAATCCAAGGTAATTTTTCACAGTCAATTCAGTTTAATTACAACACTTTAAGAGCATTACGAATCATTTCTTCTGCTGTTAGATTGGGGTCTGAAGCAATAATTTTATCCAGTACTTTTTCCACTTGCATTTTTGAAAATCCTAATACAATTAATGCAGATAACGCCTCATGTTTATTTGTATTGTGTGATGTTGGAAAAAATTCTTCAACAACTTGTTCTTTTCCCAATTTATCATGCAATTCTACAATTATTCGTTGTGCCGATTTGGTGCCGATTCCTTTTACTGACTGCAAAACATTTGCATTTTTATGAATAATTGCATCAAAAATATCTGCAGTTTGCAATGATGATAAAACCATTCTGGCTGTATTTGGACCAACTCCTGAGACAGAAATAAGGTGTCTGAAGAGCATACGTTCATTCTCATCAATAAACCCATACAATAACATCGCATCTTCACGGACAACCAGATGCACAAGCAATTTTTGTTGCTGTGCATCGGATTCTCTGAGCTTGGAATATGTATTTAAGGAGATATGGATAAGATATCCAACTCCCTGACAATCAACTACAACATGTGTAGGAACAATTTCTGTTATTTTCCCTTCAATATGATGAAACATGCTGCAAAGATAATAATCTTATACATTCTTTATTGCAAAATCAATTGCAGATTGAATAATATTTTCAGGTGGTGATTGAATATACCCGGTGTCAATTAATTTTTGAGTGAGTCCACGTGAATATTCAATGTCTTTTTTAGCAATTGAAAATGCTTCATCAAATGACATAGTAATTCGAGCAACACCGTCTTTGATAGCCTGCATAGCCACATCAGCTGATTCCTGTGGAAATACTTCTGCCTCGTCCATTGTTGGAATGATATAATTTGGACTGAGTTGACCATGTTTTTCTGCATAATTTGCAAGAGAATGTGCAGCTGCAATAGCCATGTTATCTGTAATTTTTCTTGCTCTTACCATCAGAGCTCCTTTTAAAATTCCGGGAAATCCCAGTGAGTTGTTGACCTGATTTGGAAAATCTCCCCTTCCTGTTGCAACAATAAATGCACCAGCTTCTTTGGCAGCATAAGGATAAATCTCAGGAACAGGATTGGCACACACAAATACAATAGATTTTTCGGCCATAACGCTAATCCATTGTGGCTTAATTACATCAGGACCAGGAGTAGAAAGAGAAATCAATACATCTGCGCCTTTCATGGCATCTTCCATGGTTTCGTATTTATTCGGATTTGTACTTAAACACAGTTCCCATTTTCTGTAAAAACGTGTATCTTCTTCAATGTCTTTACGATCGCTGTGTAATGAACCACGGGAATCAAAAATTACAATATTATCCGGATTGGCACCGTCAGCAATAAGTAATCTGGCTATTGTAGTATTTGAAGCACCTGCACCATATAATACCATTTTCGCTTCACTCATTGATTTGCCTGCAATTTTTAATGCATTTATCAAGCCTGCAAGTGTAACACATGCTGTGCCCTGTGCATCATCATGCCACACAGGAATATCGCATTCTTCTCTTAACACATCAAGCACTTTATAACAGTTTGGTTGTGAAATGTCCTCAAGATTGATTGCTCCAAAACTGTGCTGACACATTTTTACAAATTCAATAATTTTATCCGGATTATTTTTTCCCGTTTCATCTTTGCTGTCTATACATAATGCTACACCATCAACGCCTCCAAGATACTTCATCAAAAATGCTTTGCCTTCCATCACTCCAAGACCACCAGGAGGAGTGCAGTCTCCATCGCCCAAGACTCTTGTTGAATCACTAACTACAGCAACGAAGTTTCCTCTGTTTGTAAGATCAAACGAAGCATCATTATTGTCTCTAATCAATGTTGATACTTTGGAAACCCCGGGAGTGTACCATACATTAAACCAGTTGAATCCCATAACGGGTGCCTTGGCTACAGTTTGTATCTTCCCACCATAAAATTTATGAGCATCTTCAGCCAGTTTTTTTAAAAAAAGGGTTTTTGCTTTTGCAATTTGTTCCTGTGAAAAATGAGAGGGGAACATCGAATCAAGATTTTCAAGTTTTACATTCATATTGTTAATTTTTATATTGGTTGTAAAACTATAAAAAAAAAATCATATCCAAGCATTTTTGAAATTGATTTTTGAAAAAAAATATTATGACCTGTTTTAACATCAAGTTGTCGCTTTTGACAAGAGAATCTTCTGTGACTGGAGAATAGCCTTGAGATAAAGCATTGTCTTATGAAAAAGCTTATTGCCTTAATACCTTAGTCATTAATTAGTTAATCCATATTCTTTAGTCCCTACCCCTCAATTACCCATCCCTCAATAACTTATACCCTATACCCTATACCCTATACCCTATAACATCAATGTCATCAAGCATTTAATTATACACTCTCAGGTATCTTCCGTCAAACATTGTTCTGTACTGACGAAGCATTCGGGTTGCAGGTCCTTCAATGGGTGTTCCGTCAAGAATTATAAAGCGACTTCCACAACAGGAATCAATCATTGTAAGTCCGCTGGGCTCCATTTGTATTCTTTCACATGGTTCGCGGGGTTCATAGGAACAGCAGCGATCATAAGCAAGAAACTCTTCCATGCTCAGACGATAAATGAGAATTCCTTTATAGCCACCTGTAAGATAAACATAACCGCCAACAGATGTGAGTTCTGTGTAGAATGTAGATAAAATATCAATTGTAAAATCAACAGTGACATAAGGTATCAGGTTTTCATCTTTATCTCTGCAGGAAAAAGGAGTTCCCAAAATCAGGATGAGTAAAAGAACAATTTGAGTGTATTTCTTTTTATACATTATTATAATATTAAACTGTGCAAAATTAAGCTTTTTTATTTTTGAACAAACGGATATATATGAATGGTTATTGTAGTTTTTTAGCCAATTTATCATTTCTCATTTATCACGATGTGACAATGTGACGAATGTATTGCTGAAAATTTGTACATACACAAATCACAACGATAAATTATAAAAAATGTGTTGAGCAGTTACATTATAGTAAATATTTAGTTTTTGTAACAATATTAAATTATAAATATTGTTATATAATTGAAGGTTATTTTTGGGAAAAAATATTTTTTTTGTTTTGATTTCAAAAAATGTATTACTTTCGCAATATCTTTTTTCTGAAAAACGAATGAGAATGATAGTAAACATATTGAAAAAATTAGCCCCTTTTGTATTTGTCGTGTTCTTGTTAACATCAGGAATTTCAATGTTTTCGTCTTGCAGGACGAACAACATGAGCAAAAAGGAAAGACAAATTTCGAGAGAGAAAAAGAAGCGTGCAAAAGATGATACAGTATTGTATCAGAAAGCTTTGAAAAAGCACATGAAGAATCAGACAAAGGCCACACGCAAAGATATGAAAAGGAATTATCGCGAGTCACAAAGATATAATCAGCAGAAAAAAGAATTCTTCCTGAAAAGAATTATTCGCGATAAAATGTATCAGCGTCAAAAGAAACAAAAAGGCTAATACAGATTATTTTTAAATCTTAATATGATAACTATTCAGGAATTGACTTCTTATGTTGAGTCATTGTTTCCAACTGCAATACAGGAGTCATTTGATAATTCGGGATTGCAAACAGGAAGAACTTCAGACAAAATTAAAGGGGTTTTGGTGTGTCTTGATGTGAGTGATTCAGTTCTTCAGGAAGCCAAATCAAAAGGGTTCAATGTCATCATTTCTCATCATCCATTGATATTTAGTGGGTTGAAGAAGCTTACTGGAAGTAGTGATGTTGAGCGAAAGATTGAATTTGCTATCAGGAATGACATTGCTCTTTACGCACTTCATACCAATGCAGATAAGCAGTTTCCTGGCTTAAACAAGTTTGTTGGAGAGAAAATGGGACTTCAGCATATTGAAGTTTTATCTCCTGAGATTGATCAACTAAAAAAGCTTGTTACTTTTTGCCCTGCAGATTATGCTGAACAGGTAAGAAAAGCAATTTTTCACGCAGGTGCTGGTGTTATTGGAGAATATGAATCATGCAGCTTTAATATGGAAGGTATTGGAACTTTTAAAGGTTCGGATAATACAGACCCGTTTTCAGGTGAACCCGGAAAACTTCATTATGCTGAAGAAATAAGAATTGAAACAATATTTCCTTTTTATCTGGAGAAAAAAGTGCTGAAAGCGTTGTTTGAATCCCATCCCTATGAGGAGGTGGCTTTTGATATTTACAAACTGGAAAATGAAAATCCTGTCAGCGGAATGGGTGTAACAGGTTTTTTGAAACAACCATTGAATCAGTCTGAATTCTTAAAATTTGTTAAGTCATTTTTTAATTTATCTGTTTTAAAATATTCTGGTACCCATGCAGAAAAGATAAGTAAAATTTCCTTTTGTGGAGGCAGTGGTTCTTCATTAACACATAGAGCTGTTCAGGTTAAATCAGATGCTTTCATTACAGGCGATTTGAAATATCACGATTTTGAAAAAGGATTTCCAGGTTTTTTGTTGATTGATGCAGGACATTATGAAACTGAAATATTTTTTAAGGAATATATTGTGAACTTATTAATGAAAAAATTTACTAATTTTGCAATTCAATTTTCTGAAAGTGAAAAAAATCACGTAAACTATTTTTAATATTATAAAAATCAAATATTTATGGCAAAATCAGCTTCCAAAACTTCGGAGAAAAAGTCAACAACAACAGCAAAAAAGAAAGCAAGTGTTTCTGAAGCTAAGAAAAAGTCAGTTAAGATTCAGGCTGAGGATGAAGTGATTATTACTGAATTATCACATGAAACTGTTGAGGTTGAGGATACTGCAGATGTTGCTATTAGAGAAAAACTCAAAACCTTGTATGCTCTTCAATCAATTGATACAAGAATTGACAGAATTAGAGTTATCAGAGGAGAGTTACCTCTTGAAGTTCAGGATTTGGAAGATGAAGTGGCTGGACTGCAAACCAGAATGCAAAATATTGAAAATGAAATAGAAGATATTAAAGTTCAGAGTAATAATCAGAAAATTTTTATTAAAGATTGTATCGCATTGATTAAGAAATACGAAGAGCAACAGAGCAATGTTAGAAACAATCGTGAATTTGACTCATTGAACAAGGAAATTCAATATCAGAGACTTGAAATTGAACATGCTGAAAAGAAGATTAATGATTATGCCAAGTTAGCTGAATCTAAACAGCTGTTACTTGAAGATTCTAAATTGATTCTAGATGACAGATTAAAGGATTTTGAAGAAAAAAAATCAGAATTGAATGATATCATTTCTGAAACTGAGGTTGATGAAAAAATGCTTCTTGAAAAACGTGAAGTTTTTAAAAAGAAAATTGAAGAAAGACTTATATTTTCATATACCAGACTCAGGTCAAATGCGCGCAATGGACTTGCTGTTGTAAGTATTGAAAGAGACGCATGTGGCGGTTGTTTTAACAAAATACCTCCACAGAGACAAATGGAAATCAAACAACACAAAAAAATTATTGTTTGTGAATATTGTGGAAGAATTTTGGTTGATGATTTGATTGTAAATTCTGTTGAAATAGATTAATTCCTATCCTTTTTAATGTTTCGTATTTTTATTTTTCTAACTTTGACATCATGTATTTGTGCAAAGGGGCAGGTGTATTATGTTAACGAACCATTCCTGAAAGCATATTCACATGTTGTGAATTTTGAAAAGAATAAGGCACTGGATATTATTCAGGAGCAAACAAAAGGAAAAAAATCAGTGAATCTTTTGTTTTATTATCTTGAATCTTCAACATATTTTATTGAAGCATTTCTAACTGAAAATAAGGAAGATAAAAACAAATGGGATCAGAAATTTTCATTTTGGGAAACGAAATTTTTAAACGGGAAGAAATCTTCACCATATTATCGTTATTGTATTGCTCATTTGTACTTACAAAAGGGGTTGCTGAATCTTAAATTTCAGGAATATGTGCAAGCAGGTCTTGACTTAAGAAAAGCAACACGAATGCTTGAAAAAAATTATCAGTTGTTTCCCGATTTTGTAGTTCAGTATAAGGAATTTGGTCTCTTACAGTGCTTTTTGGGAAACATCCCTGAGCAATATGAGTGGCTGCTTGGACTTGCAGGTTTATCGGGTGACTTAAAGCAGGGTGAATCATTACTTTTGAAAATACTCAAATTGAGTATGGAGAATGAACAATATTCTTTTTTACAGATTGAAACGTTGCTGTATTATTCCACAGTAATTACAATTTTACATAACGATGCAGAAATTGTTAAAAAAGTATTTCCATTTTTTTCAAAAGTTGACCCCTTATTTCACAAAAGTCCACTCTATATTTATATGTTATCAAATGTATATTCGCATATGGGAAATAATGACAAAGCTCTTGAAGAACTGAAAAACTACAAACCTCTGTCAACATCCATACGTTTTGATTATCTTACTTATTTGAAAGGAGTTTTAATGTTACATCAGGCAAAACCACAGGCAAGACAGCATTTCTTTAAATTTATTTCTGATTTTGAAGGGATGCATTATGTTAAATCTGCCTATCATAAAATTGCATGGACATATTTACTTGAGGGTGATTTAAAGCAGTATGAACTATATATGTCAATTGCTTCCAATAGTGGTTTGTCAGTAAATGATGCAGACAAACAGGCTATGCACGAGCTAAAAAGCAAAAATATCCCTAACCCTGACCTGCTCAGAGCCAGGCTTTTGTGTGATGGAGGCTATTACAATCAGGCATTAATTGAAATGCAAAGTATTGATTCTTCTGAAATTTGTCAGAAAAAAAAGTTTTGCACAGAATATCATTATCGTCATGCACGGATTTACCATCTTTCCAATAATCTGACCTTAGCCATTGATGCATACAAAACAGTTATTGAAATGGGACAAAACGATAAGGAATACTTTGCAGCCAATGCAGCTCTTATGTTGGGGATGATTTATGAAGAAAAAATTGATTTCTCCACTGCACGCCATTATTATAAGTTATGTTTGAATATGCCTTTTGAAGAATACAGAAACTCCATTCAGCAAAAAGCAAAAGCAGGTTTGCAAAGAGTAGGCAGATAAAAAAAACACCACATCATAATTCCTGACCAATCCCTTATGTGGATTTTCAAAATTGTAGAATTCTGTGTAATTTTGCATAAAATATAAAAAAATGCATATATGAACTATGATGTTATTGTTATCGGAAGTGGTCCAGGTGGTTATGTGGCTGCTATCAGAGCTTCACAGCTTGGCATGAAGACTGCTGTTGTTGAAAAGTCAGAGCTTGGTGGTATTTGCCTTAACTGGGGTTGCATCCCAACTAAAGCATTACTGAAAAGCGCAGCTGTGTATGATGAAATAAAAAACGCATCTAACTATGGTGTTAATATTCAGGGAGAAATTTCGGCTGATTTTAAATCTATGGTTTCCCGTAGCAGGGGTGTTGCCGAAAATATGAGCAAGGGCATACAATTTTTGATGAAAAAAAACAAAATTGAAGTTATTCAGGGCTTCGGAAAAGTGATGCCCGGCAAAAAAGTCTCTGTTACCTCTGAGGATGGTTCTGTGGTTGAATATTCAGCAAAACACATTATCATTGCCACAGGAGCAAGAACAAGAGAAATGCCCTTTATGAAACAGGACGGGAAAAAAATTATTGGATACCGTGAAGCAATGACACTTACAGAACAACCTGCGAGTATGGCAGTGGTAGGTAGTGGTGCCATTGGTTCTGAGTTTGCGTATTTTTACAATACTATTGGAACAAATGTAACATTGATAGAATATTTACAGAATATTGTTCCTTTTGAGGATGAGGAGTGCAGCAAACAACTTGAACGTTCATTTAAAAAACAGGGAATATCAGTGATGACGGGTGCTGAAGTAACTTCTGTGGATACTTCCGGAGAATTGTGCAAAATTCACATAAAAACAGCCAAAGGGGAACAAATCATTGAAGCAGAAATTGTGCTGTCGGCGGTTGGTGTCATTCCAAACACACAAAATATTGGACTTGAAGAAACAGGAATTAAAGTGGAAAATGATAAAATTATTGTGGATGAATTCTACAAAACCAATGTGGAAGGTTACTATGCCATTGGTGATGTGATTCCTGGCCCTGCTTTGGCTCATGTGGCTTCTCATGAAGGAATAGTTTGTGTTGAAAAAATTGCAGGCAAAGAGCCTCATTCACTGAATTACTCAAATATTCCATCTTGCACATACACACATCCCGAAGTGGCAAGTGTAGGGTTGACAGAAAACAAAGCAAAAGAAGCCGGATATGATATTAAGGTTGGAAAATTCCCCTTCACTGCAAGCGGAAAAGCAACAGCCAGTGGACATAAAGATGGATTTGTGAAAGTAATCTTTGATGCAAAATACGGAGAATGGCTGGGAGCTCATATGGTAGGAGAGAATGTCACTGAAATGATAGGCGGAGTTGTGACAGCCCGAACACTTGAAACAACTGCTTATGAAATAATTCACTCAGTATTTCCGCATCCTACACTATCTGAGGCAATTATGGAAGCCTGTGCAGCTGCATATGATGAGGTCATACATTTGTAATCATAAAAAGTTTTTGTAAATTTGTTTTACCCCACGTTCTGGTTGTATATTTGCAAAATATTTGCCAGGGCATATGTGTGGAATCTCAGGTGTATTTAAATTCAATGAAGGTGATATAAGAGAATTGCAAGCTCTTTCTCAGAGTTTTAGAAAAAAATTACACAGCAGAGGTCCTGACAGTAATGGCGATTTCATTCACTGGAATGTTCTTTTAGCACACAACCGGCTTTCGGTTATTGATACTTCTGAAAAGGCATCACAACCAATGAGCTCTGAAGATGGCAAATACACTATTGTTTTCAATGGAGAGATTTTTAACTTTAAGCATTTGAGAACCGAGCTTCAGGACAAGGGATATGTATTCTGTTCACAAAGCGATACAGAAGTTGTGTTGAAACTTTATATGGAGTATGGAGTTGATTTCCTGGCAATGCTGAATGGTTTTTTTGCACTTGCCATTTATGATAATGAAAAGAATCAACTTATTGTTGCCCGTGACCGATTTGGCATAAAACCACTGATTTTTTATAAAAATGATGAAATGTTTACTTTTTCATCAGAGATGAAAGCTCTTCTTGAAGCCACAGGTCCACAGGAACTTGATCATGCGTCTTTGAGAATGTATTTCAGACTAACATATATACCTCCGCCCTATAGTATTTTTAAAAATGTTAAAAAACTCATACCCGGTTGCTATTTGATGGTGACTCAGGAAGGAGTAGAACAACGCTCTTACTTTCAAATTGCAGAAAACAGGCATAAAACAGTTGTAGGTGCTGATTATGAAACAGCATGCAAAGAACTGTACAGTTTAATGGAAAAATCAGTTTCTGGTCAGTTAATTTCTGATGTTCCTCTGGGTTGCTTTCTCAGTGGAGGAATTGACTCTTCTGTGGTAACAGCATTGGCAGCAAAACATACAAAAGGATTAAAAACCTTTTCCATCGGATTTAAAGACGAGCCATATTATGATGAAACTGCTTTTGCAAGTCTTGTGGCAGAAAAGCATCAAACAGAACATACAGAATTCATACTCTCAAATGATGATTTGTTTGAAGCAGTGGAAGGAATGCTTGAGTATATTGATGAGCCGTTTGCAGACTCATCAGCACTTGTTGTTAATATTCTTTCCGGTCAAACAAGAAAACATGTAACAGTCGCATTGTCAGGAGATGGTGCTGATGAAATGTTTGGCGGATATAATAAACATATTGCCGAGCAAAGAATTCGCCGTCGGCTATTTTCTGATCGGATGCTCAGTTCCTCTTCTTTTTTATGGAATATGTTTCCTGCTTCACGTGGCAACAAATTCAGTGATAAGGCAAGAAAAGTACAAAAATATCTGAAAGTTTTGAAGTTGTCTCCTAAGGACAGATACAGGTTTTTATCTTCATTCAATGATGTTAGTACCGTTGAGAGATTAATTATATCCTATGGTATTGAAACAGATTTTAATGAAAGATGGGAAGCAATAGCATCAGAAATTGACATTGACAAACCCGGAATTGAAGATGTGATGATTTCAGATATGCAGCTGGTGTTGCCCGGAGATATGCTTCCCAAGGTTGATATGATGTCCATGAACCATTCTCTTGAAGTCAGACCTCCCTTTTTGGATAACAGCGTGGTGGATTTTGCATTTTCAATTCCAACAGAGTTTAAGATTAAGGCGAATGTAAATAAAAGGATTCTAAGAGATACATTTGCAAAGGAATTACCTGCAGAAGTTTTGAATCGCTCAAAACAAGGATTTGAAGTGCCCATGAATACCTGGTTTAAAAGAGAAATGAGACCGATGATTGACACGTATCTTCATTCATTTGATCTTATTAGTCAGCAAAAATTGTTTCGACATGATATTATAAAACAACTAACAGACACAGTTTTCAGCAGCAGGCATCATGATTTGCAGTCGTTTATCTGGAGTTTGCTTGTATTTCAATATTGGTATGTAAAATATGAAAATTTTATAAAAAAGGATTGGATTTGATTAGGATTCTACGCATAATGAACAGGTTTAATCTGGGTGGCCCAACTTTTAACGCGGCTTATCTCACCAAATATATTGGAGAAGAGTATGAAACTGTTCTTGTGGGTGGGCAAAAAGATGAAACTGAAGCTGATTCTGAGTTTATATTGAATGATTTAGGAATTGAACCTGTACGTATAGCAGAAATGCATCGACCCGTAAATCCTATTCTGGATTTTCAGGCCTATACCAAAATTAAAAAGCTTATCAGAGAATTCAAACCACATATTGTACATACACATGCATCCAAAGCAGGGGCTTTGGGGAGGAGGGCTGCGGCTTATCTTAAAGTGCCTGTTGTGGTGCACACATTTCATGGACATGTGTTTGATGCATATTTCAACAGGATGCAATCAAATTTCTATGTCAGACTTGAGCGTCATCTTGCTGCTAAAACAGATGCAATTGTGACATTGTCTGAAAATCAGAGATTTGACATTTCAGAAAAGTTTAAAATTTGTGAACCTGAGAAAGTATCAATCATTCCACTTGGTTTTGACCTTACTCGTTTCAACGAAGACAGAGAAATGAAAAGACACAGTTTCAGGCAGAAGTATCAGATTGCAGAAGATGAAATTGCAATAGGAATAATTGGAAGATTAGTTCCAGTGAAGAATCATTCGCTTTTTGTTCGTGCATTATCAGATATCATACGCAATTCTGAAAAAAAAATAAGGGCATTCATAGTTGGTGATGGTGAGTCCAGAAATCAGATTATGAAAGAGCTGGCAGGATTGAAAATATCATATAGTTTGCCTGGGCAGCAGGCAGCACAGGTTATGTTTACATTATGGGAAAAGGATATTGATTATGTCAATGCCGGAATGGATATTGTTGTGCTCACATCGCTCAACGAGGGTACCCCTGTGAGTTTGATTGAAGCACAGGCCTCCGGAACACCCATAGTTACAACAAATGTGGGTGGGATTTCAAATATTGTCATAGATAAGAAAACAGCACTTGTGGCTGACTCAGATGATAAATTTATTCATAGCCTTGGAAGGTTAGTGCAAGACGATAATTTACGTAATTCACTTGCAGGAAATGGGTGGGATTTTGTAAAAGATAAGTTTCATTACACCAGACTTATTTCAGAAATGTCAGGGTTATATCAAAGTTTGTTGCAAAAAAAAAATGCAATAGGACATAATAGTCATTGATTTTTTATATTTTTGCCATTGAAAATAAAAAAAAATCTGATGAACAGGCTGTTTGCATTAAGTACTGTTTTTTTAATCCTCATTGTTTCAGGCTGTTCCAAATGGGTGACACCATTCAGAATGTATAAAACAGATAAACAAACTGAGATACATTCAGCTGAAGAGGCTATGAAACAGAAAGAACATGTAATTACTGTGAATGATGAATTGTTTATCCATGTTTTTCCCAATAGCGCAGAGGTTTTAATAAATCCTGAATTCATTCAGTCTATGTCAGCAACTCAGGAAACCATGTCTCACAGGGTGTTGAGTGATGGGTCAGTGTATTTGCCAGCTTTAGGTTCTGTAAATCTTGGAGGAAAAACCATAAGTGAAGCAGAGGATTTTTTAAGGAATGAATATGAAAGCTATGTTAACAATCCTTTTGTTTTATTGAAGGTAAGTAACAAAAGGGTTTTTGTGCATAAAGGAGGCAAAAGTGGTTCAGCAACCAGTATTGATCTTGAAAATCCAAATACTACACTCATTGAGGCTTTGTCAAAAGCAGGAGGCATTATGGACGGAAAGGCCCATAGGATTTATTTAATTCGAAATCAAGATGAAAATGTGTTATTTTATGAGATTGATATGTCCCTTGCAGAAAATGCAAAATTTGGAAATATAGTTTTACAGTCAAATGATATTATTTATGTTGTTCCTCAGCCGCTTATAAGTAGAAAAGTAATTGAGGATATAACTCCAATTCTAACACTTACCACAACTTTATTATTGATTTATAATCTTTTCAGGTAATATGTCGTCCAATAAGATACCAAGATTCAATGAAGAGTTTGACCTGAAATTATTCAGGTTTATTCTTGTAAGGAAATTACCTGTCATAATATTGATATTTTTTTTATCTTTTGCCACTGCGTGGATAGTATTGCGCTACACACAACCTGTTTATGAGGCAAAAACGATTCTTCAAATTGATACAGAAAACAGGGCAGAAAGATTATTTGAGGTTGGAAGATATTCAAGTGAGCAGTTTTCCCAAAAACTTGAGTTGTTAAGGTCAAGGGTGTTTGTGGAGCGTGTGCTTGGAAAACTACCTTTGGATGTTAGATATTTCAATGAAGGGAAGTTGCTTAATCATGAACTCTATACTTCATCACCATTTACCGTAAATTATATTATTTACAATCCGGCTGTATATGGAATTCCATTTAGAATCAAATTTGAAACTGACTCATTAATAAAACTTTCCTATACAGTCAGTATTATGGAAAGTGAACAAAATAAAGAGTTTGTTTTGAAGATAGGAGAATGGTCAGAATTGAAAGATTTGGATATTGTAATTTATCTTAATAATAATTTTTCAGATGAGATGTTACTAAAGCAAAAGAATTTTCTTTTTGAAATACTTTCATTAGAAATGCTTTATGACAGAATGGCTGGTAATATTAATCTTACAGTATTGAATGAGGCTGCAAAAACTATCCAGATCTCAGTAAAAGATAAAAATGCTCAGAGAGCTTCAGATATAGCCAATGAAATGGCAGTTGAGTTTCAGGTGTATGATATTGAGCGTAAATCAATGAGTGCCAACAATATTTTGGATTTTATTGAAACCCAGCTTGAGACAGTTTTGAAAGATTTGGAGATATTTGAAGACAGTATTACAAATTACAAAAAAAAGTATAATGTTGATACTGTTCAGGACTTGAAAAGACAAAACAGTATGACCCAATTGAGTGCACTTGAGTCAGAACTTATCATGCTTCAAATGGAGTCAACCATACTTAAAAATATCCTTGACGAGCTAACTAAAGATGACGTTCCTGATGCTTATGTTCTTTTAACGATTCTTTCAGGTAGTAAATATCAGGCTCAGTTGCAATCAGAGATTAGCAGGCTTTCTGATCTTGTTGAAAAAAGGGAGCAGATGCTTATACAATCTCCTGAAAACTCAAGCTTTATTCTTTCTTTAGATCAGCAAATTGAAACACAGAAAAAACAAATTGTAAAAATTGTTCACAACATTAAAAACAATACCGATATTCGTATAAAAGATTTGACAAACAGATACAACATACAATATCAACAAGCCTTTTCAGGTGCACAAAAACAGCATTTTGAACTGAGAAGACTGGAGCGCCTTTATTCAATAACTGAAAACTTTTACAATCAATTGATTGAAAAGAAAACAGAGTTCTCAATTCTTAAGGCAGGTTATGTACCTGAAAATATTATTCTGGAAAAAGCTCTTTCATTTGGCGAAAAAGTATATCCCAGCAAACAAAAAGTGATTTTAATTGCACTTCTACTGGCATTATTTCTATCTTTTGTTATTGTTGCTGTAAAATATATTCGGTTTAATGAAATTGTCAGTGCTTCTGAAATATCAAAGCATACTTCTGTACCAATACTTGGTGTTTTACCAAAATATGCATCAAATATTCCACTACAGAAGTTTATTGTTGACAAGTATCCAAAAAGTATTCTTGCAGAATCACTCAGGTCAATCAGAAGTAATCTACAATTTATTACCAATGGAGAAGGTTCAAAAATGATTGCAGTCACTTCTACAATTTCTGGTGAAGGAAAAACTTTTCTCTCTGTTAACCTCGCAGGTGCACTTGCCATTACAGGTAAAAAGGTTGTGATTATTGATACTGACATGAGAAGACCAACAGTTCATAAATACTTTGAACTGAAAAATGATGTTGGCATGAGCACAATTCTAAGTGGACAAAATACATTTGAAGATTGTGTTCAGGATATTGGGAAATACGATATAAAATTTGTTACAGCAGGACCAATCCCTCCAAATCCAGCAGAGCTTGTAAATGACAAAAGATTTGATCAGCTGATTGTAAAACTGAAAAAAGAATTTGATTATGTGATTGTTGATAATCCTCCCATTGGACTTGTATCAGATTCTCTTAAATCAATGCAACTTGCTGATTATCCTATTTATATTTTAAGAGCCAATTATTCTAAAAGAAATTTCCTTTCTTTGCCGCAGAAAATGCTTCAGGTTTATGATATTAAAAATATTTCTATTGTTCTTAATGGTTATGACAATACAATTTCAAATGTGGGTATGGAAAAAGATCTTGTTTATGCCTATGGTTATGTGAAAGGATATAAGAAAGGATTGAGAAATACCTATTATGAGCAGGATGTAAAACCAAACTATTCTTTATTGGAGAAAATCAAAAGATTATTTATCAGAAAGGATTTTTAAAAAAATGGATGTTAAAACTGGTAAACTGGATGGTCTGTTAGTTATAAAACCTGAGGTTTTTCAAGATCGAAGAGGTTGTTTTTTTGAATCTTATCATTTGAAAAGATATTCAGAGGCTGGTCTCAATGTCTCTTTTGTTCAGGAAAATGAGTCTTTTTCACATAGAAATGTGCTCAGAGGTCTGCACTTTCAACTTCCTCCCTTTGCTCAGGGAAAACTGGTAAGGGTAATCAGAGGTGCTGTTCTTGATGTGGCTTTGGATTTAAGAAAAAATTCACCAACCTACGGCTTAGCGGAAACAATAGTGCTTTCTGAAAACAACAAACTACAGCTTTGGATACCACCAGGGTTTGCTCATGGCTTTCTCACTCTGGAAGATGATACTCTTTTTCTGTATAAATGTACGGACTATTATAATAAGGAATCAGAATGTGCAATTTTGTGGAACGACCCTGATTTGGATATTCCCTGGAATATTGAGAATCCTGTTGTGTCAGATAAAGATAATCAAGCTATGTTATTTAAAGATTTTAAATCACCTTTTTTGAAATAAATGAAGTTGTTGTTCCTTTCTGTTTTTACTGTTGTCATATTTGTGTTTTCAATTTTGATGAATGATTTTCTTTTAAAATATCTGAAGAATATCCACAAAAATGGAAACAATGGGGAAGTGAGATGGAGCACAGATAGAAAACCTGCAATTGGAGGGATTGCTTTTTTTATCTGCTTTTTGTTGTCTGCCATTTCGCTTATCTACACAACTCAGGGAACTGTGTTTTCTTTGATGCAATTCTACGGCATTATGCTTGTTCTTTCAATTGGATTTCTTGCTGGTTTGTTTGATGATGCATATAATACCATTCCCTGGCTTAAATTAATGATGCAAATTGTTTGCGGAATAACACTTTGCTTTACAGGGACTTACATTGATGTTTTTTCAAATATGACATTGAACTATGGATTAACTGTTTTCTGGATTGTGGGGATAATGAACGCACTCAATTTACTTGATAATATGGACAGTATTGCAACTACTGTAACTATTTTTATCCTCCTTGCATGCATTGCAATTTTGTTGTTGTTTGAGTCTTCATCAAATCATTACCTGGTGATTATTCTTGGAATTGTTGCATCACTATTGGCATTTATCAAATACAACCGATGGCCTGCAAAAATGTATATGGGGGATACAGGAAGCATGTTTCTGGGGTCTTTTATCGCTATTTTCGGAATTTTGTTTTTTTGGAATTTTAAAGCAGGAACAGAACAATTTGCTCCCCTCTCTGCCAGAATTCTTGCTGTCTCATTTGTGTTTGCCCTCCCAATGATAGATACCAGCACTGTCTTTTTTAAAAGACTTGTTGTTAAAAGAAAATCGCCATTCAGAGGGGGGAAAGATCATACAACCCACCATTTGTCTTATTTGGGTTTGTCTGATAAAATAATTGCAGTGGTCTTTGCTCTTTTAGCTTTTATGAATGCTTTGCTCGGAGTTTTAATTTTGATACTCTCAAATAACTGGAAATTATACCATATCCTAATATTTGGAATTTTATTAGTGATTGAGTTTTTTATACTGTTTTTTATTACTCATAAGAATATTGATAAAGATGAAACTGAATAATATTTTACTGACTATTCTGATTTTACTGGCTTGCGTTTTATTGTTTGTTTTTTCTAAGGTTTTGCCAAAGGATAACGAAAAGAAAGATCAGTTGTATTATGAAAAAGCATTGGGAGATTACAGAATATACAACATGAAAATTCCTGACAACCTCACATTTGCAGACGAACATGTTCCTGTTGAAAATTATTATGTGAGAGAAAAACTTGAACGTGAATTGCTTGCAATCACTTATTGGCATTCCAGAACAATTCTGATTCTTAAAAGAAGTGCTCGCTATTTTCCTGTCTTTAAACCAATTTTTGAAGAACATGGTATTCATCCCGATTTTATGTTTCTTGCCATGGCAGAAAGCGAACTGGCATTTCCTGTATCACCTGCAGGTGCTGCCGGAATGTGGCAATTTCTTAAAGCAACAGCGATTCAATATAGTCTGGAAGTAAATGATGAAGTGGATGAACGTTATCATGTAGAAAAATCAACACATGCTGCTTGCAAGTATCTTAAGGATGCGCATCGTCAATTTAAAAACTGGACTTTGGCTGCAGCTGCCTATAATATGGGCGCTGCCAGGATTCCAGCAGCTATGAAAGAACAACAGGTTGAATCATATTATGACTTGCTTTTGCCTGAAGAAACAATGAGATATGTTTACAGGATTCTTGCTTTTAAAATTATCTGGGAAAATCCGAAAAACTATGGGTTCTTTCTCAGGAATACTGATTTATATTATCCCGTTCCGGTTACCTGTGTTGAAGTTGATACTTCAATTTCAAATTTAGCTGATTTTGCCGTACAACACAATACAAATCTACTTGTCCTGAGAGATTTAAACCCCTGGCTAAGGAAAAATTCATTAAGGATTTCCGGTGGAAAAAAATATTCCATTGCAATTCCACAAACATCTGATTATGATGCAATTATGAAGCAAGTAGAAAAGCCAGCTCAGTTGATGAATGATACTCTGGAGATTCGTTAATTGCCGGCACTATGTCAAAACATAATAAACCTTTAACTCAAAGTTTAGATGTTATCTCTGTGTTTGGAGCCAGGGTCAATAATCTGAAAAATATTGATATTATTATCCCTCACAATAAATTAGTCGTTATCACAGGTTTGAGCGGAAGCGGAAAGTCTTCACTTGCATTTGATACAATTTTTGCAGAATCTCAGCGCAGATATATGGAGACATTTTCAGCATATGCAAGACAATTTATTGGAAAACTTGAACGTCCTGATGTGGATGAAGTGACTGGTCTCAGTCCTGCAGTGTCAATTGAACAGAAAACAATTAGCAAAAATCCTCGAAGTACTGTTGGGACAGTGACTGAAATATATGATTTTCTCAGACTTCTGTATGCCAGAGCTTCAACAGCATATTCTTATCATACTGGAAAACAAATGATAAGCCTTACAGAAAATCAGATACTTGGAAGAATTCTGGAGTCCTTCTCAGGAAAAAAGATTCATATTCTAAGTCCTTTGGTGAAGGGACGTAAAGGACATTATCGTGAATTGTTTGAATCATGGAATAAAAAGGGATTTCTGAAAGTGAGAGTGGACGGGGAGATTATTGAATTAAAGAATAACCTGAAAGTTGACAGATATAAAGTTCATGATATTGAAGTGCTTATTGATACAATTCAAATTAACGAAACTTCACAGGCAAGATTAAAAAACTCGCTATCATCTGCACTGAAATATGGAAAAGGGCAGGTGATGGTGCTTCATAATGAAACCAACAAAATTTCATTTTTTAGTCGCAATCTCATGTGCGAAGATACTGGCATATCATATGCAATGCCCGAACCCAATAACTTTTCTTTCAACTCGCCATATGGTGCATGTCATAAATGTAATGGAATTGGAATGATTACCGAGGTTGATGTGAATAAGGTTTTTCCTGAACCACGTTTGTCAATAAAAGATGGAGGAATTGCTCCCCTTGGTAAATACAGAACTTCTTTTATTTTTAATCAACTCGAAACTCTTGGTAAAAAATATGGATTTTCTCTCAGTGATCCAGTTGCTCAACTCAGTGATGAAGTGAAGGATATTCTATTATACGGGACTAGCGAGTCTTTGTTTATTTCCAATGATTATATTGGGGTCACAAGCTCAATGCCGGTTCGATATGAAGGAGTTGTAGCCTATATCGAACAACAGAATACAGAAGATGCTCCTGTGAGTTTACAAAGATGGGCTTCAGGATTTATGGCAAAGAAAGTTTGTCCTGAATGTAATGGAGGTCGTTTGAAAAAGGAATCTCTACATTTTAAAATTGATAACAAAAATATTTTTGAAGTATCTGACATGCAGGTAGATGAGTTGTTTAAATGGGTGTCAGGAATTCAAAAATTAATGACAGAGAGACAACAAATCATATCTAAAGATATTATCAAGGAAATCAAACATCGTCTTGGTTTTCTTTTGGATGTGGGACTTGAATATATTTCAATATCAAGACCAGCCCGTAGTTTATCAGGTGGTGAATCACAACGAATCAGGCTAGCTACTCAGATTGCCTCCAATCTCACAGGTGTTCTCTATATTCTTGATGAACCCAGCATTGGATTACATCAACGTGATAACCGGCGACTGATTGAATCGTTACATCAGTTGAGAGACAAAGGAAATAGTATTATTGTGGTTGAGCATGATTATGAAATGATTAAGTCATCTGATTATATCATTGACATTGGTCCGGGGGCGGGTAGGAGAGGCGGAAGGATAACCGGAGCTGGCACACCTGAAGAGATGATGCAATGTGATTCATTGACTTGCCGTTATCTGAAAGGTGATATGAAAATTCAGATTCCTGAAAAGAGAAGAATTTCAAACGGAAAAATTCTTTCCTTAACAAAATGTTCAGGAAATAATCTGAGAAATGTAAATGTAAATATTCCTCTGGGTCTTTTTGTTTGTATCACTGGTGTATCAGGGAGCGGGAAGTCAAGTTTGATAAATGAAACACTGTATCCTGTTGTTAGTAATGTTATCTATAGGTCACAGCATCAGTCACTTCCGTTTCAAAGCATTTCAGGTGCTGAGCATATTAATAAAGTAATTGAGGTGAATCAGGATCCCATTGGGAAAACTCCACGTTCTAATCCTGCCACATATACCGGAGTGTTTGACCATATAAGAAAACTATTTTCAGAAATAACTCAATCGAAAATTCGGGGATATAAGCCTGGCCGTTTTTCTTTTAATGTCAAAGGTGGAAGATGTGAAAAATGTAAAGGGGCTGGCATGGAAAATATTGAAATGGGAATCCTTCCCAATGTTCAGGTGCTATGCCGTGAATGCAACGGAAAAAGATTTAACAGGGAAACTCTTGAAATCAGATATAAGGGAAAATCAATTTTTGATGTTTTGCAAATGACCATCAATCAATCTTGTGAATTCTTTGAAGATCATCCTTCCATCATTCAGCCTCTCAGAGCATTGCAAAAAGTAGGACTTGGATATCTCACACTAGGACAAAGCTCTGTTACATTGTCTGGTGGCGAAAATCAAAGAGTGAAACTTGCTGCTGAACTTGCCAAAAGAGATACAGGCAAAACGCTGTATATTTTTGATGAACCAACAACCGGCCTTCATTTTGAAGATGTAAGGGTACTTCTTGAAATACTTCAGGGTATTGTTGACAGGGGGAATACTGTGATTATCATCGAACATAATCCTGATGTTATTAAAGTTGCTGATTATATTATTGACATTGGTCCCGAAGGAGGAAAGAAAGGAGGTCAGATTATTGCTCAGGGAACTCCCGAAGAAATTGCAGAGATGGAACATAGCTATACGGGTCACATACTGAAAGAATTATTCTGTAGCTGATTTTTTAGCCAACAGAGTTTGAGTCAAGTTTTCCCATAGCAGAAACTCCTGAAAGTAAACTATTGACAGAATAAAAAACAAGTTCAGGTACTCTTCACTGGAAGTGGGTGACCTCATACACCATCACAGAATTTCCGCCTTTATCTGATTTTCCCTGAGATGTAACAATAAGTAGTGTTTCATCAGGTGACAGGGCCATACCCACTGGATATGCATCTGCTTTTACCGAACATATCAGCTTCATGTCAGATGATCTGATAACGGCAATCTTACATTGATTATTCACACATGCAAAGATATATTTTCCGTCTTTTGTGGCATCGATTGTTCTGGCACCTGTTCCAACATAACAGTTTTCCCATGATGTATAAGTAACCGTGGTGCCGGGATTCGTATTTTTTGCATCAATAAGCTCCTGAAGAGGGGCTTTTTGCACAAAGCCTGTGGAATTGGTGCTGATAATTAAATCGTTATCATTGATAAGCATGTGTCGCAGATTGTTCTTTTGCCCGGTGACAGTTCCAAGATATTCAAAGCCGGGAATGGTGAATATGGCAATTCCGCCTGCTCCCCCCATTTTTCCAACCAGAAGATATTTACCATCGGGAGAAAAAACAGTACCTCTCAGGCAATGACCACATTTTTGATCTCTGTTAACAGGTGTTGGACCAAAATCAAGTTTCGCTTTGTAATCAACAATCAAATGCGACACATATTGAAACTTCATAACACTATCGCTGCTGATGTCAATAATTCCAACAGTATTGTCTCCCCAATGTGTTACAGCAATGAATTTATTGTCAGGAGAGCAGGCAATCATTTTTGGGAGTGGCCCGGTAGGCATCACACGCACTATTGAGTCAGTGTGGGTGTCAATAATGGCAAGCGCAGAAGGACATTCAGCATTGATGTCAAAATCTCTTCTATAGTAAGTCACCCATAAGTATCTGCCTTCGTGCGACATGCAGCTTTCAACAGGTTTCCCTTTAAATGTGTTGAAGTTACTGTAAGTATCACGATATTTGTAATCAAACACTGTGTTCTCATTGTTCAGGAATAAATGATTGTTTGCATTTTTGAAATCATGAATGATTTCTTTTATTAGGGTCATTGATTCTGTATCATACACTGAGGTTGTGTATCCTTCAAGAGATTGTATATAGAATTTTTTTCCGTCAGGAGTAAAGTTGACAGATTTGGGAGAGTTGATACTTCTATCGTACTTGTCGTTTTGATGTTTTGGTTTGCTGTTGTAGTTCTGGAATCTGCCTTTCAAAGTAAGTTTGATTTCAGTTCCGGCTGGAATTGAAGTGATGCCAATATCAAATCGAGGCACTGTATTATCATTTGAATTCTGCGCAAATGTGCTGGAAATGCCTTGAAAAAACAAACACATTATTACACCAGCCATGCCTGAAAAAACAAAAGGAGTTTTCATGAATGAAAATTATTTGACCTTAATTTTTTGTCCTATTTGCAACACTGTATTTCTGCTAATTCCATTCAAACGGCAAAGTTTGTCTACACTGGTTCCGTAACGGACTGCAATATGTCCCAGAGTATCTCCTTTTCTTACCACATGATAAGTTGCATTGGGGTCAATTTCATATGATGGAGTGACTGTTTTTTGGTTGCGTGGAACACCCTTGTGAGTGGTTGTCATTTTAAAGCTTTCAGCTGTAAGAATGAGTGTATCTGATTTCAGTCTTAATGAATCAAATTCAATGGCAAGCATGGGATCAAAAGGTTTGTCCATATATCTCATTTCAAAATGAAGATGATCGCCTGTCCAGGTGGCGCCTGTATTTCCGCCGGTACCGATCAGTTGCCCTGCTTTTACAATTTGGTTGGGAATAACATAAATGTCATTCAAATGTGCGTAGTATGTTTCAAGTCCGTTAAAATGTCTTACTATAACAAGTTTGCCATATCCACCCTTGTTGTATTGAGCATATCTTACTTTGCCGTCAAAAGCACATTTAACAGGTTCGCCTTTGTCAATCTTTACATCAATTCCGTTATGCGCACGCCTGCCTCGCCATCCAAATCCTGAATTAATTCGATGATAATGAGGAAGTGAAAAATGACGGTCCATGTCTTTTAGAATCAAAATTACGGTGTCAGGAACAACCGCTTTTGTTGGATATGAATAGCAAAATGTCTGGTTGTTATCCCACCAATGTGTGAATATCTGCATTGTATCTGCCATGCACATATCGCGCTTCAACGATTCTATATGTGAAACAAATTCCCAGGTGTTGTTTTCATATAAAACTATCTTCTCCCCGTAATACATTATCGTATCAAGTATTTCAACTTCAATCTTTGGTTCAAATTCCTGTGCATGACTGATGAATAGATAAGTAGAAGAAATCATAAACCATGAAATAATAATCAGCTTCTTCATTTCAAATTGTTAAGAATTAAATTTTAGTTTTTGAGCCTCCAAAGATAATGGATTTTTTTGAGCCTTTACATTAGTTTTTTAACAAATTTCCCCAGGTTGGTCATTACAAGCCAAACAAACTAACGATAAATCTGGTTTAATTGATTCTGTAGAAGGGATCTGGGAAAGGAATTCAATTCTTGTTCATGAAAAATGACTTATCTGTTAATTAGTTAAGGGTCAAGAAGTTGCCCTCATTATCAGATAAGTCATTTATTCTTAAGTGCTAAAATGTCATTTTATCTGCTGATAATCAGCTTTCTTGTGTCAGAGAAAAGTGTTGATTTAATTTCAATTATATAGGTCCCATTGGCAAATCCTTTGATATTTAATCTGTGAAGTTGAGTCCCTGAAGTTATGTGTTCAGAATGAATCTTTACTCCAATAATATTGTAAATATTTACATTAATATCAGATCCAAAATTCCCATTGAGTGAGAGATTCACATAATCATCTGATGCCGGATTTGGGTATATTTGAACTGCTGGATTCAATTCCTGGTTTGAAACTGCAGTAACAATGTCACCATCAATATTGATATTATCAATAAACAGGTTGTTTCCGTTATTATTATAGGATTCAAATTTTACCTGAACCAATGGTTGTCCTGCCCATGGGGTTAAGTCAAGGGAATAACATGAAGCACCAACTGTGCCTGAGTGACACCATTGTTCGGGCTGTTGCGGAATAAAATTAACAGTTGATGTATAGTCGGTTGCAAAAACACCTGTTCCGTTTTCACCAGCCTGAAATACTCTTGTCCACGTATTGCCACAATCAGCTGAAACATAAATAATTAGTGAGTCTGAAGAGGCGGCATTTCTTCTTCTGTATGCATGTTCAAAATCCAACCAAATATTTGTGTGATTGGAGAAATCTAAATATTTTGTAATCATACCGTCACGTTCACCAATTTGACTGTAGAAGAAGTAATTAATTCCAGCAGCTTTATTTCCGGGTGTTGTCCCCTGAACATCATAAATATCCCATGTTAATACCTGGTCTGGATCATCAATAATCCATTCATTGGTTGAAAATACTCCTGATTCGAATGTTTCCACAAATGGTAATGCTGCTCCCTGGTCAATCACTGTAAATTCACCGTATGAAGCATCATTGGATGGATTGGCATCAGCAAAACCATTAGGTTGCGATGAATAAACATAGAGAGTGTTCTGACCTGCTATAGCTGTAATTTGTGGCAAAATAACACTCACAGAATTACCTGAAGTTATACTTCCTGTCCAACTATAATTATTGACTGTTCCACCATTCAACTGATAATGTATCTGAGCGCTGGTAATTGTTGTTGCACCGAAATTGTGCAATGTAACTTCAGGTGAAATCAGGGTATTACATATTGTTCCTTCTGGATACACAATGTCAGAAATTCCAATATCATAGTCAACCACATCACCATAAATATTTATATTGTCAAGATAGAGATTGTTCTGATAGTTATTATATCCCTCAAATTTAATCACAACAGTGTTGAAACCTGCAAATGCATCCAGATTGATTGTGTAACAACTGGTTCCAACTGTGCCTGCAATACACCAGTCAGTATCGGCTGCAGGTATAAAATTTGCAGTGTTTGTTGCAGCAGTGGCAAATATTCCTGTTCCGTTTTCACCCCTTGCAAAAATTCTCTGATATGTTACTCCACAGTCAGTTGACACATAAATTATTAATGAATCTGAACTTGTTTGATCATATCTTCTGTATGCATGTTCAAAAGTCATTTCAACTGAAGCAAATCCTGAAAAATCAAATGGAGGAGAAATCAAACCATCACGCTGCCCAATTGTAGCATATGAATAAAAATTTATTCCTGCCGATTTATTTCCTGGTGTGGTTCCCTGTGTTGTGGCAATTTCCCATGTGGTAGCTCCATCAGGATTCTCTATTGTCCACATATTGGTTGCAAATGTTGCTGATTCAAAATTTTCATAGAAAGGCAGAGAAACACCAGCAGAAAACACTCCAAAGTTCATTGTGCTTTCATCGTTAAACAGGTTTTGATCTGTTTGACCATTGGGATTTGTTGTATAAGCTCTGAACACTTGCACCCCTGATGGAGATGTCATAGCAGGCAAGGTTACATTCGCAGTTGCTCCCTGTGCAAGGTTTCCTGTCCACGACTGAGTTTGCACTGTTTGTCCAACAATTTGATAATTGATTGTCACTGAAGTAAGGTTGTCAGTTCCATAATTCCTTAAAACGACAACAGGATTAATAGTCGTATTGCACGAAGCACCAGTTGGTGAAATAATTTGCTGGATTCCGGCATCATACTGAGTTGCTGATGCTGTAACACATTGAAGTGCAGCATAGGCATTGATACGCCCTGCGCCCAGTTGGTTGGGGTAACCCGGATTTTGAGCACTGATATCATCTGCACTGGAATATAAACAGTCTATCAAATCAGTGTTTGACATTGAAGGATTGGCCGATTTCATGAGACCAAGCAAACCTGCTACATGAGGCGATGCCATTGATGTACCTGACATAATTGCATAACCAGATGATGCATAGGTTGTGGGTACTGTACTGGCGATTTCTGTTCCTGGGGCACTGATATCAATCCATGTCCCATACTGTGAAAAAGAAGATTTTTGATCCTGTTGGGCAGTTGATGCTACAGAAATGACATTATCATAACCTGCCGGATAAAAAACAGTACTTACATTGTTATTACCAGCAGCTGCCACAGGAATGGTTCCTGCATTCCATACATAAGTACAAACATTCTGTCCATATGTTGAATATCCACCGCCGCCCCATGACATATTTACAACATCGGCTCCATTGTCGGCTGCCCAAGTCATACCTTCATATCCATGTGTTAAAGCTCCGTCAGAATCCCTGCCGATTTTAATGGGCATCACTGAGACATTAAACCCAATTGATGCAACTCCAAGCCCATTGTTTGTTTGTGCTCCCACAGTTCCTGAAACATGTGTTCCGTGAGCTCCGTTATTTCCTGCAGTAGGATTGGGATCATTATCATTGCTTGTTGGATCCCAGCCGGCAACCAGTTTATTTTGCAAGTCAGGATGTGAGGTCCAAATGGCATTATCTGTAACAGCCACAACAATGGAAGCAGATCCCTGTGAAATATCCCATGCCTGACCTGCATTAATCTTGAATAATCCCCACATATAATTTGTACTGTAATATGTGTCATTTGGTGTAAAGAAATGAACGTGAAGTTCTTTTTTTTCGGCATATTCGATAAAATCAAACCTCTGAATCTCTTTTATCAGCTCATCTATCTTCCACATTTCATCGAACTCAAGCTGTACATTATTTTTCAGATTATCATCCTTTACTTCAGGGTGCATGAAATACATACGGGTGATTCCAAATTCATTTAAAAAACTTGAAACAAAAGAAGTACTTTTGAAATCAATCTCTCTATTGTCAATCATTGGCAAATCCGGAACTCTGTCAGGCTTAAACTGAAGCACGATGATTCCATCCTGATACCATTCATACACTGTTTGTGTATTCCCTGAGGAAAAAACACAAAGGACAATTACTAATCCTAAAATAACTTTTTTTACCATAACCTGAATGTTTAATAATGAATATTTGATTGCAAAAGATTTTTCAAATATACATGTGTTTTATATTCAAAACCAAATTTTTATCAAAAAAGTTGCATATGAATTAATTATAAAAAATTCTTTACTACTCACCACATAATAATAATCGTAGTTTTTTAGCCACTCCCAAGCCGATGGCTTGGAAGAATTCCCAAATTTCCATTTATCACGGTTTATCACAATGTGATGTGAGGAATATTAAGTGCTATGCAATACAAAAGGATTAATCATTATCTCCCTTTTGTGTTTTTGTCATAGTTCGACGGGTGCCACAGTGAGCCCGTCGAACTGCTCACTACAGGCAAAATTTGTTCAAGTGAGCACTTAAATTGAAGATAAATTTTGACAAATTTTCTGCCTCCCATGGGGATCCCTTTCCCAACTTGTCCCTATGGGATCGGGAAGCCTATGGCTTGGGAAAAAAAACAATGTTGGGGTTCCGGTTTCAACGGGCTGAAGCCCGTTGCTATTATGAATCTTTTAACTTTTTATTTCATCGTTCGTAATTGTTTTGATTAGCTCAGGGCTAAAGCCCTTCACACAATTTTTTTACAAAAACAAACATCGCCTTTTGTATTGCTGAAAATCTGTACAAGCACAAATATCATCGATATATTATAAAAAATATGCTGAGCAGTTACAAAAATGCAAGAAAATCCATTTTAGGCAAGCAAATATAAATCAGGATACAGATTGTAAAGAAAAAAATACTCAGGCATTGAAAATTTTGTCAATTTCATCTGAAGGACTTACAGATTTAAACACTGCATTTCCGGCAACCAGCACATTTGCTCCTGCGTTGAAAAGTGTGGCAGCATTATTATTATTCACCCCACCATCAATTTGGATAAGACAATTCGGATTCAGTTGCTTACGCATTGCATCCAGTTTCTTAATTTTATCAACAGTTGTGGGAATAAAACTCTGACCACCAAAGCCGGGATTGACAGACATGAGCAATACCATATCAGTATATGGGATTATTTCTTCAAGCACCGAAACCGGAGTATGTGGATTCAAAGAAACTCCTGCTTTAGCTCCTTTTTCTCTGATTGCAGCAAGGCATCTGTGCAAATGATACACAGCTTCGTAATGAACAGTGAGATAATCAGCCCCTGCTTCAATATATTGATCAATATATTGTTCAGCATTAGTAATCATCAGGTGTACATCCATTACTTTTGTAGTTTTTGCTCTGATTTGTTTCAAAATCGGAAATCCAAAGGTCAGATTTGGCACAAAATGACCATCCATAATATCACAATGCACCCATTGGGCCTGACTATTATTAATCATTTCCAACTCTTCACCCAGTCGGAGAAAATCAGCTGAAAGTAATGAAGGTGCTACTATACGGGTCATAATGTCTTGTATTTCATTATATATATGAAATGCAAAAGTATAAAAAAAAGCAGATGAATTTTAAATTTCATCTGCTTTATATGCAATTATTGTAATAACTATTATTGCTGTTCTGGCCTGTTCAAATTTTCAGGTTTTGGCAAAAGTACTTTTCTTGACAATTTAATTTTTCCAGTTCTGGAGTCAATATCAAGCAATTTAACCTCAACTTCATCGCCGGTTTTAAAGTATTCTTTTGCATCTTTCACATGTTTCCAGTCAATTTCGGAAATATGGAGCAAACCTTCTTTTCCGGGTAGAATTTCAACAAAAACTCCAAAGTCAAGAATTGATTTAACAATACCATTATATACTTCACCAATTTCGGGAACAGCAGTAATCATTTTTATTCTCTGAACAACAGCATCAATATCTGTTCTGTTGAGTGCAAAAACATCAATAACACCAAAGTCGCCCACTTCCTGAATAACAATTGTAGAACTTGTAGCCCTTTGCAGCTCCTGAATATGTTTGCCGCCCGGGCCAATAACAGCACCAATAAATTCTCTTGGAATAGTAAGTTTGGCAAATCGTGGCACCTGAGGTTTAAAGTCTTCGCGTGGCTCTTGAATAACCTTATTCATTTCATCCAGAATATGATCCCTTCCTCTTTTAGCTTGCTCAAGAGCTTCAGCAAGAATCTGATATGAAAGGCCATCCACTTTGATATCCATCTGGCATGCAGTAATACCTTCTTTTGTGCCAGTTACCTTAAAATCCATATCACCAAGATGATCTTCATCTCCAAGTATGTCGGAAAGAACAGCATATTTGCCTGTTTTGCTATCTGAAATCAGACCCATAGCTATACCACTTACGGGTTTTTTCATTTTCACTCCAGCATCCATCAATGCCATTGATCCGGCACAAACAGTAGCCATTGAAGAAGACCCGTTTGATTCGAGAATATCAGAAACAACCCTGATAGTATAGGGGTTTTCTTCTTCAGGTGGCAACATGGGTTTCAAAGCACGCAAAGCTAAATTACCGTGCCCAATTTCACGTCTTCCGGTGCGCAAAAACTTATTTTCACCTGTGGAAAATGGTGGAAAATTGTAATGAAGCATAAACCTGTTTTTTCCCTCAAACACTACACCATCAATAATTTGCTCGTCAAGTGATGTTCCAAGTGTTACAGTGGTCAGCGACTGAGTTTCACCTCTGGTAAAAACTGAAGATCCGTGTGCTGATGGCAGATAATCCACCTCCCCCCAAATTGGGCGAATTTCATCAAGTTTACGTCCGTCAAGTCTTATTCTGTCTTCAAGTACTACCTGACGAACCACTTCCTTGTGCAAATCATGATAATATCTTTTAATAAGGGGCATTTTTTCTGCACGTTCTTCTTCCGGTACAGTTTCAATAAATGCATCCTGAATAGCAGCAAATTCCTGAGTTCTTATTTTTTTATTGGTTATATACTTTCTTGTTGTTTCAAAAATTTTAGCTTCGCAGAATTCTGTGAGTTTTTGTTTCAACTCATCATCATTCTGTTCATGACAATATTCTCTTTTCACAGCAGCTTTTTCCACTTTTGAAGCGAGCCTTAATTGTGCTTCACATTGAATCTTGATCGCTTCGTGAGCTATTTTAAGAGCTTCCATCATCACTTCTTCGGAAACCTCTTTCATTTCACCCTCAACCATGGTGATATCATCTTTTGTTGCAGCTACTATCAGGTCAAGTTCAGCATGTTCCAGTTGACTCACTGTGGGATTGATGATATATTCTCCATTAATCAGAGCCACTCTGGCCTCAGAAATTGGACCATGAAAAGGAATATCAGAAACCATCAGTGCACTTGAAGCAGCAAGCGCAGCATAAGCATCAGGAGAAGTGTCTTTGTCAGCAGAGATAAGAAATACGAGCACCTGAGTTTCGGCATGATAATCTGATGGGAACATGGGTCTCAGTGCACGGTCAATAAGCCTGCTAATAAGAGTTTCATAATCTGAAGGCCTTGCTTCACGTTTGAAAAAACCACCGGGAAAACGACCAAGTGCTGCATATTTTTCCTGATAATCAACAGATAGTGGCATAAAATCTACATTATCAGCTGCTTCCTTTTTCGCAACAACTGTAGCCAAAAGCATGGTGTTGCCAATACGAACAATCACAGAACCATCTGCCTGTTTGGCAAGTTTGCCAGTTTCAATACTTATATCAATATTGTTTACTTTAAATTCTTCTTTAATTTCTTTATACATAATTCTTCTTTTTGTTGTCTATTTGCAAAAAAAACAAAAAGGCAATGAAATATTGCCTTTTTGTTTTATGATAATTTCTTTTTACTTACGAAGTTTCAGTTCGGCAATAATTGCACGATATCTCTGAATGTCGTTGTCTTTTAAATAATTGAGTTGTTTTCTTCTTTTACTTACAAGCTGTACCAAAGAACGTTCTGTAAACTTGTCCTTTTTGTTGATTTTCATATGCTCTGTAAGATGCTTGATCCTGTGTGTAAACATGGCAATTTGCCCTTCTGGTGAACCTGTGTCAAATTCAGATTTGCCATATTGTTTGAAAAAATCTTTTTTAAGTTCGGGTGTCAAATACATAGTGTTATGTCTTAATTTTTACATTTTCAAAACGGACTGCAAAAATAGTAATTTATTTAATACAAACAACACCAAATTCTAATTTTTTTATTTTTTCTTATTTTGTTGTTGTTTTGCCATATTTTCAAGCCTTTGCTGGAATCCAGACTTTTTTACTGGTTTCTTTTTGTTTTCAGCAATTTTAGCTCTGATTTTTTCTTCATTGACAGATTTATTGAAAATTGCCATTTGTCCAAATGTAATCATATTTGCCAGAAAGTAGTAATAACTCAAAGCTGATGAAAAGCTGTTGAAAAATCCAAGGAACATGATTGGCATCAGATACATCATGGTTTTCATGCCTGGCATCTGTGTTGAACTGGCCATCATTTTTGAGTTGACTCTTGTATAAATTATTGTTGAAACAGTCATGAGCAAAGTAAACAAACTCACATGAGATCCGTAAAAGGGGATATTGAAACCAAGTTCCAGAATTGAATCATAGGATGATAAATCATCAGCCCAAAGGAAAGCCTGTTGCCTCAGTTCGATTGAAGCAGGGAAGAAACGGAACATTGCAATCAAAATAGGAAACTGTAATATCATAGGAATACAGCCTGCCATAGGATTGACCCCTGCTTTTTTATACAGCTCCATTGTTGCCTGTTGTTTTTTCATGGCATCTTCCTTTTTGGGAAACTTCTTGCCAATTTCATCAATATCAGGCTTCAGAACCTTCATTTTTGCCGAAGACATGTAGGTTTTATATGCAATAGGAAACAATACAATCTTCAGTAAAATGGTTAGTATCAGGATAATAATACCATAATTCATATTATATCCTTCAAGAAAATTAAATACAGGAATAACAGCATATCGATTAATCCAGTGCATTAAAAAGAAGCTCCACCCAAGAGGAATCTGACGTTCCAGACCCAGATCCATTTCTCTCATGATATTGTATTTATTGGGGCCTGCATAGATGCTCATGGGGACTGAAAAAGTCTCTTCCTGATCCAAAGGAATTGATATGGATGTTTTTAATGTTCTCAGATAATTTGAATCTGCTTCTTCTTCAGTGAAGACTGAAATTTCAGCTGACTCAAATCCACTATCTGCTATGAGTGCAAAACAGAAAAACTGTTGTTTAAATGATACCCATTTGATTTTGGTTTGTAATGTTTCTTTATCATCCTTGCGTTCAGAAAGATAATCAACATCACCATCCATAAAACTGTAATAAATGGTTGTCACTGACTGCTCATTTTTATGACTCTTCTCTTGCTGCTGCAAATCGGCATGCATGTCAAAATTCACAAATGATACATTTGCAGGGAGCCATTTTCTCATATTTTCAAAATGTATCTCAAATCCAAGTACATAACTCCCGTTTACAAGAGAGTATCTGAATTCAATCCATTCCTGAGAAGTTTCACCTGAATCGGGCAAAACAGGATACAAACGCATGGCAAATTCAAGTGTGTCTTTTGAATCACTGGGAAGTTTGATCGTATTGGAAGCAGGTTTTTTTGAAGGAATAAACTGCAGATTATCAGTAATAACCGGTTTGTTGTCATAAAAAAAGTTCAATCCAAAACTATAAAGGTTTTCATCGAATAGAAAAAGGGGTGTCTTGTCAAATTTCAAATAGTCTTTCAGTTCCAATGATTTGATTTTTCCACCTGTGGATGAAATACCAACGCTTATCAAATCATTTTCAATATAATAAACCGTTTGGTCGTCAGGACTTGCATCAGCAAAAGGAGTGTTTGCAGAAGGTTGTGTTTGTCCTTCATCTGAAGTAATAACACCTTCAGCTTGTTCAGGAGTTTCCTGTGTCAATGAATCTGTTTCCTGAGTTTTGGTTTCAGCCTGAGCAAGTGAAATACTGTCCTGTTTTACCTTTTCTTTTTCTTCAGCAAGTGTTCTCAGTGAATCCTGCTCTCTTCTCATTTTTTCTTTTTCCTCTTTTGAAGGAGCATTCATAATACTGAATACAATAAGAATTACAAAAATCAGCAGTAATCCAATGAGTGTATTTTTATCTTTAAACATATTGTAATAAGTTTTAAAAAAAAATTTAAGGCGGCAAAGATATAAAACTTCTATGATTCAAAAATGATTAATGATTATTTTTAATACCAGGGTACACTCAACCACATCGTGACACATTCCCCTCCGTTGGAGGGGTGCCCGCTTGCGAGGCACTGGCTGCAAAGGGCAAAATTTGGGCGGGCGGGGTGGTCAAACGAGACTCCCAGCCAACATCGCAAACGGATTAGCGCCTGTTTGCCGAAGGCGGGCGGGGTGGTCAAACGAGACTCCCGGCAACCTCCGCAAGCGGGTTAGCGCCTGTAGTTTTCTTTAAGCTGCTCCTGTAGAGCGCCTGCTTTGTGTTGTGCTTTTTTCCTGAGGCGCTGCCTCAGGCTGAACTAAACTCAGGCCTTCAGCCTGACAACGATGCGAAACCCAAAAACACTTCATCATTCTTTATTCATCATTT
>CAZGIW010000010.1:58516-60242 GCA_964526285.1 uncultured Bacteroidales bacterium | reverse complement strand
TAACATTTATAATTTTTATTTTGCAAATCTAAAGGTATTCGTGGCTTATAAAAAAAGGTGCAGAGCAGTGACAAAATTCTTAATGTGGCATTTCATATAAAAACAGTCCGAAAATCAGGGATTTTACGGATGCTGATGTTATCAAGATATAAGTTACTTTGCTTGTTATTAATAAAAACTAAATGGAATTATGAAAAGAAAACTGAATTTTTTTATGCTGATGGTTATTGGATTATTGTTTACTTCTAGCTATCTGAACGGACAAAACAATACATCTGAAGGATTTGTGAAAGGAACAATTGAGGGCACAATCCATGAGGAAAAATATGATGAGTCTCAATCAAGAACCACTGTGACAATTAGTGGAATGCCTGCAAATCTTGAAGCATTTCTGGACTTGCAGAAACAAATTGCAGTTACCCCTCAGGGCGGTGTTGTTATGATACTTGTTGCAATTTATATGTATCAAAATGATCCTGATGTTGGTATGCAATGTCTTACAGCTGCTTCAACATATCCTCTCACTTCAAAATCTGAAAAGAAAGGAAGTTATGAAGGATACATTATGACAAATATCAGTAGACTGAAAACTAACCTTGAGAGCTATCCCCGAATTCCTTTTGTTTATTATCAGGGAGCCTCTCCCGAAAATGGTTATGTTCCTGATGGTCCTCCATATGTTGTGAAAATGTATACCAATCCCTACAGCTATTCCAAAGGAAGCGATGGAATGAGAGTTAAACTTTTTGCTGAAACTCAGGGCGCAGACAGTAACCGTCCGTGTACAGTGAAAAAAGTTGATGATATTTATAAAGTAACTGAATATAGCTCCTTTTATCTATCATATAAACCAATTAAATAATTTATAGAATAATCTTACACATGCAAATAATCAAGAAAAAAATCTGTTTATTTGCAAAAAATGAATAAAACAATGAAAAATCAAACATTATTATTGGCTCTTGGTTTATTGCTGATGCTTGCATCATGTGATTTCAGCGGAACTTCACTCAACAGTGTAACAGATCAAAATGGCTCTGAAGATTCACAATCAACAACATTACAACTTGTCAGCGGAGATGTAGAGGGAGTTATCAATGAGGAAAAATTTGATAAATCTCAGTCTTCAACCACTGTGACAATCAGTGATATTCCTTCCTCTCTTGATGCTTTTCTGGATTTGCAGCAACAAATTTCTGTTGATCCGCAAGGCGCAGTGGTGATGATGCTGGTTGCCATTCATATTTTTCAAAATAATCCTGATGAAGGAATGCAATGCCTTACGGCTGCAGCAACATTCCCCTTAACAAAAGAATCAGATGAAAAGGGAAATTATGAAGGATATATTATGTCAAATGTTTCCACCCTGAAGAGAAATCTTGAAAGTTATCCCCGAATTCCGTTTGTTTATTATCAGGGTTCTACTCCTGAAAATGGCTATGTACCCGACGGTCCTCCATTTGTTGTAAAAATGACAACAAATCCTTATAGCTATTCTTCTGGCAGCGATGGAATGAGAATTAAATTTTTTGTAGATACAAAAGGAGCAGACAGCAATCGTCCAACAACAGTCAAAAAAGTTAATGGAATATACAAAGTAACTGAATTTAGCTCATTGTATTTATCATACAAACCAGTCAAATAATACTTGTTTACATAATTAATGTGTTTGTGTAAACGCCACCCTTCGGGGTGGTTTTTTTTTTAATAATATCGGGTATAAGGT
>CAZGIW010000010.1:52594-58416 GCA_964526285.1 uncultured Bacteroidales bacterium | reverse complement strand
ATAAAGGTATAAAGGTATAAAGGTATAAAGGTATAAAGGTATAAAGGTATAAAGGTATAAAGGGATAAAGGTATAAAGGGATAAAGACGAGGGCAGGGGCGAAGGCGTAAGCTGCAGATTTATGCGGTGAAGTGTATGCTTGGCATCATCGCTTTATCGCCTCATCGGTGGAAATTTAATTATTTCTGAGATAATTTTTCCTTCGCAACTTGATATATCACTAATTTTACAGATTAAAACCAGAACAGCTTAATTAATATGGGGTCAGTTTATGTTTCAGTAAAAATGCCAGCTCAATATTCTGAGGATGAGTTGAAAAAAGAAATAAAACGTGTACTTAAAATCAATGATTTCATCTATCATTATGATTTGAAAAGCCTTGATGCACGCCAACCCCGTAATATTCACTGGCAAATTCGTCTGTTGGTTCTTTCAGATGAACTCAAAGAAGAAGTGCAACAGGCAATGACTGAGCTGATTTTTCCCCACAAAAAGAGAACAACACGTGTGGCAGTGGTGGGTACGGGTCCAGCTGGATTTTTTGCTGCTCAGGTACTTACCAAAGCAGGCTTTCAGGTAACAATGTTTGAAAGGGGAGGAGCTGTGGAAGAAAGAGCTGTTGCCATCAGAAATTTTGAAACAAATCAACATTTCAGCCCCGAATCAAACTATGTGTTTGGTGAAGGTGGCGCAGGCACATTTTCAGACGGGAAACTAACTTCCAGAACAAAGGGAATTTCAGTTTATAAGCAATATGTGCTTCAAAATTATATCGCTGCAGGCGCACCTGAGGAAATCAGATATTTGTCAAAACCGCACATTGGCAGTAATAATCTCAGAAACGTGGTGATGAATCTGAGAAAACAATTTCTTGAATCAGGTGGACAAGTACATTTTAATACAGAAGTTTCTGATATTATTTCAACTGGATCTTCATGGAAAATCAACACAAATAAAGGACAATTTGACTGTGATGTGCTCATATGGGCAAGCGGACACAGTGCCTATGACAGTTTCAGGATGTTGATTTCAAAAGGGGTGAAGTTCATTGCCAAACCGTTTGCACTTGGTGTAAGGGTTGAACATAATCAGGCAGCCATCAATCATGCCCTGTGGAAGAAACCACAAATTGAAGGACTCAAAGCAGCTGATTATGTGTTGCGTTGGCAAGGCGAAAATCAACAAAGTGCCTATTCCTTTTGCATGTGCCCCGGAGGAAAAGTTGTACAGGCAGCACCTCGAAAAGGATTGAGTATTGTAAACGGAATGAGTAGTTATCAGAGAAATTCACACTTTGCCAATTCTGCCATTGTGGTTCCTGTTCATCCCTCCTCAATGACCGGAAAACAGATTTCAGCCTCAGAAATGATAGACAAAATTGAGGCTCTCGAACAGAGTTTTTGGAATCTGAACAATTCCTTTGCAATTCCTGCCAATAGTATTGCATCTTTTTTGAATGGAAAAGTTGCAGGCAACCTCCCTGAAACATCATATAGTCATGGTGTTTTTCCTCTGGACTTTAATGAAGTTCTGGATAAGCAAATCACTCACTCACTCAGGAAAAGTCTGGCACATTTTTCACAGAAAATTAAAGGTTTTGAGGATGGAATTATGCTTGGACTTGAAAGTAAAACATCATGTGCTATTCAGGTTGAAAGGGTTGATAATAATGGGCATTGTTCAGGGTTTAATAATTTGTATGTGACGGGAGAAGGCAGTGGCTATGCCGGTGGAATTATTAGTTCAGCAGTTGATGGAATAAAATCAGCGATGCACATCATTGGGTCATTCAATTAATTTTTTTGGTTCTACCAATTTATCTTAGAAAGCCCACACATAAATAAATCATAAATAATTCAGGGTTTAAAACATTATTCCCTTAATAACACTTAAAACCACAGCTAGTATTGACCTTATTAGCTTATTGAAACTTGCTTTTTTATCACTGAAATAATTCATACGCTTCATTAAATAAACAGTAGAGCCATTTTTTTTTATATTTTTGTTGAAATATAATTATATAGAAATTGTAAATATTTGATTTTATGGACTGCAGACACACAAGTATTAATTTGAACATCAGAGGTATCAGTTTATCTCCAACTCTTTGGATTAATGAACTGAGTAAAAAACTGGAAAAACAGGGTAAGAAAATTTACAGAATGGGGCTGGGACAATCTCCATTTCCTGTACCCGATTCGGTTGTTGAGATGTTGAAAAATCATGCACATGAAAAAGATTATCTCAATGTGAAGGGATTGGAGCGATTGCGCAAAGCTGTTGCCCATTTTCACAGGCAAAAAGATCAGATCAAAATCAATCCTGAAAATATCCTCATAGGTCCCGGCTCAAAAGAACTGATGTTTATTCTTCAGCTTGTTTTTTATGGTGATATTATTCTACAGTCTCCATGTTGGGTATCATATTGTCCGCAGGCAAGAATTATTGGAAGAAACATTAAAGTTATTCACAGTAAACCAGAAAACAAATGGAGAATTACGGCTGAACAACTGGATGAATTCTTAAAAAGTGAGCATGATCCTGACCGTCCGCGTCTTTTGGTATTGAATTATCCCTCCAATCCTGATGGTGAAACATTCTCAGATAGTGAACTGAAAAAACTGGCAAAAGTTTTCAGAAAGTACAATCTGATTGTTCTGTCTGACGAAATTTATGGACAGTTGCATTATGAGGGAAATCACATTTCTGTTGCACGTTATTATCCTGAAGGTACAATTGTCAGCTCAGGCCTGTCCAAATGGTGTGGGGCAGGAGGGTGGCGACTGGGTACATTTTCTTTTCCCGAAAATTTTGAATGGTTGCTCAAACCCATGTGTGCAGTTGCCAGCGAAACCTATACTTCTGTTTCAGCTCCAATACAGTTTGCCGCTGTGAGTGCATTTAAAGGTGGCATTGCCATTGAACGTTACCTCATTAATGCAAGAAGAATTTTAAAACATCTGGCTGAAAAAGCACATGCAATTCTGATTGAAGGAAATATCAAAGTACATATGCCTGCCGGTGCATTTTATATGTTTATAGACCTTGAAAACTATGCTCATGTATTGAAAGAAAGAGGAATAGAAAACAGTGAGAAGATGTGTGAAAGAATGCTGGAAGAAGCCGGTGTGGCAATATTGCCTGGCAAGGCCTTTATGCGTCCCGAACATGAGTTGACAGCACGATTGTCTTTTGTGAACTTTGACGGAGGTAGAGCAATGGCCATGAGTGAAATGATTCCCCTCAATGAACAATTGCCCGATGATTTTGCCGAAAAATGGTGCTCAAATGTACTCGAAGCCATGCATGCAATTGTTGAGTGGGCAAGAAATAAGAATTAAAAAAATGTGTGTCATTACAAATTCTTTTTTCTTAATTTTGTTAAAAATTCAAACTCATGAAAGCAACAAAAATGTATTTAAAATTTGTCTTATCAATTGTGATGGGAATCACTTTTATCACTGTATTATCCTGCGGAGGGAGTTCTGATAACAAGCAGAATGATGAACAACGAATCAAAGATTCTCTGGAGTTGGTCAGTCAGCAAAATGAGGCAGATTTGTCAGAACACATGAATGCAGGTGATGATTTCTTTGAAGCTGAAGATTTTGAAGCAGCAATTGAGTGTTATGAAAAAGCTCTGGCATTTGCTGATGATGAAATGATTGCAAATATTGAAGCAAAAATGCTAATGTGTGAAGATGCCATTGAGTATGCAAATTCTCCTGAGGCAAAAGTTGAAAAACTGCTGCTGGGAACACGAATTTTTGGAGTTCAGTTTATTTGGGATCGCTATGGTACAGCTGTAGTAAAAAAAGAAAACGAAGAACTGAAGATTTCAGGAAGCCAGTATTCAAATGATCGGAGTGAGTATTGCAAACTTGACGGGACTATCAAAATTATTGATGAAAGAAGAATTCAGATAAACGGACATCTTCAGCTATACACTCATGATTGTTGCGGACTTATTGATGAACAGGCAACCTTCAATTTTCTCAAAAGCGGCGACAGAAAATACTGGAGATGGCAGGATTATGACAACTATTGCAGCAAATTTAAATGTGCTTACTATCTGGATATTTTTGAATAGAAAGTCATTGCTGCTGCCCATAAAAATAATTGTAGTTTTTTTTAGCCAATTTATCACCATGTGACAAATACACTTATTGCCACGAATAAGTTGCACTAAACAATACAAAAGGCTTATGCCTTGCATCAAAATCAACAACGTTGATTTTGATTTGATTTGTTGCAATTGCTCCTGAGAATCCTTCTCATCGCAATTTCAACAAAACAAACTTAGCCTTTTGTATTGTATAATTTCTGTGCAAACACAAAAAAGTGGCAAAAATAATACATCGTGATTCGTCAAAGCTTTTTTTTCTGCAAAAGCCATTTGTAAGAAAAACGCAAATCTGAGCACTGAACAGCACAATTTTTATAAGCCACTTTAAGGCCATGTCTTGTCTTTGAAAATTATTTTGCGAAGGGCTTTAGTCCTGAGCTAAACAATCCATCTATAAACGACAAAAGCAACCCAAAAAAACAACAATAGCAACGGGCTTCAGCCCGTTGGAACGGGAACACCAACAATATGTTTTTTCCCAAGGGGATCCCCATGGGAGGCATGTAAATTTGCTCGAAGATGCAAATTTCACTTGTAGTGAGCAGTTCGACGGGCTCACTGTGGCACCCGTCGAACTATGTCAAAAACATCAACATTGGATGTATTAAAAAACAAACTTAGCCTTTTGTATTGTATAATTGGCAGTACTGAGTGGTAACAAGCCGTTTAAAACCTTATTACCTTAATAACTTCAAGAAACATGAACTAATCTTGACCTTATTAGCTTATTTTAACATGTTTTTTTCAAAAAATAATGAATGACGATAAAATAGGGCTGTTTGTCTTTTTGTAATCAACAACATAATTTTTTGTATTATCTTCGCATGTTCAATAATCTTGCTTCAATGGGGCACTTGTTTAAAATATTTATACTATTTATTATTTCAACGTTTTTGTTGAACGGACTTGGTGCACAAACAAATGGTTTGAGTATCAGTGTGAAAGATCAGGATAATCTTCCATTGCCCGGAGCTCCTGTTCAACTTATCAATGCTGTTGATTCATTTTCAGTCTATGCGGTGACCGATAATGATGGATATGCCTTTTTTGAAGAAATTATTGATGGTATTTATGATTTGAGTATAACATATATTGGTTTTGAACCCATTGAAACATCTTTGCGAATTACTTCTGAATTGAGAACTTTTGAGTTTATTATGTCAACAGATGCCATTTCTTTGGGAGGAGTAACAATTGTAGCACGCAAACCACTCATCAGACAGGAAGATGATAAAATGATTATTGATCCTGAACCAATTGCAGGAATTACAACCAACACACTTGAAGTGCTTGAAAGTACCCCCGGATTATATGTGGATCAGGACGGTGGAATATTTCTGACAAGCGCAACGCCTGCCACTGTGTATATTAATGGTCGCGAACAAAAAATGAGTACTCAGGATATTAATACAATTTTGCGAAGTCTCCCTCCACACAGTGTTGATAGAATTGAAGTTCTGCGCACACCTTCCACAAAATATGATGCCTCCAGTTCAGGGGGAATTATAAATATCATACTGAAAAAAGGAGTCAAGATTGGGCGTTTTGGCTCAGTAAACGGAGGAATGAATCAGGGAGTGTATGGAAATCGCTTTATCGGTTTCAGCTTTAACAACAGTGGCGATAAAAGTACAAGGTACATCAATTTTAATTACAATAATAAGAAATCCTGCAAGTGGTCCCATCATAAATCCGC
>CAZGIW010000010.1:0-52584 GCA_964526285.1 uncultured Bacteroidales bacterium | reverse complement strand
TACAATAATAATGTCAGACTTGAAGAAATTAATTCTGTCAGATTTCTCAATGCTGACACAGCTTTTGATCAGGCATCAAAAAGTGTTATTAATAATCATCAATTGTATGTAGGCTATGGAGTTAATTATGACATAAACCCCACATTGTCATTTAATTATGATGGAAGGGTCAATGCCAGCAACAGAAATACAGATGCTGATAACAAAACCCTGATTCAGTCATTCAATAATCTTGAAACACTTTCCGAAATTGATAATTTTGTAAACAATACTTCACTTTTTCTCAATCTGCAACAGGATTTTGGATTATTGTGGAAATTGGATACTCTCGGTTCCGAACTGGATACAAAGTTCAGTTATAGTTTCAATACGAATGCATCTACTCAGGAATACACTACTGAATATATACAACCTTTGGTATTTGAATATTCAGGTGAAGGGGAGAATGACCAGAACCGTCATTTCTTCATCTTTCAATCTGACCTGACCAAACATTTGCCCTGGAAAATCAAGATTGAAACAGGGATAAAAAGCTCCTATCAGCAATACGACAGTAAATCAGATTACTACATCAATTACAATGGAACGCAGATTGGTGATACTCAAAGAACAAATTCTTTTCATTATCTGGAAAACATCAATGCCGCTTATGTTCAGGCCTCAAGAAACCTGTTTGCAGGGCTAATATTGAAAGCAGGAGTCAGAATGGAACATACCAATATGCAGGGATTCCAGACCATTCCTGATGATACAAGCTTTGTTGTGAATCGTTCCGACTGGTTTCCATATGTATATTTGAGTCGTAAACTCATTGATATTATGGGAATTGAACTTTTTGGATATATGATTTATCGCAAAACAATCAGCCGTCCGGGATATCAGGATCTGAACCCATATGTGCGCTATGTTGATCAGTTTATGTATGAATCAGGAAATCCGGCACTGAAACCTCAGTTTACAGAGAATATTGAATTAAATATTAGTTTCAACGACATGCCTGTTTTTGCTGTTGGAAGAAACAATACCAAAGATATTTTTTCAATGGTCATGTATAATGATGAAAACCAGGAAGGAGTTCTTGTTCGCACATACGATAATCTTGGGTCAAGCAAAGAAACCTATTTCAGGGGAATTCTTGGTATTCCTCCGGGGGGGAAATACTTTTTTGCCATCGGTGCTCAGTATAACCTGCTGGAATATGATGGATTTTATGAAAATGAACCTCTCACATTTACCAATGGTAGCTGGCGTTTGTTTACATTTCATTCATTAAATCTACATAAGGAAACAAAACTCACTGTGAGTGGATTTATGATGACCAACGGACAATGGAATTTTTATGAACTGAAGAATTTCGGACAGCTTAATGTGGGTTTGTCACAGAATTTCTTTAATAAAAAGCTTACTGTCACAATCAATGCGCGGGATATACTCAGAACCATGGTTACAGAATTTGAATTCAATCAGGGTTCAATATACAGTTATGGTAACAGATATACCGACAACAGGCGTTTTGGAATCAATATCCGCTATAATTTTGGCATAAAGACAAAAGAAGAACGTAGAGGCTTGCCAGGTTTTGAAGAGCCCGAGATGTAAAACAAAACCAGCTCATTCAGTGGCCTGATTACCAATGGGAATCCTCAATGGAATACGAGTCATTCGGTGTACGGTTGGGAGGGGAGTAACGTTGAACGTCATTTGGTGTACGGTTGCCATGCTATGCATGGTGAACTCCGGCGCGTTTTATCATCCCAAGTACACAAAGTAGACGAAGGATGGTAATGTTTGAGTCATTCGTTGTGCGGTTGCGAGGCAGGTAACGGCTGCGTCATTCGGTATTCGGCTTTCTGTTCTGCCCTCCCACGTCACATTTGTCACACCAAACCACAATCGCGACACATTCCCCTCCGATGGAGGGGTGCCCGCTTGCGAGGCACCGGCTGCAAAGGGCAAAATTTGGGCGGGCGGGGTGGTCAAAACGCGACTCCCAGCAACCTCCGCAAACGGATTAGCGCCTGTTTGCCGAAGGCGGACGGGGTGGTAAAACGACCATTAAAGAAATATCGAATCATGAATAACGAATATCGAATGATGAAGTGTTTGGATTATTTCTTTGTAAGATATTTCACAACATAAAAAAAAATATTAGTTTTGAAAAAAAAACCATGAAAAAGAGCAAATATTCACGCACCACAAAGGAACTCAGGTTCAATGAAATTCATCCGCAATTTGTTGAATATCTTAAGGAATATGCAGAGATTTATAGTTTTAATGCAAAGGATCTTGAAATTTCCAGATGTTTTGAAACAACCAATACTTATAAAGGTTTTTTCGGCAAACAAAAAGAGAATTATACAATTGTTTGTTTTTCAAAAAAATACCTGTTTTGGGGAATTATTGACCCAAAGAAGAAAAGAGGAGTTGCAGCAGTGAAATGGGATGATATTGAAGAAGTGTGTGACTGGGAAAAAACGGCAATGGGAAAAATCTATGAAGAATCAGGCATAGAGATTTATGGCACAATTTACAATTGGACAAAAAGAAGCAGGTGGTTTATTGGACTGGGAAATGATGAAGGAGGTCGCCGTATGAGAAAATTATTACTTGAAATTACCGGTGAAAAATACAGAGTCAAATAGTTATTGAGTTTGCTCATTGTTGGTAAAGCTTGTTTTTGTATAAGCTCATTGTATTTTTTCTGAACGAAGAGGATAATTTTTTTATACGCAAAGGACACAGAGAGACAAAACATTCTTAATAAGCGTTTTCCATTTATTGGCTTACTACACAAACAAATTCTGTATATTTGCAAAAAAAATTTACCATGCTGAATAACGAATTTGATGATATCAGACCTTATGATGACAGTGAAGTGCCGGCAGCCATCAGTCGTATCATTGCTTCTAAAAGGGTAGGGGGTCTCCTTGTTCCTTTTCTTCCTCAGCATGAAATTGATGAAGTGTTAAGTGCTTTGCCTGATGTAAAAACTGTTGATCAGTTCCAGTTTGGCATTATAAAAAAAATTGCAGATGCTGTTTTGTTAAAAGCAGGTTCTGAATTGATATCAGAAAATGCTGAACATTTAAATACAGATTGTGGATATTTGTTTATATCCAATCATCGTGACATTGTGCTTGATCCCACATTTTTGGACTATATTTTACATCTAAATCATATTCAGACAGTTGAAATTGCCATTGGAAACAACTTGCTCATTGAACCATGGATTGAGGATCTTGTGAGAGTGAACAAAAGTTTTATTGTGAAACGTGATGTTCAGGGACGCGAATTATTATTGGCCTCCATGAAGATGTCATCATATATTCGTTATGTGGTTGAACAAAAAAAGGGAAATGTATGGATTGCTCAAAGAGAAGGGAGGGCAAAAGACGGAAATGATGCCACTCAAATTGCATTGCTGAAAATGCTTCTCATGAGTGCAAGAGACAGTTCTCCTGAAGATGCTTTTGCTGTCCTGAATATCATTCCTGTTTCAATTTCCTATGAATATGATCCATGTGATGTGTTGAAAGCCAATGAATTGTATCAAACAGCAACTGGAGGGGAGTTTCAAAAAACACCTGAAATGGACTTGCTGAGTATGAAATTCGGTCTTACCGGGCTCAAAGGGAAAATTTGTTATGCTTTTGGCAAAGTACCAGATATGACTCCCCTTAAAGAAGCAGAGGATGTTCATTCAGCATGTGAAGTTCTAGCCAAACTTATTGATAATCAAATTTTTTCATTAACACATTTGTTCAGTACTCATTACATAGGTTGGGATTTGTATTATGGGGTCAATGATTTTTCTCACAAATACACCGAAACTGACATTGCGCAGTTCGAATCAATTATTGATGATAAAATCAGAGAATTACTTCCCCTGTATGACGGAAACCAGGAATTTCGCAAGTTTGTTTATTTGCAATATGCAAATATTTTAAAGAATGCACTGAATCTTTAGTAGCGAATTAGAACAGCATTGAATTATTCGTCCTGATTCTTATCCTTCTTTTTCGTTTTTTTTGCTTTGCTCTTATTCTTTCTTTTGAGAAGGTCATTAAAAGAATCAAAGTCTTTACGGAAAAAGATACCTACTCCCTGTGTATAAGGAGCATTTTGTATGATGGCATCAACAGTATTGGATCTGTTAAAAGTTTTCAAACTAATCCTTCCATCGGGTGTGATTTTATTCTCAATCAAAACATCACCAAGTATTTGCTGATTTGAAGAAGCATTATTCCCTATTTGATTACCGCCAACACCCACATTTCCCTCAACTCTGATTCTGTCATTGAGAAATTGAGAAGAAAACATCACTTCAACCTCTTCAGTGGTCAATTCCGTTCCCGGACGATAATTAATTCCAATATCAAAATCTTTACTGATTTGGGATAGCCAGTTGCTAAACTGGTTTGAAATAAATTCAAATGAAGTTGTTCCAACACCCTGAGCAAGCGGCGCAGAGAATGAAGCTTCAGGTTGTACAAAAGAATTAATAATCAGCAAAGAAAACACCTGTCTGTTTAATTCCTGATCAGAACTAATGGCAGTGTTCAGCATGTTTCTCGAATTCTCGTCTGATTGTGGTAGTGTGATGTTAAATGTAATGTCAGGAGTCATCAGGTTGTTTTTTAAATCAAGTTCCACATTGACTGGAATTTTTTTTCTGTAAACATCCGATGAGTCAATGTGGCTGACAAGGTCAAACAATCTTGCACGAGTAGGATAATAGGTTTTTATATCAATCAGAGCATTATATGGATCTCCTTCAAACTGAATCTTGCTTCCGGGAGAAACAAAAAACTTTTTGTTAATCACATTCTCCAGTGTAAACAAATAATCACCCTCAACCAAATCCAGATTTCCAAACATTGTAAAATCACCTCCCATATCATAATCAATTTTAAGATTACCAGTGGCCTTACCTCTCATGATATCTCCGATTTTCGGATCAAAGATAATGAGCATCTCAGCATCTGGAGTCACTTCCAGGTCAAGAATCATCCTGAATTTCAAGTCGTCTCCTGTTTGAACAACAGTTTCATCAATATCAGTTATTCTTGTATCAACAAATGTAACAAAATTACTCTCCGAAACATAACCCGCCGCATCCATAGGCAAATAAAACTGCGTGCCTCTTCCTGTTTTTGCTGTTACTTTCATTGTAATATTATCAGGCGAACCTGTTACATGAACAAAACCATCAGCATACACAGTTCCATAAAAATCCTCATTATCCATTGATCCTGTGTTCATAAACAAAAAGTCACCATCAGTTGTAAGTGTAATATCAAGATTGATATCTGAAAAGTTATTGTGAGTGATTAAAACATCTGCATTGGCAGTTTTTTGTCCAGTGATTGTTGAAATTTTCAGATTATTGGCATAAATTCTTCCAGTGTTTATTGTAATCACCTGATTGTTAATAATGTATGATGTTTTAAGATATGCTACATTTGGCAAAACGCGGTTGAGCGTTATTGAACCATTGGTTTGTGGATTATTTACATCACCTGTGATATTGATTATCCCCTGACAAGTACCTCCGTTGAAAGTGATTTCTCCCTGAAGAAAAGGTTCAAGTAATTCCATTTTAAAACTTGATAAACTGCAAACAAAATCAAGTTCATTTCCTTTTTTGTCAATATGATAAAATCCTTTTAAAGATAAGGGAACGTGAGAATCACTATTGGAAGAAAATAAAACACCAATGTCTGCATAAACAGATTTATCTAAATTATTATATGTTGATTTCACAGTAAGATTTCCCCAGTTCTTATTGTCAATGAAAAAATTTCTCAATATAAGGTCGCTGGTGAAATAGGGTGAATCCATAACATTTTTTAAATGTAATGAACCGCTAAGTCTTCCACTCAAATTGTACCCATATTGCGCAAATACAGAATGAAGATTGTCAATATCAAAATTTTCAAATTTCACATCCAGCTGGTCATGAAAATATGGTGATGCAATTCCATGAATTGAAACGGTTTGCTCTTCACGAACAATATTCAAATTATTCACAAGTAACATGTTCTCAATAAATCGAATGCTTCCTCCTTTGGGAATTTCCCACTCATTGTTTTGTATTGTAAAATGTGAAGGAGCAATTGCAATACTTATCTGGTTTGTATCAGGAAATGAAACTGTTCCCTGCAGATAACCACTTGTATTTGAAATGGTATCATAATTATTCCAGAATGTTGAAAAATTGATGTTGTTTTTTGCGATCACACTGTTTCCAACAAAATTCTCAATGAAGATACTGTCACTATATGAAATTTTTTCAGATTGCAGTGATAGATATATGTTTTTTGAAAAAGTTTCTATACCGATAATGGATTGATGAAAAACAATTCCATCGTACTCAATATCACTTGATAATATATTGGAAAACAAAACATTTTCACCCGAACGAAATGATCCGGTAAAATTTGTGTGTCTTGAAACTTTTAGTTCAGGAATAAACAATCCACTGATGAAACTAAAGTCTTTTATCTCAAAACCAAATGTAATATCAGTCAGATTATCAGTTGTTTTATCTTCAATTTCCTGATGGGTGATATAGTCTGACATAAATGAATTGACCAAATCTCCAAATAATGAAAGAGTAAACAAACCTTCAATATATCCGTCAGCAATATCACTTCTTAATGATATTCTTTTCTTTCCATCTCTGAGAGAATCCTGAGAAACAATAAGCTTATGAATATTGTAGCTGCTTTTTCCTTCATCATATGAAATATCTGAAGCCGAAATATTTCCAAAGAAATTATCTATTGAGTTTCCTGATCCATTAAATTCAAAAATGCCGCTGAGATAGGCAAGACTATCATTCCTGTTGAAATTGAGAGGGTTTAAATATGCATCCTCCACTGAAGCAATAAAATTATATGAAGGAATACTATCGCTAAATCTTACAATTCCGTTAAAATTGAGAAAAACATTGTTATCTGCAACTGTGAAGTAACCGTCAAAAAGTCCATTATCAATATCAGATTTTATAGTAATGTTGTTGTAAACATAGTTATTAAACTCAAACTCACTCATAACTCCAAATGCTTCCAGTTTCATTGTGTTTGGATTGAGACCGAATCCATTTACTTTTAAATCTGAAGTAAGAATTCCAAACATCTCATTATTTATAAGCTGACCAATATTGAAACGATTTGTTGTCAGCGAACCATTGTATGAAGGAATGCCTCCCTGAGGAGTTTTCATAGACAACTGACCACTGATATCTCCAAGATTTGAGTTGAGATTAAAGTCAGTGTAAAAACTATTGAGAAACCCAATAAAACTGCCGTTAATATTAAACTGTGCAAGAGAACTGATTTGATTAAGAGCATCACGGGATACTCCAAAATCTGTAGCCAACATGATTAGCTCACCTGATGTTGTTGATAGGTTATTGATGCTAAAATCAAAAAAAGTTTCATTAATATCGGGAAGTCCCATAAGCATGCAATTCATACTTATATTTGTCATTCTGCCTGCTTCAATATTCAGGTTTTTGGCCGACAAATTACTAATGGTTCCGTTAATGCTTCCTTCAATAAAAACCTCAGTTGACAATTGCGGCACATCCGAAGAGAAAGCAAAAATATCATGAAAGTCAATTCTTGATTTTCGAAAATCTGTATTCAGTTGAATTTTATTGACAAAATCATTAAAATCACGTGTATGTTCAAAGGATATGATAATATCAGCATCCAGTTTTGAGCCCTTGCTCAATAGAACCATATTCTGGGCATTAAGAAAATTTTCTGCAAAAGCAAAATCAGCTTTAAAATGTTTTATCAGAAAACCGCTTTGCTCCTGAAAGGTAAGATTTCTGATTGCCGCCGAAATTGTTTCTTCAATTTTTACTTTTGTGGCAATAAATTCAACTTTTTCAAGATGGATGTGATTAAAGTCAATTTGAGGGACAGGAATATACTCCTTATTATAATCATGAAATGAAAACTCACCGTTTTTTATTGAAACATATCTAAAATGCAGATTCCAGGGTTCAGAATCAGATGGCTCCTTTTCCTCTTCCGCAAAAAAATCGATGATAAACTGCATGTTGTTATCTTTTTCTCCCTCATATTTTTTCAAATGGAATACAGGATTGATTATTTCGGCTTTTTTAAAATAAATAATACGTTTCTTTAAAGATAAATTTTCAAATCCAACAACAAGTTCATCAATTGACGCTAAAAGGCTATCTCTGTCATCATTGATTTTAAGGTCTTGGATGTTCACATCAAGAAAAAAATCAAAGGTAACAGAACCAATCTCCACATCTGTATTGAGTTTTTCTGAAAGATAATCTGTAGTTTTGTCAACAATAAACTGCTGAATAAAAGGGGTTCTCACCAATACATATAAAAAAGCAGGAGTACAAAACAGCACAATATAGAGAATTACACTTATTTTTGCAAAGAGTTTCCATATTTTCCGCTTTTTTAACATTGGATGAAAGAGATTAATATACTTGCAATTGAAACATCATGTGATGATACATCTGCTGCGGTTTTGCAAAATAACGTCGTTCTCAGCAATGTTATTGCCAATCAGCAGGTTCACCGCGATTATGGGGGTGTTGTGCCGGAGCTTGCATCGAGAGCACATTTGCAACATATTGTACCGGTTGTTAATCAGGCCATAAAAAATGCAAATATACACAAAAATCAGCTTCATGCAATTGCTTTTACAAGAGGTCCTGGTCTGCTGGGATCCTTGCTTGTGGGTGTTTCATTTGCCAAATCGCTTGCTCAGGCTTTGAATATTCCGCTCATTGAAGCTGACCATCTCAATGCTCATATATTTGCTCAGTTTATGGACACACCTGATAATGTTTTCCAAAAACCCCAATTCCCTTTTCTTTCTTTGCTGGTTTCAGGTGGGCATACAAGAATTGCAATTGTTCATGATTATTTGGTTACTGAGTTTATCGGTGATACAATTGATGATGCTGCTGGTGAAGCTTTTGACAAAGCTGCCAAAATTATGGGTTTGCCATATCCCGGAGGTCCCGAAATAGATCGGCTTGCAATGGATGGAAATCCTCACAAGTTTACTTTTGCAAAACCTCAGATTCCTGATATGAACTTTAGTTTCAGTGGTCTGAAAACTTCTTTTCTGTACTTTGTCAGAGATGAACTGAAGCTAAATCCTGAATTTATTAAACATAATCTTAATGATTTGTGTGCATCTATACAAAAAACTATTATTGAAATTCTGCTTGAAAAAATTATTCTTGCTGTTCGAACAACTGGTATTCAGCATATTGCAGTTGCTGGAGGTGTCTCTGCAAATTCCTGTTTACGTGAAACTTTTTACCAATGGGGTCACAAGGAAAACATCAGTGTGTATTTTCCCAGCAAGGGTTTTACAACTGATAATGCAGCAATGATAGGTATGGTGGGTTATTTGAAATTTTTAAAAAGCGAGTTTGTGTCACTTGACCAAACACCATATGCAAGTTCAGAATAATTTTAATACAAACAATATGAAGAAAAAAGGAATTTTACACATGTTCAATCGTAATTTCTGGACAGTGATTACCATGGAGTTTTTTGAACGTGGTGCGTATTATGGAGTCATGTCGGTTTTGTCAGTGTATATGGTGATGAGCACCTCAGATGGCGGGCTTGGCTTCTCAAAAGAAAGTGTTGGAGTTATTAAAAGTACGATAACACCATTGCTATACTTATTGCCCATTCTCTCTGGTGCAATTGCCGACAGATATGGTTACAGAAGGACATTGTTGTTTGCATTTGTTGTGATGAGTTTGGGTTATTTTTTAACCAGCATGGTAACGTCCTATCCGGCAGTTTTTGCTGCATTAATTCTTATGGTAATTGGAGCCGGATTTTTTAAACCCATTATTTCAGGAACTATTGCCCGCGAAACAAATGCAGATACTTCAGGACTTGGTTTTGGAATTTTTTACTGGTCAATAAATCTGGGAGCATTTATTTTTCCTCTTATTCTGGTGCCTTATCTGAAACAATACTCTTATAGCTACATTTTCATAATGGCAGCCATTGCCACAGGAGCAATGCTACTGTTGAACCTTTTTGTATATAAGGAGCCTAAAAAACCTGAAAATACCAAAACATTGGCTGAATCTATGAAAGGTATTATCCTTGTACTCACAGATTTTAGATTCATCATCATGATATTGATTTACAGTTTGTTCTGGATTTTGTATTTTCAAATGTTTGATACTGTGCTTTGGTACTTAACTGAACACATGGACATGACACCAGTCAACAATGCAGTGAATGCCATGCTTGCATTGTTTATTAGCTCGCCCAACTGGAAGTTTGATGCCGAACATGTTACAGTGATAAATGCAGGGACAATTATTGCTCTTCAGATTCTGGTTTCTTCAATTGTAAGAAAACGAAAAGCATTGCCTACAATGATTGTTGGTATTGCAATGGGTACAATGGGAATGGCAGTGTTGGCTATTTCAACTCATGCATGGGTGTTTATAGCAGGAATGGTAATATTTTCAATAGGAGAAATGACGGCTCATCCAAAGTTTATTTCTTATGTAGGACTTGTGGCTCCCGAAGACAAAAAAGCACTGTATCTCGGCTATTCTTTCCTTTATGGTGTCATTGGTAGCGGAGTTGGTGGTGTTTTGGGTGCATACAGTTATGTGTATTTTGTTGATAAATTACACAATCCATCATTGCTGTGGCTCATGTTTTCCGGAATCGGAGTATTGACAATAATTGGATTACTGTTATATAACCGATTTCTTGCTCCAAAGACGAAAGTGTAGTGAAAATTTTTAATCATTAATGATTGATGATTAATGATTAATGATTAATGATTAATGTTTAAGTGGGATTCTGGCGGAATTCTGGATGTAAAAAATTGAATTTATGCCCGTAAGGCTATCACTTCACAAAGGGATCACTATGTTAAAGTGTTATTAATGAGCTTTGCGATACCCGTACTAAACAAAACAAGAACTGCGGCTGAAATTGCCGCAGTGTCCTGTTTAGAGAGTAAACCTATGGTTAGGAGGTTATGGGGATTATTATTTGAGTATGGTCAATGCACCATGCTTTTCGATTCCATCCTGAAATCTCAGGATGTAAAAATATGTTCCGTTTGGTGTTTGATCACCTGTCCAGTTGTTTGTATAATCACTTGATGTAAAGATGATACTTCCTGAACGATCATAAATCGTGAGTTGAGTTTTTGGATATTTTTCAATACCATGAATATGGAAGTAATCATTAACACCGTCATTGTTGGGTGTGATGATATTTGGTATCATGATATCACAGTGTTCTCTGGTAACAAGCACAGAGTCAAAATAGGTATTGCAACCTGTAATGCTGAGTACATACATTCCCTGATTTTTTACTGAAATATCTTTTATAGTATCATATGTAGGAATCCAGAAATAACTATATAATTCAGGGTTTCTGATTTCGGGTTCAAGTTTCAGACTTGAGTTTGAACAAAGGATAGCATGAGAAGGTAGTGATTTTACTGGTTTGGGAACAATCCTGACATTTGATGTACTTGTCACAAAATCCTTTGGATTTTCGGAATCATAAATAGTCAATGTATATGTTCCTGAGCTTCTTACTACGATTGAAGGTGTGCGTTCACCTGTTGACCAAACATATTTGAAGTTTGGATTCTTTTCATATGGCATCAGTTCATAATCGGTTTCACTACAAACGAATTCAGGCAGAGCAAAATGTGGGAGTGATGTATTTTGAGGCTTATTTATGTTGTTAACATCAACAGGATTGGGTTTATTGTTTGAATTTACAACAGGTTTCTTATTATCAGATGAATTGTTGGAAGATGATGTTGTTGGAGGATTATAAGGCGGGGTGTTTGTAAATGGATTATATGTGTAGTTGTTGTATTGATATGGTTGGTATTGAGATGAATTTTCAGTATTTTGGTATGAAGGAGTTTGTTTTGTTACATTTTCAAAATATTCCTGTTCTTTCTCAAGTTCAGCAAAATAACTGGTAATATTCTTTTCAATATGCTGAATTGCAGGAGTGTAAGGGATATTGATAATATTAATTGCTTGAATATCATCAGGTGTTACCGAAGGAGAAATCTCAATAATAAGTTTATTATTATTCAATGATTGTTCAAATGTAGTTTTAATCGGTTTGTCATCGGGGAGTTTATCATTAACATAGACAATGGTTTGTGGTGTTACATCCTGAATAGGAGATTTGAAAGGCACCTCAATACCGAGCTGTGAAAAGTAGAGAATTGTAGCAGAAACGACAATAATGACAAGCGATGCTGCAGCTGCAATATGTGGTTGCAGGAGAGAGTTTCCAATATTTTTCAGAATTGTTTCAACTGTTCCGGCAGGTTTTACAAATTTAACCTGGTTCATTATTTGGTTTTCAAAACTTTCGAAATAGCCTTCTGGTACCTGAAAAGGATTATTTTTTCCAACACTATTAAGTGTTGGAGTTTGGCTGTGAGTCAAGCTTTCATCCGGTATGTTCTTCTTAAACAGGGACATTTTTTTCAAATAATTAAGGTTTAGACGTGATAAATGCTATAAGGTTTAATTTTCTTTTAAATAATCTTCAATTTTTTTTGCAGCAATGTGATATGTCGCTTTCAATGTGTTGATGTTAGTTTGCAATACTTCAGACATTTGTTTGTAACTCATATTATCATAATAACGCAATGAAAAGATAAGTTTTTGACGTGCAGGCAGTCTGAATATTGATTTTTGTAGTTTTGTTTCAATTTCGTTTGCATTAAAAAAACGATCATCCTGCATTGACTGTGCAAAATAGTTTTCATTATCTCCATCCAGTGAAATATGGAATTTAGTTTTTGATAATTTAATGTGTGAAAGTGCTTCATTGGTTGCTATTCTGTAAATCCATGTGTAGAGTTTTGAGTCTTTTCTGAATTTTCCCAAATGTTGCCAAATTTTTAGAAACACGTTTTGCATCACATCGTTTGTATCCTCATGATTAAATAAAATTCTTCTCAGATGCCAGTAAATGGGTTCTTTGAATTTTTTCACAAGCAAATTGAATCCTTTCTCCTTTGTCTGAGGATTGTGAAACAGCTCAAGAATTTCCGAGTCTTTGATTTTTGACATAAAAGAAATGATTCTGAAAAAAGGAATTGTAAAATTACAACTTTTTTTCAGTTAGGATTTTGCTCTTATGACATCTTTAACTTTTTGACAGATATTTTCATATGTCAGTCCGTATTTTTTCATCAGTTGTTCGGGAGTACCACTTTCTCCAAATTGATCATCAACTGCAACATAGCGAATTGGAGCAGGAAAATGATACCCAAGTGTTTGGGCAATACTATCTCCCAATCCACCGTTCATCATATGCTCTTCAGCCACAACAGCGCAGCCAGTTTTTGAAACAGATTTAATAACTGCCTCAATATCAAGAGGTTTTATCGTATGAATGTTGATTACTTCAGCCTCAATTCCTTCATTTTTCAATTGTTCAGCTGCAATCAGTGCTTCCCACACCAGGTGTCCGGTAGCAAACAAAGAAACATCATTGCCTTCTTTTAAAACCAGTGCTTTACCAATAATCAGTTTTTCTTGTGCAGTAGTGAAGTTGGCAATTTTTGGTCTTCCAAAGCGGAGATAAACAGGACCTGAAAGTTCATAGGCTGCAATTGTTGCAGCCCTGGTTTGATTGAAGTCACAAGGATTGATAACAGTCATATTGGGCAACATTTTCATAAGTCCAATGTCTTCGAGAATCTGATGAGTTGCTCCGTCTTCTCCCAATGTCAATCCTGCATGAGAAGCACATATTTTTACGTTTTTATTTGAGTATGCAACAGATTGTCTGATCTGATCATACACTCTACCTGTTGAGAAGTTTGCAAAAGTACCTGTAAAAGGGATAAGGCCTGATGTGGCCATCCCTGCAGCAATCCCAATCATATTTGCTTCGGCAATACCTGTCTGAAAAAATCTGTTTGGAAATTCTTTCTGAAAGGCATCCATTTTTAAGGAGCCTGTGAGGTCAGCACACAAAGCAACAACCTTGTTGTCTTTTTGTCCAAGTTCAAGCAACCCTGCACCAAATCCTGAGCGGGTATCTTTAAAATCGTGAATTTCAGATGTGTTAATTGAAATTTGCATATTATTGTCTGGTTGATAAATTTACTCTTATGGACTTCAAAGATTCAACTGTGAAATATTTTTCTACAGTATAGAAAGAACGATGATGATGTCTGGCTCTGAAAACTGCCAGATATGTGCCGGGCAAAAGCATAAGAATTTCCTGTGTGCCGGTAGCAGCAAGATTATAAAACCACTCTGGTTCATTTCCTCTCATGACATATAAACTCCCAACACCTGATGATGGGTAATTTATAATTACAGTGCCAGGAACAGGAATTTCAACAGTTGTCGTGGTAGACTGATCAATTTTAACATCATTTACTTTTAATCTGGGCATAGTTAGAATTTCAAGGTCATAACTCCCAACAATGTATTTTTCCTTCATATCAAAATTCTGCACATTGATTGTTTCATGTTTGTCATGTTGTCTGACAATGAACTGATATTTATGAGAAAGGTTAAATGATCTTTCCATTTTTACTTCAAGGTGCCCTTGTGGGGTATGAATTGGAATAATTGAGTGTCTTCCGGGTTCCAGTTTAAAATAATCTGAAACAACTGGAGGAAGGGTTTGAACTTTGATATAATATGTGGGCAGGGGGTCAATGACAAGTGTATCAGGATTTCCCTCCACATTCATTGTATGAATATAATGAAATTTTGGAATATTGCTTATTGAATCATAAAATGTCATGTTCACATTTGTTTCAAGAGGTTTTCCGTTCAGGTCAAGAAGATTTACCTGACAAGTTGTATTATCAAGTGCTTGAGAGATAACAATTTTCAATGCATTTTTAAAACCTTGTTCGGTTGATCCGTCAAAATAAACACCCACACAGTCAAATGCTTCTTCAAAATTTCTCCCTATTCCGATAATAAATGGTTTTAAAACAATTCCATTTTTTTGCAATGCAAGCGAAACAGCACAAGGGTCGCCGCCACATTCTTCAATTCCGTCAGTAATCAGAATAATAATATTTCTGCATTTGTCACATGGAGGAAAATCATTGGCAGCTCTTTCAAGTGATAGTGCAATTGGAGTAGTGCCCCGAGGATTGGTTGTTTTTAGTTTATGTTTAATCTTTCTGGCATTGTCTGGTCCAAAAGGAATTTCAAGTCTGCTGTCATCACAGTCCTGGGGTGGATAATTTTTCTGATGTCCAAACATTCTCAGCGCAAGCTCAAGGTTTGGAATACCATCAAGACTGTCAAGGAGTTCTCCTATCAAACGATTGGCAATCACAATTTTTGAATCGCTTTGCCATTGTCCATACATACTATAACTACAATCAAATATAAACAGAATGCGGGTTGTAATGACAGGGGCTTCAGTCTCTTTTGAAGTTACAACTTGAGAATAACTGTGAAATGCAAAACAACACAGTGAAATAAATAAAGAAAACCTGATTACTAGAGTTTTCATAATATTAATAATCTCCAAGTGTTTCAGAGAGTTGAGAAAGTGCCTGCTCTTTTTGTTCATCGTTGGGTGCAACACCATGCCACTTGTGTGTGCCTGCCATAAAATCAACACCAAAACCCATGATAGTTTTCATAAGGATTACAATTGGTTTTTTCTGATGACATTTTGTTTTAGCCTCTTTCAATATTTGAACAACTGCATTCATATTGTTGCCATCAGCTTCCATTACTTCCCATCCAAAAGATTGCCATTTCAGGTTTAAATTTCCCAAAGACATGACATCATCTGTTGTTCCATCAATTTGTTGTCCGTTGTAATCAATAATGGCAATGATATTGTCAATATTTTTGCTCCCTGCATACATGGCTGCTTCCCAAACCTGTCCTTCCTGCAATTCGCCATCTCCCATGAGTATGTATACCAGTTTTGAATCCTGACTCAGCTTTTTGCCTTGTGCATGTCCAATGGCAAAAGATAAACCTTGTCCAAGACTACCAGATGCAGCACGAATGCCTTCAAGATGTTCTGCAGGAGTGGGATGTCCCTGCAAACGACTGTCAATCTTACGAAATGTAGAAAGCTCGCTCACAGGAAAATAACCCCGACGGGCAAGCACACTATACCATAGTGGAGAAATATGCCCATTGGAAAGATAAAAAATATCCTCACCCAATCCTTCCATTGTAAAATGAGGAGGATTGATATTCATAATTTCAAAATAAAGGGCTGTGAGAATTTCAGTGGCTCCAAGTGATCCGCCCGGATGTCCGGATGCAACGGCATGTACCTGCCTGATAATGTCACGCCTAACCTGTGATGCAATTTTTTCCAGTTCCTCTGTGTGCATTTGTTTAATTTTTTCCAAAAATACAAATTTCAATAATCAAACGATAAAATTGTTAATAACTGATATGTCTTTGTGAAAACTTTTCTGTATTTTCGCAAAAAATTTTTCACAAATCTTCATGAATCCTTACGTTGACATACATACACATCAAGAAGTACTCTCAAATAAAAATTCAATTTCAATATTCTCTTTTAATCCGGTGAAGAATATGACTTTCAATCAAAATGTATTCTTTTCAGCGGCAGTTCATCCATGGTCTGTTCAAATCGAAAATATTGATTGGTATATGTGTATTGTTCGAAAAATTGCCAAACATCAGCATTGTCTGGCAATTGGTGAGTGCGGACTGGATTATCTGCATCAGGTTGAAAAATCAAAACAACATGAGATATTTATCAGACACTTTGAGATTTCTGAAGAATTTCAACTACCGCTCATTATTCATTGTGTCAAAGCATGGAATGACATCATTGTTCTCAGGAAAAAACTGAAACCTTCAATGCCATGGATTATTCACGGTTTCAATAAATCTATTGAAACTGCAAATCAATGTCTCAACGCTGGCTTTTATCTTTCTTTGGGCAAAAAAGCCACAAATAATCGTTTTTCTCAAGTTTTGAAAACTATTCCAGTTGACAGAATGTTTTTGGAAACTGATGAAACAAATGATTTAATCAGTGATATATATAGTACAGTTTATCAGACACTTGGAATTGATTATGAAGTTTTTGCTGAACAGATTTATCAAAATTTTAATACTTGTTTTAAAAAATTCAGAGCATCATGATTGATTGGCAGGAACGCACAGCCTTATTATTGTCTCAGGAAGAAATGACACTTCTGAAATATTCTCATGTTCTTTTGGCTGGTCTTGGTGGTGTTGGGGGAGCAGCAGCTGAAATGCTTGTCAGAGCAGGAGTGGGAAAACTGACAGTTGTTGATGGAGATGTGGTTCAGGATTCAAATCGTAACAGACAGTTGGGAGCATTGATATCAACATCAGGTATAAAAAAAGCAGATGTGTGGAAGCAAAGACTTTTTGATATTAACCCTGAACTAAAACTTGATGTCATTGATGAGTATATCAAAGATCAGCGCATGATTGATATTCTTGATACAGGTTTTGATTATGTGGTGGATGCCATTGATACACTTTCACCAAAAGTTTTTCTCATTTATCATTCTCTAAAAAGACAAATTCCGGTTGTTTCTTCTATGGGAGCTGGAGGAAAAATGAATCCGCAGCTTGTAAAAATTGATGATATTTCAAAGTCAAACACATGCAAACTTGCATTGTATATAAGAAAAAGACTTCATAAACTTGGAGTATATGAGGGGGTGAGAGTTGTCTATTCTTCAGAAAAAGTTTCCAAAGAGTGTATAAAATTGATTGAAGGTGAATTGAATAAAAAAAGCACCGTGGGAACTATTTCATATATGCCCAATATTTTTGGATGTTTTTGTGCCTCTGAAGTGCTGAGAGGGATATTAGAGGCTAACGATAGAGATGTAATAGCTCTCGGGTGAACAGGTTCACTTTTATCTGTTTCAATCCGGTAATTTTTCAGAATCTTTATTTAATACAATGGCTTTCAGTTGATTCCATGTGGTGCGGATACTAATTCCTTCACTCCAGAGAGTTTTGAAAGATGTTTTGCTGATTTTGATAAACAGTAAGAGGCTGATAACAAACATTGCCAGATAACTGATATTTGTCGCATAGGCAGCACCCATAAGCTCAAGATATGGTATAAGCCAGAATCCCACTGAAATGGTAAACACTAAACCAATGAGGCCAGTAATTGCATTGACCCATACTTTTCCGATTCCTGAAAAATAGTGACTTAAAATAATTGAACCTGAGAAAATGATAATGGCAGGAATAAGCAGAACCAAAACTTGCTTTATGCCTGTATATCCCCATCCAAAAATAAATGTCAACCATGATTCCGGAATAAAGAAGATGGGAATACTGCAAAGGGCAATAATAACAATAACCATTTGCATCAATTTATAAGAAAGTAATATTGCCTCTTTCGGATTTTTCATGTTTGCAATATGAGAAAACTGAACAATTGCAACACTTCTGGGTAAAATCCAGAATGATTCAGCAAGCTGAACAGCAAGTGTATAAATACCAAGCATTTCTCTGCCCAAAAACCAATCAACAAGATAATAGGATAAACGATAATTAAACATTTGAATAAATGCGCTCATTTGAACCCAGAACCCATATTTTATTATTTCACTAAGTTGAGATGAGAGGCCAGTAAAAGTAATGGGAAGAATTTCCTTTCTACAACAAAACAATCCGATAAATGTAGCAACTGAATGAGATATAAGTACCGAAGTTAAATAATAGTCAACAGATGGTTGTTTTAATCCGTGAAAAAAGAAAACAACTATTGAAAAATGGAGAAAAACCTGAACAACACTGATGATATTCTGTTGAAAAATCCTTTCTTTCCCCAAAATAATAAACATGAGATTTTGCGAAATATTTGCCATGACAGATATGAGGAAAACATGAACAAAATATTCAGATGGATATAAACCAAGCAAGGCCATTATTCCTGAAATAAAAATTGCCATCAGAAATCCCCATATTGTTGAAATTGCAAAAAGAGCAGAAGGGTTTACCCTGGAAGTGAAATAAACCAGAGATGTACCACCGATAAGTGCTGAAAATAGAAGAGCAATGCCAATAGCTACCATAACCAGTCCTATTGTTCCATAATTTTCAGGTCCCAATGCACGAGATGTAATAAAAACAACACCAAATGTTAATATGGCTGCAATAATTCGTGTTGTGAAAGTACGAAAAATGTTCTTGTACATACTTTAGCTTCTGGCTGTCTTTTGTTTTAGTCTTAATTTTAATCCAGACAGCGAAAATACATATTTTTTTCCGTCAAAAACCATAAATGGTGGACAAAAATTGATAGTATGAAGGCCTTTTTTGAATCTTTGATCTTTAACAGGTTGAATAATTGAGACTTGGTCTTCCTTATACATTATTTTTGAAAGGTGTTTTACATGAAATATCAAAGTTTGTTTTCCATATTGGTTTTGTGAGTCCTGTCCCAGACGGAATAAATTTCCGTTTTGATTTATAAAACTTCCTGCCATTCGTGCACCTGAGGGTGAATACACTATTGGGTTCTGAGGATGAGAAATGTATGGTCCCAATAAATCATCAGAATAAAACAGACACAATGAATTGTTTACATCTATTCCGGGTACTGAGCCAAATAACCACCAGATATTGTCTTTGTATAGCAATACTGCATCTGCTAGTGGTTGTTGAAGAATGGTGTGAGAAAAAGTTATTTTTTCGTCTTTCTCATTCCATAAATATAAATCAACACATTTGTTTTCAATTTGTTCAGGCATGAGATATGTTTTTCCATCAAATGAAAAAACAAACGGAAATGATCGGTGAATTGCATTGTCAAAAATTATCTTTTCAAGAGAGAATCCTTTGTTTTTTTCAAATAGAACTGTACGGATATCAGCCTTTCCGGCAGCATAGTTAAACTTTTCAAAAAAAATGCGTTTTCCGTTTTCAGTATTGATGATGAATGGATCAGCCGGATAAACATGTTTTGATTTATAGTTGAGAACTTTTATTGGACATTGCGTTATCTTATTGTTAATGAGATCATCAGGAACTGCTTCGGCAATGCCTGTGATCCATTTTTCATGAATAAACAAAATCCGCAAGTTATACATGATTCTTCTCCACATTTGTAACAAAGGGAAGAAAGACATTTTAAACAATCCGGGCCAGGAATAAATTTTTGCTTCAGATGAAGAGGGGTTTTGTTGAAAATAATCAGCGCATTGATTAAGAATATCAGCACAAACCTGAACAGGCATATCAGTTGAAGAATCAAGTATGTGATGAATGTGAAAGGCACAATCATGCATTATGGTTTTGTAGTATCTTTTTTTTAAAATGATTCCACCATCAAGATGATTTGTGAGTTTTTGCAGTATTACTCCATTTTTGGAGTGATTCATACAGACTTCCCAAAAGCCCGCTGGTCCACCCCTGATTACTTTTTCATCACTATGATGAAAAGACCATATACCATACTTGGGCAAATCCAGAATTTCACCACGAATAATTGAAAACCCAAATCGGATAATAAAATCAGGATTGATTTTTTTAATTTCATCCAAATCTTTTTTTAAAAAGAATTCTGAAAACTTTCCTTTTTTTTCAACTTTGCACTTCAGACGAATACAGCTGCTCAGGGAGTCGGGCAGTAGAGTGTTTTTCAAAGGTCCTTTTCTCAGATAAAACTTTTCATAAATTCGCCATAAGATGTTGGGTTTTGCAATTGTTTTTTTTTGTTCAGGATAATGATATCCATCATTCAAAATAAGCAAAACGGGATCTGCATAGCTGCTATTGCAGAGTTTCTCAATGACATCACTCTGCCATTTTTTCAGGGTTTCATCCTGAAGCATAATTGCAAAACGTAACGTGTCTTTTTGCGTATTCAATGTTTCCTCTCCATAATTTCATGAATGTTCATTATACAAGTGTGAACCAGTTTTCTACGATGGGTCGGCTGCAATCTTTAAATTCTTTATGGGAAAATTCATTTGTTTTCCTGTCGTAATCATAGTCATTTTTCCACAACTGATAATTTGCTTCCACCTCTTTTATTGCATTGATAATAAACATCAGTTCATCATCAGTCATAATAGGGTGTAGCGACAGACGCACCCATCCTGGTTTTTGCGAAAGGTCGCCAGATGAAATTAAAGAAGTGATATTTTTTGATTTTTCATGGCTCACCTCCAGCAGATAGTGTCCATATGTTCCGGCGCAGGCACACCCTCCACGCACCTGTATTCCAAAACGATCGCTCAGAAGTTTCACTATCAGATTATAATGCAAATCACCGATATAAAATGAAATAACTCCAAGCCGGTTAATAATTTGATCAGCAAGGATTTTCAATCCGTTAATTTTTCTCAGTTCAGGAAAAGCAATACTTAACAGTTGTTTCTCCCTTTCAATCATTAGCTCAGGGTTCATCTGGTTTTTAAGCAGAATTGCATATGCGGCTCTCATACACTGTAAAAAGCCGGGAGTTCCTCCGTCTTCTCTTACTTCAATGTCGTTAATGTATTGGTATTCTCCCCATGGGTTTGTCCACTCCACAGTTCCGCCACCTGGCTGATCTGGAGTTTTGCTTTTGTAAAGTGATTTGTGAAAAATCAGAATACCTGAAGAGCCGGGACCACCCAAAAACTTATGAGGTGAAAAAAAGATTGCATCAAGGCGTTCTTCTTCGTCTTCAGGGTGCATATTGATTGGCTCATATGGAGCTGAAGCAGCAAAATCAATAAAGCATAACCCGCCGAATTGATGCATAAGCTTTGCCATTTTATGATAGGGAGTATGCACACCTGTAACATTGGAACATGCTGTAAATGAACCGATTTTGATTTTGCGACTGGCATATTTCTTCAGTTTGTCCTCCAAATCATTCAGGTCTACCTGCATATTACTGTCAGGCTCAATAATTACAACATCTGCTATTGTTTCATACCATGAAGTTTGATTGGAGTGATGTTCCATGTGAGTTACAAAAACCACAGGACGTTCTGATTTTTCCAGACAATCAGTACCCATAAGTTTTCCGCATAATTTTAGTCCAAGTATGCGTTGCAACTTTACAATTGCGGCAGTCATGCCAAATCCTGTTGCAATCAGGACATCATCGGGCGAAGCATTGACGTGTTTTTTAATCACTTCGCGTGAAAAATGATAGGCATCTGTCATCAGTGTTCCTGTGGCATTAGATTCAGTGTGTGTGTTTGCTACAAATGGACCGATAAAATCGGTTATACGTTTTTCAATGGGAGAATACAACCTGCCGCTGGCAATCCAGTCAGCATAAACTAGCTTCAGCATTCCGTATGGACCCTGATACTCATAGTTGTATCCTATGGTGTTTTGTCTGTACTTTTCAAAGTGAGATTCAAGTGATTGTTTCATAAGTGAAAAGATAATATTTGGGCTTGAATGAGTTTTCAAAATTAACTGATTTTTTGTTACTGCTCACCAAACTTAAGATATCGTAATTCTTTAGCCACGAATACCCAAATTTCCACGAATATGTTTTTCTATGCAATGCAAAAGGCTTATGTCTGGCATCAAAATCAACGCTGTTGATTTTGGTTTGTTTTTTTGAAATTACTTATGACAATCTTTATCAACGTAATTTCAACAAAACAAACACATCCTTTTGCATTGCTTAAAATCTCTGCAAACACGAAAAATTTGGTAAATAAATTTCTATTGTCATTCGCAAAACTTTTTTTTCTGCAAAAGCCATTGTTAACAATGCAAATCTGAACATTCAGATTTGATTTGACACATTTACAAATTCTGAAAAAGAAAGCTTGCTTTCAAGTTGTCAGAATTTGAAATAGTGTAATGGCTTTTGCAGAATCAAAAGGATTATTCGTGTTTATATGTGAATTTGTGGCTTATTAAATAGCGCTCAGCAGTTACGGTTTTTTCAAAAGACAGAAACAATCAATTAAGAGCTAACCCGGAATTGCATCAATGAGTTGTTTTGTGTAGAGGTTTTTCGGGTTATTAAAAACATCTGCAGCATTTCCTTCTTCAACAATTTTTCCTTTTTGCATAACCATCAGTCTGTCACTCATATATTTTACCACTGAAAGATCATGTGAAATAAACAAATAAGTAAGCCCGGCATCTTCTTTCAAATCATTGAGTAAGTTAAGAACCTGAGCCTGAACTGAAACATCAAGTGCAGAAACTGCCTCATCGCAGATGATAAATTTTGGCTTTAATACCATGGCACGGGCAATGACAATTCTTTGTCTTTGTCCGCCCGAAAACTGATGAGGATATTTTTTTAAATCATCAGCATCTAACCCTGTTTTTTCCAGTAAACTCACTGCATATTCAGTTCTTTGTTTTGTTGAAGAATACATAGAATGAACTTTCATGGGTTCAGTGAGGGCATTCCCTATTGTCATATTCGGATTGAGTGATGAGTATGGATCCTGAAAAATAATCTGAGCTTGTTGACGAAATGCCTTTTTCTGTTTTTTGTTAAAGTTTTTTATGTTATTATTCTCAAATAAAACGTCGCCTCTGGTTTGGTTAATCAATGCAAGAAGAGTTCTGCTTAATGTGGTTTTTCCACATCCAGATTCACCAACCAGTCCCAGGGTTTCTCCTTCAAACACCGAAAAACTCACATCATCAACGGCTTTATACCATGCATTGATTCTGCCAGTAAAATTTTTCCCCATTGGAAAATACTTGCTCAGATTATTTACTTCAATGAGTTTATTGTCCCTTTCAATTGATTTTATCTGGATTTCAGATTGTTTCAAATTATTCTCAGGACTGTTCATAAAATCACTGATTGTTTTCAGCCTGTATGGTTTTGAATCAATTGGAGGCCTGCATGCCAGAAGTCCTTGAGTATAAGGATGTGTCGCATCGTTGTTTTTTAGTTGTTCAATGCTTAATTCTTCAACAATTTTCCCTTTATTCATCACCAAAACCCTGTGACAAATCTCACGAACAACACCCAAATCGTGGGTAATAAAAAGTATACTTAATCCGTACTTTTTTTGCAGGTCTTTTAAAAGCTGAAGGATGGTTTTCTGCACTGTGACATCAAGAGCCGTTGTGGGTTCATCAGCAATAAGCAACTGAGGGTTGCAGGCCAGCGCCATAGCAATCATCACTCTCTGTCTTTGTCCTCCTGACAATTGATGAGGATATTTATGAAAGGTTTTTTCAGGGTCGGGGAGGCTCACTTCTTCAAATAGCTGAATCACTCTTTGAAATGTTTTCTTTTTATTTTGTTTCTTGTGGATTTTGATAATTTCAGCAACCTGATTTCCGCATTTCAAAACAGGATTAAGTGATGTCATTGGTTCCTGAAAAATCATAGAAATATCATTTCCTCTGATTTTTCTTAATATTTTGTTGTCAGATTGATCCAGCCTGATAGATTGTTTGTTGTTGTGAAACAATATTCCGTTTTCTGTTTGAATTTTTGCCTGTGTAGGACAAAGTCCCATGAGTGATAGGGCTGTAAGGCTTTTTCCTGAACCTGATTCACCAACTATGCCCAACACTTCTCCCTTTTCGATATTGAAACAAACATTTTCAACCACCATATTATTATTGAAGCTAATATTCAGGTTATGAACTTCGATAATATGATTATTTGAGCTGTAGTTATCCATGATGTTTATTGTCATTGCAAATATAAACAGATATTTTGGTATTGATTATTGAAAAAACTCTGCAATAGAGTTAAATAACTTTATCTTAAGTAAACTTTTTTCTGAAAACATTGTCCTTATATTTGTGGTTTTTTTTTTAAATTTCCTTGAAATAAAATGAGTATTTTTGCATAATTAATACCCTTATATACAATGAAAAAAGCAGTTAAGCTTATATTTCTAAGCATAATTTTATTGCAGTTTTCTTTCGGGCAGGTGATGATTAATGAGTTTTCTGCATCAAATCATGATGGATTCACTGATAACTATGGTCGTTATGAAGATTGGATAGAATTATATAACCCCACCGCAACGCCATTCAATTTGTCAGGATATTATCTCAGCGACAAGAATAACAATCCAACAAAATGGCAGTTTCCGGCAGGAGTTACTATTCCAGCCAATGGAGTGTTGCGTGTTTGGGCTTCAGGGCGTGATGAAGTTGCCGGAGGACATGTTCACACCAGTTTTAAAATAACACAAAGACAGCCAAATCCGGAATATGTAGTACTTGCAGATCCGGGAGGCAACATTCTGGAAAGCTATCATCTTCTTCAATACGGTACTCAAAGAAATCATTCGTGGGGAAGAGTAAGTAACGGAAACCCTGTCTGGGGTGTTTTTACAAATCCAACTCCCAATGCAAATAATGCAGGAGCTTCATATATGAGATATGCTGCTTTGCCGGATTTCAATATTAACGGTGGGTTTTATCCTGGCAGTCAAACTGTCAGTATCTCAACATCAGAGCCAAATTCTGTCATCAGATACACAATAAACGGGAATACACCTGATGCAACTTCACCGGTTTATGCCGCAGCATTAAACATCAACAGCACGACTGTGGTGCAGGCACGTGTATTTAGTAATGATCCTCAGATTTTGCCTGGATTTTATGAGTTTCACACATATTTTATTAATGTTTCACATACTGTTCCTGTGGTTTCCATTGCAGGCACCGATGTTTCGACACTTCTAAATGGTAATTCAGGAATTCGTCCCCACGGATGTGTTGAATATTATGAAAACAATCAACTTGAAGCAAAAGTAACAGGTGAATTTAATAAACACGGGAATGACAGTTGGGCATATCAGCAAAGAGGAATTGATTTTATTTCACGTGACCAGTTTGGGTATGCTGATGCACTTCGTCATGGAATATTTAATATTACAAACCGTGATAAGTTTCAAAGGGTAATGTGGAAGGCTGCCGCAAATGATAATTATCCTTTTCAGGCGGGAGGTGCTCATATCAGAGATGCGTTTATTGCAGAACTCTCTCAGCGGTCAGGGCTTGAACTTGATGAGCGTTCATATGAACCTTGTGTTCTCTATTTGAACGGACAGTATTGGGGAATATATGAAACACGAGAAAAAGTTGATGATCCTGACTTTACTGAATATAATTATGACCAGGACAGATTAGATCTGTTTTTTCTGAAAACCTGGGGCGGCACATGGGCTGAATATGGTGGAACGGCTGCTACAAATGACTGGAACGCATTGCGTACATATATTCAGAGCAATAATATGGGCGATCCTACTCATTATGCTTATGTTGATGACAGACTGAACTTGTTGAGCCTGATAGATTATTTCATTATTAATACTCATACTGTTTGTATGGACTGGCTTAACTGGAATACTGCATGGTGGAAAGGCACAAATCCTGCAGGTCAGGCTCAGAAATGGAGATATACACTTTGGGATATGGATGCCACTTTTGGACATTACATTAATTATACAGGAATACCCAATACTTCACCAAATGCAGATCCATGTTTCGGTCAGCAGCTCCCAGATCCCGGCGGACAAGGACATACTTCAATAATCACAAAACTTTTTAACGAAAGCGAAGAGTTCAGACAATTATATGTTACCAGATATCTTTATCTTATTAACGGTCCTTTGCATTGTGACAATATGATTCTTCTTCTGGATGAACTTGTTGCTCGCATTGCACCTGAAATGCCCCAGCACATTGCCCGTTGGGGAGGAAACCTGACAACATGGCAAAACAATGTACAGGCTGTTCGTGATTTCATCAATCAACGATGTATTGTTGTGGAGCAGGGTATTATAGATTGTTTCGGACTGGATTCTTTTAATATTGTGTTGCTTGTGAATCCTGTTGGTGCCGGAAACATTGACTTTAATCAAAACAATATCAGTGTTTTTCCTCACTCCGACAATTATTACGGTACTGTTATTCATCAGCTTTTTGCCAATGAACATCCCGGATACACATTTTCTCACTGGGAATTTGTAAATCATACACCCAATCCCGGAATTAACAGTCAGGGCATTTCTGTTGTTTTCAATGCCCCTGATACAATTATTGCTCATTATATCCAGGGACCCCCAATAAGAAACTTAACTCTCATTGTTGAACCTCCGGGTTCAGGTCAGGTTACAGTCAATTCTTTCACTCCGGCTGTCTATCCATGGTCTGATGACATAAATGATGGTACCAGTGTTAATCTTATTGCAAGTGCTTTTCCTGGTTATATTTTTTCAAACTGGATGTCCCTGCAACACACTCTTTTGCCTAATGTGAATACACAGATTGTGAATTTCTTAATAACAAGCAATGACACTGTTTATGCATATTTCGAGGAATACGAAGAACCAGATATTTATACGCTGAAAGTAAATGTATCACCTCCCAACTCAGGTCAAGTAATACTGAATAGTAACATACTTATCTATACAACACATACTGAAAATATAATTAATCCCTCAAACATCAACCTGATTGCAAACGACAGATTTAATTATCTGTTTTCTCATTGGACTATTGGTACACATATGCTTATTCCAGACGAGAACTCCAATAGTGTAAGTTTCTTTTTGACTGAAGATGAAGAAGTTACAGCCCATTTCAGTATAGATGAATCAGGTATTTATTTCCCCGGATCATTTACTCCTAACGGTGATGGGCTCAATGATTATTTCTCACTCCATACAACATATCAGATTGAAAATTGTGAGGTCATGATTTTTACACGATGGGGTGAACTCATATACCATTCAAAAGAACCTGATTTTAAGTGGGATGGAAATTTTAAAGGACAAAGATGCCCACAGGAAGTATATGTATTTTCATTCTCCTATCAACTTGCCGGTTCTGATGTCAAACAGTCGTTGCTTGGCACTGTTACAATTTTACATTAATAATTTTCTATGATTTGTTAATTTACTGTTAGGGTAATATTAAGTTTGTGTGTAACAAAAAAGTAATTATTAAGTTCAATGAACAAAAACATTTTTTATTGTAGATGCTATTTAGTTAGTAATCAAACACATATCTTATTGAATAAATAAATAAAAAAATGAGTAATCATAGTATGTTCAGTGATATATTATCAACATTTCAGCCAATTAGTTTGAAAGAGCTTGATGCTGTATCATTACAAAGGAGAAAAGACCGAAAATATATTTTCCATATTGATAAATTGCCTGTGCTGTTAAGCCAATTATCAACTTCATTCAAAGTGCTTGAAATCAATGGTCAGAGAATTCACCAGTATCAGACATCGTATTATGACACATCTGATTTTTCAATGTATCACGACCATCATAATGAAAGACTGAACAGATATAAAGTGAGGGTGCGCCATTATGAAATTACAGAAAGTACATTTCTTGAAATCAAGTTTAAGAACAATAAACGCACGACAATAAAAAAAAGAACGCCTGTGCAATCTGAGAATATGAGCATTACTGATGAAACCAGTAAATTCATAGTAAAAAATTCGCCCTATGATTTAAGTCAGCTTCAGCCTTCACTTCAGAATCGTTTTTTCAGAATGACATTTGCAGATAATGAAATGACTCAGAGGCTCACCATTGATACACACCTGTTTTTTTCAAATCAGTATGGCCAGCAAGAGCTTGATGGACTGGTTGTTACAGAATTAAAACAAGCTTCCATGTGCAATAGTCCTGTTCATCAGATTTTGAAAGAATTGGGTATCTATCCTCAGAGAATCAGCAAGTATTGTATAGGTCAGGCTTTGCTCAATCAATCTGTGAAACGCAACAGGTTTAAATTTCATTTAAATAAAATCGGCAAAATTTGTCGTTGTCAATTAATAAAGTGAAAATTATATTTATGAAAAGAATATTTATACTTATTGTAATAATATTAAAAATTTTGCTTCAAACTGAAGCTCAGATTCCAAATGGAGGATTTGAAACCTGGATTCCTGTTCATCACGAAAATATTGATTTCTGGCAATCCTATGGTAATGTTAAAACAGCTGTACCTTCTCATGGAGGGAATTATGGTGTTAAACTTTCTTATGATCAGAGTTATGGTGGCACTTCATTTTTACTTCACGGAGGATATGACGGAGTTTTGGGTTTCATAGGCGGAGTTCCCTATAATGAAAGACCGGATTCAATTGCAGGTTATTTCAAATGTTATAGTCCTGACCCAACTGATGTGGCACTGATGCTTGTAATTTTTCGAAAAAATGGGGTGGATCTAAGTACTGACTTTTGTTACATTCCCACCAATGTTGACACATCACAATATGTAAGAAGAAGTTTCAAAATTAATTTCAGTCATCCAACAGAAACTCCTGATTCGGTGATAATAATGTTGACTAACCCACGTCCTTTTCAAGATACAATTTATAGTGGTTATCTCATCGCTGATGATGTATCATTTGTCAATACAACAGGTGCAATTCCAAATGGTGATTTTGAAAGCTGGAATATTACATCTTATGAAGAACCTCTTTATTGGGCAACACTAAATATTCAAGGGAGCCTTTTGGGACAATATCCTGCAGAAAAGATTACTGATAATGTGGAAGGAAGTTATGCCATAAAAATTGAAACGGTGATTTCAGGTACTGATACAATTGGTGGCTATGTGAAATCATCAATGAGCAATTCAATGTACACAGGAGCATTTCCTTTGGGTGAAAGAATCACTTCAATGAGCGCAAGTTTTAAATATTTTCCTGCAAACAGTGATTCTGCAATGCTGGTGATGCTTGTTTATCATTGTGATACAATGGCAGGTTTTGCATTCACATTTATAGATTCAACAATTGCAAATTATAAGAATATTTACATTCCTGTCAATTATGCAGATAATTTTTATGAAACACCTGATAGTGCTGTAATCTATCTTTCGGCATATAATCTGTTCGGTGGCTCTCCCAAAGGAAATTCAGTTTTGTATATTGATGATTTGCAGCTTCATTTCAATAATAATATTGTAATCAATGAAATACAGTCATCCAATTCATTAACTGTATTTGATGAGTTTAACAATGCCAATGATTGGATTGAGCTATACAATGCTGGGAGTTCTCCTGTTAATCTGAACAATTTCTTTTTGTCAGATGACATAAATGATCCTTATAAATGGAAATTTCCCGGAGTAATTATTGAACCAAATCAGTATCAGCTTGTTTTTGCGTCTGGCTTGGATATTTACTGGGCTTATGTGCATACCAATTTTAAAATCAGTTCACAGGGAGAAGATTTGGTTTTAACTGAGCCACGGGGTGCTCAGTTAGATCATTTGCCTCCGGTTTCAATACCCAATGATTTCTCATGGGGAAGATATCCCGATGCTTCGACAAATTTGGTTTATTTCAGTAAACCCACACCAAAAGCCTCCAATGTATCTGACCCTGTTGTTGGATTTACATATGAAGAACCAGTGTTTTCTCATAACGGTGGTTTTTATACCAGTGGTTTTGATTTAACAATTACCACAATACATCCCAATGCTGAAATAAGATACACACTTGATGGTTCTGAACCTGATAAAAGTTCAACACTTTACACAAATCCCATTCATATTGATAGCAGGGCAGGAGACCCAAATGTGCTATCAATGATTGAAGAAACATCTGTTTGGTGGTTTCCACCTGCTGGAGAAATATTCAAATCAACTGTAGTCAGGGCAAAGCTGTTTATTCCAGATACTTTGGCACTAAAATCAGAAACACATACATTTTTTGTTGATGGCGGAATTTTTACCAGATATAATATGCCTGTGGTTTCAATTGTAACAGACAGTTTGAATTTGTTTGATTACGAAAGAGGGATTTATGTGAAAGGAAAGATATATGATGACTGGGTTGCAGCCAATCCTGATGATACAGTAACCTGGTGGATACCTGCAAATTATTTTGAAAGGGGAGATGCATGGGAAAGGCCAGCGCACATCGAATTTTTTGAAAAAAATGGTGATTTTGGATTTTCCGGAGATATTGGCATAAGGATTCATGGTGGTGCTTCCCGTTTATTCAGACAAAAATCTCTCAGATTGTATTTCAGGGATAAATACGGAGATGAATATGTTGATTATCCTGTTTTTCCGGAACTCACAACCAGGGCTGGAGGATTTCCGCTTACCCGGTTCAAAAGACTTATGTTGCGTAACTCAGGAAATGATTTTGAAAGTACCTTGTTCAGAGATGGGATGATTCATACACTTGTTTCACATATGCAGAATGATTATCAGGCAATCAGACCGGCTGTGATATTTTTAAACGGAGAATTCTGGGGGATTCATAATTTCAGAGAAAGACAGGACAGACATTATACTGAATCACACTATCATATTGATGCCGATGATGTTCACAAACTCGAAACAATGGGTTTTGTATCTGAAGGCCCTGAGGATGCCAACATTCATTTTTATGAAATGTATGTTTATGCTGAAAATCATAATCTTTCTCAAACAGCGGCCTATGATTATATGAAAACAAAGATGGACATGAACAGTTTTATTGATCATCAGGTTGTTCAGATATACATAAGAAACACCGACTGGCCGGGAAATAATATTTCGTTCTGGAGAAAAAATACATCCCAGTATATTTCCAATGCATTATATGGACAGGATGGAAGATGGCGGTGGCAGTTGTTTGATACAGATTTTGGATTTGGATGGATTGACGAAATGCTTGCTCCGCTTCATAACACTCTTGAGTATGCCACTGACGGAACTCAGACAGAATGGCCTAATCCTGCATGGTCAACACTATTGTTACGAAAACTACTTGAAAACAATAACTTTAGAAATGATTTTATCAATCGTTTTGCAGATCATATGAATACAACCTTTAAGCCTCACAGAGTAATTGAAGTGATTGATTCCATGCAGATGATTTATTTTCAAAATATGCCTGAGAATATTCATCGCTGGCATTCACCCGATGGAAATATTAATATCTGGCAGAACAATGTAAACATAATGAGATATTTTGCTAATCAGAGGCCGCAATATATGACACAACATGTGATTGACATGTGGGGATTACCGGGCACTGCTCAGGTGCAACTTGATGTTTCTGATCCTGCACACGGATTTATCAAAATCAGCAGTGTTGACATCAACGAGAATACAGTGGCTGCCAATAATCCTGTGTATCCATGGGAAGGAAAATATTTCAAAGCCATTCCCATTCCTGTGAAAGCCATTCCAAAACCAGGTTATATGTTTGTAGAATGGGAGGGAACCGGCAACACAAATCCTTTGATTGAAGTAACATTAGCAGATAATCTGTATCTTAAAGCATTGTTTCAGGTTGATCCTGATTACAATTATCATCCGCTTGTGTATATCAACGAGCTTATGGCTTCCAACGTTCAAACCATTGATGATGAACTAGGAGAATATGATGATTGGATTGAACTCTACAACCCCAATGCAGATACAATTGATATTGCGGGCTTTTACATAACTGACAATATTCAGACTCCCTTTAAACACAGAATTCCTGACGGAAGTCATCTTACAAAAATTCCGCCAGGTGGTTTCCTTTTACTTTGGGCAGACAACCAACCCGAACAAGGGCCATTGCATTTATCATTTAAACTTTCTGCCTCGGGCGAAGCAGTGATTGTCTTTAGTCCTGATAGCTATGTGCCTGTTGATTCTGTTTCATTTGGAGAGCAAACTGATGATATCTCATATGGACGTTATCCCGATGGTAACATTAACTGGATATTTTTTGACAGACCTACTCCCGGAGCTTCCAATGTGATTCCTCCTGAAGAAGAAGAACCAAATGATGAATTCTTTGTTTATCCAAGCCCGGTGAATGATGTTTTGTTTTTGTCGATGGAAAGGGATGTGGAAATATTCTCAATTACAGGGGTGTTGGTCTTTTCTGCACAAAGTGTGTCAAGTATAGATGTGCGAAATTTAGCTTCAGGTATATATTTTATCAAAACATCAGAAAAGGAAATAAAACGTTTTATGAAATTTTAATTTAATTTAAATAGATTATTAAGGTTATGTGAAGGAAATTTTATTTAATTTCGTCAGGTAAAAACAAACAAACAAAAAACCATTACAATGAATTATTTATTTTTGATTGAATCGGGAAAACTATTTGGCATTGAATTATGGGATGCTGAGAGTATCTATGATCTTGCCATTCGTTTTATGCTTAATCTGTTTATGACATTTTTGCTTGCCAGAGTGTTGTATTATTCCATATCAAAAAGAAAAGATTACTTATTTACATATTTTTTAATCAGCTCCATTGTGTTTCTGTTATGTTTTATGCTGGGAAGTGTAAAACTTCAGCTGGGATTCGCTCTTGGTTTGTTTGCAATTTTTGGAATTCTCAGGTACAGAACTGGCACAATTCCCATCAAAGAAATGACTTATCTGTTCATCATTATTGGTGTCTCAGTCATTAATTCCTTATTCAACAAGAAAGTTTCCTGGGGTGAAGTAGTCTTTACTAATTTGTCAATTCTTTTGATAACTTTTCTTCTGGAAAAGGTGTGGTTGCTCAAACACGAATCATCCAGAGTTGTGTTGTTTGAAAAAATTGAACTCATAAAACCTGAAAACTATCAGCTATTGCTTGATGATTTGAGAATAAGGACTGGTTTGAATATTCACAGGGCAGAAGTTGGAAAAATTGATTTTCTAAGGGATGTTGCTCAGATTAGAATATATTTTTATGAAAATAAATTTACAGGAAGAGAAAATCCTGATGAAATTCCACGTCTTGACAATGATGATTAAAATTAAACAATTCAATATGAAAACAAACAATATAAAAATACTCTTTGTTTTAATTTGTAGTTGTTTTTTATTGAGCAATCTCAGGGCGCAATCCTTTTATGATAGTCTTAGTATTCAGGTTGTTGAATTATATTTTAGTCAGCCAAACTGGGACTATATGATGGATACTGCCAAAGCAGGCTCGGGGAGTTATATTTTGGCTGACAGCATTAGAATTAATGGAACCACCCTGGATAGTGTGGGAGTGAAGTATAAGGGCAACAGTTCATACAATGCTTCTCAGGTTAAAAACCCTTTTCATATTGAGCTGAACCATTTTAAGGATGATCACATTTATGACGGAATCACAGATATTAAGCTAAACAATGGTTTTAAAGACCCAACACAGGTAAGAGAAACAATTGCCTACGATATTGCCCGCTCATATATGAGTGCACCACGTGCAAATTATGCTAGATTATATATTAACAACACTTATTTTGGTTTATATACCAATGTGGAATCAATAACCAGAAAATTTGTTTTTAACCACTTTGGCTCAAAAACAAATACCTTTTTCAAATGTAACCCCATATATTCAGGAGGAAATAAAAGTAATTTAGCTTATCTGGGAGCCGATAGCAGTCTTTACTTCAGTTGTTATGAGATTAAATCCGACTTCGGATGGAATGATCTGGTTGAGTTATGTGATATCATCAAATTTAATCCAAATGACATGAATGATATTCTGGATATTGATCGTGTTTTATGGATGCTTGCTTTCAACAATTTGTTGGTGAATCTTGACAGTTATACAGGAGCAATATCTCAGAATTATTATTTATATAAAGCAGACAACGGCTGTTTTAATGCAGTTGTATGGGACCTGAATGAATCATTTGGCAGTTTTAATAATACAGGCATTGGCCCGCCGCTTTCAGTTTCACAAATGCAGGAACTTTCAATATGGCTCCATCAGAACAACACTGACAGGCCTCTTATTCATAGATTACTGAATATTCCAATGTATGCAAAAATGTATGTTGCACATTTCAGAACCATGTATGAAGAGTTTTTTCTCAATGATGATTACTATTCTTTGGGAACAACTTATCAGGCATTGATTGATTCGTCTGTTCAGGCTGATGTAAATAAACTATACACATACACTCAGTTTCAAAACAATATGACCCAAACCATCACAAGTGGTCCAATGAATATTCCCGGTCTTTCATTGCTGATGGATGGTCGCAAAACATTCTTAAGCTCTCAAACTGATATGCAATATGTTCAGCCTGTCATTAGCAATATAATGCCTTCAAATTCAATGCCGCCCATCAATGACAATGTCTTTATTACTGCACAAGTGCAAAATGCAAACCTTGTGATGCTTGGCTATAGATTCAACAAAACAGAAAGATTTGTAAGAGTTGAAATGTTTGACGATGGAAACAACGGAGACGGAAGTGCAGGTGACGGAGTTTACGGAGTTGAAATTCCTGTGAATTCTTCACAGGTGCAGTATTATATTTATGCAGAAAATAATAATGCAGGAAAGTTTTCTCCTCAGCGTGCTGAATATGAATATTATACACTTTTTAGTGTTAGTGAAAACATAGTTGCAGGTGAAGTGGTTATCAATGAACTCATGGCAATTAATAGTTCAACAATTACAGATCCAAACGGACAATATGAGGACTGGATTGAACTCTATAACAATACAGACCGGTATATCAGCCTCAACAATGTGTATCTTTCTGACAGTTACAGTGATCCATATAAATGGCAATTTCCTGACAATACGATTATCGAACCATACGGATATCTGATTATATGGGCGGATGATGACTTAAATCAAAGCGGACTTCATGCAAATTTCAAACTATCAGGAAGTGGTGAAAATGTAGTCATGTCATATGATTATGGGTATTATATTGACGATATTTCTTTTGGAATACAAACTGCAGATATTTCATATGGGAGATACCCCAATGGAACAGGAAACTTTACCTTTTTAGCACCAACACCATTGGCTTTCAATCAACCATTGTCAGTTGAAAATATAACAAGTTCACAAGATTTCAAAATCTATCCAAATCCTGTTAATACAGATATTACGATTGTATCACAGGGGGAACTTGTATATAACATCAGAATTTGTGATATAAAGGGAAGTGTAATTGTAAATGACTTTCTTAAAGGAGAGTTGGAAGTTTCTTATAATTTATCTTTCTTAAATTCAGGCATATATATAATTCTAATTAATCAAAAATATCCATTTAAACTTATCAAACAATGAAAGTAAAAAACACAATTTCATTTTTAGTTTTACTGTCAGTGGTTTTTCTACTGATTTCCTCCTGTTCAAAAGAGCCAGGTCCCGGTGGTACATCTTCGGTCTCAGGAAAGGTGTATGTTAAAAACTATAACGCATCATTCACCACTTTGCTTGGAGAATATTATGCACAGGAGCAGAGAGTGTATCTTATCTATGGTGAAAATGATACCCATTCAGACGATGTGAGAACGAATTATGACGGAACATTCCGTTTTGATAACCTGCGCAAGGGCAATTATCAGGTGTATGTTTATTCAAAAGACTCAACACAAACCATTGCTTCGGGATATGAGCCTGTGATTAAAACATTTGAAATTACAGCCAACAATCAGCACATTGTTTTAGAAGATATTATAATTCTAGATTAGTAAAAATATGAAAATAATATCAGCAGCATTATTCTGTTTAACAGTTTTGTCAATATCATGTTTTTCTCAAAGCAGAAAGGAAATATCAAAAGCAGGAGTTAAAAAAATCACAGAGACCGACATCCGCTATGAAAACGGAAAGGAAGTGAAGGTGGTTTTGTCTGTCACTTCTTACAATTCCAGTGGTAATGTTGTTGAATGTAAAGAATATGATAAAAAAGCCGGTGCATTCAAAAAACATGAAAAGTTTTCATACAATTCTAATGGAGATGTTGTAAAAATTGTGGAGTTTGATTCAAAGGGGAATGAAACTAAACACACTGTGTATAAATACAACAGTGATGGAATGAGAACATTGAGAGAAGTGTATGAGCCGCCCGGTAAATTAAAATCAAAACGTGTATATCAGTATGAAAAATAAAATACCATTATTTCTTGCATGTTTGTTTTCTTTGATTTTTTCAAATGTGAAAGCACAGAAAACAGATAAGCAAACCTGGCTCACACTTGGATTAACATTGCCATTGCATGAAAAAATTGAGTTTGCATTTGAGAACGAGATGCGTTTTATTCATAATACAACCATGTTTGGACGAAATCAGGCAGAGTTTGAGTTGTGTTATCTGCAAAACGAGCAGTGGTCTTTTGGATTGGGTTACAGAGCAAAAACCACTTATCCCATGTCTGATTATTCCTTTGTTGAGCACAGATGGCTTGCAGACATCATGTGGAAAACCAGAGTGAAACGTTTACGGATAAATACGCGTCTTCGGGTTCTCAATGATCAGGAATCATTTGTGGGAGAACCCATGGAAGAGCTAATGCACAGAGAAAAAATCAGATTTGCATATAAAATCAGGAAGTCGCCATTCCTATTATATACAGCAGTAGAGACCTATTTTCCTTTGCATTCACAGCAATTGTTTGAACTGAGAAAATTAAGAATGGTTGCTGGTACAAGAATTCAGATAGCCAAACAAACAAGGGCAACCTTTGATATCATATATGATTGTGAATTTAACAGAAACATCAATGAAAAAGTTTTGGCAATACAGATTGGATTCACATACAATTTGGGGAAATCAGAAGAGTAGATAGTTTGTTTATTATTTTGAAACTGGATTCATTTTTGCCAACATCTTGTTCATGGCGTTTATAAGAAGTTCATTGTTATACGTGCGGGATTCAGGGTTTTGTCTTTTTAGTTTTTCCAAACATTTTAAAAAATCATCTCGTTCAGGCTTGAAATAATAAAACAGCCCATTTTCTGAATTATATTCAGCAAGATATTCCTGTTCTGTCTGTCCGGGTGTGGGAACAAAAAGGGTCTTTTTATTCATCACAAACATATCCATAATAGTAGAATAACCTGAACGGGAAAAAACAAACTGGGACTGCAGTATTAAATTTTCAAATTCAGATGTTTCAATATGGGAATAGTAAGTAAGATTCTCCTTCTCAAAAGAAACATTTTCATGGGGTTTTCCGGCAATTAAACACATTTTTAGTCCAGTTTTACGGGCTATGCCTTTGCAGTATTGTTCAAAATATGTCCTGTGAGGTTCGGGGCCTGACACAATTGCAAGTATATCAAATGTATGTGAGTGAATTTGTTTTTCAGTGTTTTGAAAACGGGAGAGTGGTCCGCAGAAAGTGATTCTCCCTTTGAAACCAGTTTTATGGGATAGTTTTCCTGAAAGATTGGGTAATTCTTCAAAATCAGGAACCCAGACTTCATCAAAAGCACCCAGCCATTTGAATATTTTCTTTTTGATAAATCCAGATACGGATTTTGCATTTTTTGGCATCAGAGGTAGTAATTGATGCGAAATGAGAACTGAATGCACTTTAGGGTGTCTGAAACCATATCTGTTGTCAGAAATAATAAAATCAGGATGTATTTCTTTGACAAGTTTAGCAGCTGCCCTTTTGTCTTTCCGTTTTGCTTTAAGAAAACGGGGAAGATGAAAAAGCATTTTGAAAGCAAAATATCCGGGATTGTGAGCATAGTTCACAGAATAGGACGGAAGCTCTTTATACTCAAGCTGTGGAAATTCATTTCTGAGAATTGTAAGAGACTCATCATTTCCACAAATGATTGGTTTTTGATTGTTTGTCAACAACTGTCTGATAACGGGAATGCATCGTGTGGCATGGCCGAGTCCCCAGTTAAGCGGAGCTACCAGGACAACTCCCTGATTATATGTTTGCTTTGTATTCAGAAAAAAGTGTATTTCTAGATTCTTATTGTCAGCTGCACTACATAAGTTCTTGGAGCCTGAACATCACCGGGTCGTATGGCATATTCCTTATTGAAAATATTTTTTGCACTGGCAGAGAAACGCACTTTATCACTTACATTCCAGCCAATTCTGAAATCAAATACCAGAAATCCCTTGTTATGCTTTTCACGATATTCTTTTACTCCACTAAGTAAATATGTAGGTTCACCATTAATAATAATAGGTTGCCCGTTTGGATATCTCACACTATCTTCAAAAGCCTTGTCAATATTGACGATGTGGCTGCAATATTCACTGTTAACACCAAAACTCAGTTTTTTCCAGCTCACATCAAAATCGAACTTAGCATTATGATAAAATCTGTATTTAAGTATGTTCTTTTGTGTTGACATATTATCATCAGTTTTTTCCACGTCAAGATCTATTGGTTTTGTATATGTATATCCTGCAAGCAGTGTAGCAGGAAGCCCAAAGAATTTTCCTTCTCCTGTTACTGTGAAGTCAAGACCGGTAATTCTGGCATTATTTACATTTTCTGCCTTAAACCCAATCCAGTTGGTGAAAAAATTAGGATGATCCGGAGGATACACTACCAATGTAACAGTATCAGGATTATGGTAATCAAATCTAAATTCAATCATATTGTGATACTCTGTCCAGAAAAGTGCCAGGTCAACATATCCATTCCAGCCACTGACCTGAAAGCCTCTTTTAATTGCTCCTTCAAGGCTCCAGCCTGTTTCTTCCTTTAGATCAGGATTGGCAAAAATTCGTATTGTCCCTGTATTTGTGGCTGTATAACGTTCAGCAATTGTAGGATAACGATATCCCATGCCATATGAAGCGCGCAGATAGGTTTTCTCATTGATTGAATAGTTGATACCTGAACGTAAAACAGGTTTAAAGTTTAGTTCTTCAGCATCAATTCTGTAGCCTTCAATCCTGGCACCCAGAGAAGTATTGAGCCTTCCCCAGAAAACATGGTCCATTTGTGAGAACAATGACAGATTGGAGCCAAAGTGTTTTTCTGCACCAAATATCTGAGAAACACTTTCATTGTATGAAAAACTTGTCCCGCTGGTCAATGCAAGTTTATTTTTAAACATTTTCTGATAAGAATACTCAGTATAGTATGAATCATCAAAATTATTTTGTTCCATATCATTAATATTTCTTATTGAATAGAACCTGGCTTTAAGGCTGTGCCTGTTATTTTGATTGGGATAATAAGTTATATAGGGATAAATGTTAAGTGAAGTATTGTGATATGATTGTTGATACGCAGGATTGGCTTTCCATACACCGCTGTCACCATCGAGCCACAAAATGAACATACTTCCTGCTCTGTCCATATAATTTGAATTTACTCCAACAACAAGACCATCAACTTTCTTAAACCTGTAACGTAAATTCATATTGAATCTGATCCGTTGTTCATCTTTGTTTTCCTGATAACCTTTTTCAGACTGAATATTTCCTCCAAAAACCACATCAACGTTTCCAAATCTTTGGGAGTGACCAAAACGTGTTCCCGTAAAAAAGGGAGAATGTGTTTTCCACCATTTAATCTCGTCACGCTGGGGATTACCATATATACCACTGAACATGGTGATTGAAGAAGAGGGTTCAGCACCGGGGAATTTGGTTCTGATATTAATTACACCGTTGAGGGCAGAAGAACCATACAAGGCTGAACTGGCTCCTTTGATAATTTCCACTTGCTCCATGTTTTCCAGAGGGGCAAAATCCCATCTGGCTTCACCTGAAGCACCTGTAAGAATTGGAAGGTCATCAACCATTAGCAAGGTACGGCTTCCTGCACCAAAGGCATAACCGCTACCACCACGAATACTTGCCTGATCATCCATTATAAAAATACCTGGAACCATCTGAAGGGCATCTTCTAGTGATGTAATGTTGTTACTTTCTATGAGAGAAGGTTTGATAATCTCCATTGAAACTGTTACATCAGAAAGCTTCTGTTCATGACGGCCTGCTGAAACAACAACCACATCAAGCATTTTTACCTCTGTGGTCATATCCATGTTAAGAATCCGATTTTCTCCGGCAGAAAGACGAACAGTTCGTGTTTCTTCAGTATAACCCACATATTTAAATGTGACAATATAAACACCAGGGTCAACTTCGATTTTATATTTCCCGTCAATATCAGTTACAACACCAAAATCTTTTGATAAGAGGATATTAACCCCTATGAGTGTTTCTTTACTTTTTGAATCTTTCACAGTTCCCTGAAGAATTGCTTTCTGAGAAAATGAAAAAAAAGAAACAAAAATTAGGCTTGCAGAGAGTAAAAATTTTCTCATATGATGTTTATTTAGTTAATAATCAATACCATACATCAAATTACATTAAAATTCAGGGTTCAAATATATAAATAAATTTAATAAAGAAAAATTGTTTGATTTGAAGGAAAATGTGTATTTTAGCGACGAATTTCATTTGCATATATATTAACTCAAAAAAAACTCATTTTTTATAGTGAAAACGGAGATTTGTGAAGAGAAAATTTTTTTTGCCATTGCTTTAACTTTTGCAGAACGTATTGGTTCAATCACTGCCAGAAAACTGATTTCCCATTTCGGAAACCCTCAGAATATTTTTAAAGCAGATAAAAAAGAATTTCTGCAAAAAGGAATGTTGTCTATTCAGGCATTACGCTCACTGGATAAAAAGGAAATTTTCAAACAAGCCGAAAAGGAAATTGATTTTGCCAAAAAATACAACATTGATATTTTATATCTTGATGATCAGCGGTATCCATTTCGGTTAAAGCAATGTACAGATGCGCCTCTGGTGATTTATGTCAAAGGCTCTGCTTCTCTCAATCCATTGAAATCATTAAGTGTTGTGGGAACCAGAAAGGCAACTGTTTACGGAAAAGATATTACACAAAAAATTATTTCAGATATGCGTGGAGAGCCACTGCAAATTGTTAGTGGACTTGCGCACGGAATTGATACTGCTGCCCATAAAGCATCTATTGATGCATCAATTGAAACAATCGCAGTTTTGGGAACAGGTCTCAATATGATTTATCCTGCTCAAAACCGTAATCTTGCTAAACAAATCTGTGAACACGGAGCACTGGTGACAGAATTTAGTTCTCAACTTACCCCTGAAAAGGAAAATTTTCCCAGACGTAACAGGATTATTGCCGGAATGTCAGACGGAGTCATTGTTGTGGAAGCAGGAAAAAGAGGAGGGGCATTAATCACAGCAGAACTTGGGAATTCATACAACCGTGATGTGTTTGCCATACCAGGAAAAATTGGCGATACATATTCTGAAGGATGCAACTGGCTTATTAAAACCAACAAGGCGGCATTGATTACCTCAGCAGAAGATGTGTTTTATCAGATGAACTGGGATTTTGCCGGTAAAGGCAAAGTAGCAAAACAAAGTAGTTTTGTTCTGACAGAAGAAGAAGAAATTGTTGTAAGGTTTTTACAGGAACATGGTGATACAGGGATAGATTTTTTATGCAATTCAACAGGTTATACTCTTAGTAATATGGCAGCTTTGTTGCTCGGACTTGAAATGCGAGGCATCGTGAAAAGTCTTCCGGGGAAAATGTACAGACTTGGCTAGTTTTGTCAGTTGAATGTAATTATTACATCTGAAAGATTTCAGATTTTCCTTTTCATTGAAATGTAAACATTGCAATGAATAAATATTTACATTTGCAATGAAAACAACAGAAATTGATGAACATATTATTTTCAATAATTGTCATTTTGTGGCTTGTTATCATCATCAGGATTCAGGCAGGAAGAATAAGGAAAGAGTTTATTCGTGCAGATTATCATGATTATTCTTATATTCCCGAAGATTTTCATTCAGCTGTTGTTATTTTTTCTGCAGCCATGATGAAAAAACAAAGTAAATCAAAAAAGGAAGAGTTTGAATATTTTAAGAAGTATTATGAAAGCAGATTTAAGAAACCATTAACATCTTCAGTGTTGGCATTACTTAGAACAGCAGCCAATTCCAGACTTCAGATATCACGTGCCTGCTATCAGTTGAAATCAAAAATTACATATGAGGAAAGTTTACAATTGTTACATTTTTTATATGGGTTTGCCATGTCTGACAGTTTTATTTCTGCTGCAGAGATGCGGATTATCAGATTAATGGGCCGGTTTATTGGTGTCAATGCATCTGATTTGGATTCGGTGCATGCTTTTTATTTTTCCAGAGAAAACAAATCAAGTGAAGCTTCAGGTTCATCCTATGGAATGAACCAATACTATGAGATTTTGGGAGTTACTGAGGATTCAAGCCATGATGATATCCGTAAGGCTTACAGAAATCTGGCCATGAAACATCATCCTGACAAGCTCGCACATCTTGGAGAAGAATTTCAGCAAGTAGCCAAGGAGCAGTTTCAGATTATTGTTGATGCCTATAAAAAAATTAAAAAAGCAAAGGGGTGTTAAAGATAAAAGTATTAACAAACACATATTTTTTCCAGTACAGTCGTAACATTTTTTATTGTTTGCCAGAGAGCTGTAAGTTTTTTTAGTACATTTGTCACTTCAATTTTTTTAAAAAAATGCAATTCAGAAGGTTTTTAATTCAGTGTTTCATCTTTGTTGTGCTGATTATCAGTGCTTTTGCAAATCTTTATTCACAATCTGCATTCATATACGGAAACCCCTTTGTTCGTTATTATCATCCTTTGGAGTATAAAGGTTACTCCCAAAATTGGTATGTTACACAAGATGAGAACGGACCTTTGTATTTTGCCAACGGAGACGGAATTTTGGAATATGACGGACATGAATGGATATTGCATAAAGTTGGAAACCATCTGACACCAACATCAATGTTGATTGGTGAAGAAATTTTTTGGGTTGGTGCCAAGTCTGATTTTGGATACTTTATAATAAAAGGACCCGGGGAGAAGGAATTTATTTCTTTAAAACATTTTATTTCTGAAGAATCAAGAGATTTTGGTTTTGTAACTGGTATTTATGAAATGAATAATCTTGTGTATTTCTGTACTTCAGACAAAATGTTTATATGGAACGGAAAGAATATACAAGTTGCAAATTACGGTTCAGGCTCAGGAGTTTATAAAGCTTCAGATTATCTTATCCTGTATAATAGTGAAGTTGGTCTACAGTTGGTTTCAGGCACCAAACTTCTTTTAATTTCGGGTGGAGAATTTTTTGCTGGCAAAAATGTGAGGGCTGTGATTGAATATGATATGAACAGATTTCTCATTGTGACACGCAACAATGGGATGTTTGTAGTTTCTTTTGATTTTTCAGTAATATATGCACCCCGATTGATAATTGAAACAGAGTTGCAATCAGAAGTTTATAATCGTGCAAATTCAGATATCATATATCATTGTATTCGGCTTTCCGGTGGAATGTTTGGTTTGTCAACAATGCTGGGAGGAACATATCTGATGTATCCTGATGGAGAATTTGCAGGTCAATTGAACAGAGAAACAAAAATTCCCAACGAAACCCACACACATTTGTTTGAGGACAAAGAAGGAAATTTGTGGATAGCTCTTGACAATGGAATTGCAAAAGTTCAGTTATCCGGAAATTTCACATATTTTGATGATATTTCTGGTTTATACGGAAGTGTTATTGATATCAATTTTTTTAATTCAAAGATATTTGCAGGTACATGGCAGGGTCTTTATTATCTTGATATGGAAAGCTTTTCACAAACCGGAAATCGGTTCAATTCTTTCAGTTCTATAAAGTCACAATGCTGGAAATTGCAAGTGATTTTTAATGATAATGTAGCAACACTTTGGGCAGCAACTTCAGACGGTCTTTTTGTTATAGATGAGCAAATGGCTGAACAACAGATTTCAGAGGGTTTATATTATTCAATATTACAGCTCAATTCAATGCCTTCATTTGTATTTGCCGGTCATCGTGAGGGTGTTGATATTTTTAAATTGGAAAATAACAAAATACAACTTCATTCCACACTTTCTATTCCCGGACAGCAATCCAGAATTGTGAGTATTGAAGAAGACAGCGACGGTGTTGTGTGGATGGGTTCTGAGTTTTTGGGCGTGTTTTCAGTCCATATTCATAACACCGATGAAATAACAGAATTTCAACTGATTCATCATTATGATTCAATGCCCTTTGCTGAATATTATTATGTTTATAAGTATTTTGACAAAATTTATTTTGTGTCAAGAGAAGGGGTATTTCATTATTTGAAAAGTGGAAATGATTATTCATTTGAAAGAGTCTTTTATAATCCATTATTATCATTTCAACAGAATTACTATGTGAACATATTTTATCAGGATAATTTCAGTGGTAATGCGTGGCTACAGATGGGCTTAAAAAACAGAGCATTGAAGTATTTTGGAAATGTGGAACTAAAGGCAGGTGAGATTGCATATGATTTTAATAGCTATAAAGAGTTTCCGGGTTTTGAAATTTATGCAATGCGTGCTGATTCATCCGGATACCTATGGCTTGGATGTGATGATGGTTTATTCGTATTGTCAAATCAACAAGAAAGAAAAAAAACGAATGTTTTTCGATCCATCATAAGAACTATTATTGTTAATAATAATGAAACCTTTTATCACGGATCACTATTTAATAATATGACAGATGATGTTCCTCGTTTTCAAAGCAATGAGAACAATATGATATTTGTTTATACTTCAAATACTTTTATCGATGAAAGCAAGACACAATACAGATATAAACTTGATGGTTTTGATGAAACATGGTCATCCTGGTCAGAAAGCAATAATAAAGAATACACCAACCTGGCACCAGGAACTTATGTATTTAAAGTTGAAGCCAAGGACGTACTGGATCAGGTGAGTCAGCAGTCGGAGTTTGTATTTATCATTCTCAAGCCATGGTATAAAACATGGGTTGCTTTTGTATCATACATTATTGTGATTGCTGGTTTAGGATTGTTGATAAACCTTTATACAAACAGAAGACTCATAAAAGCAAAGATGAAGCTTGAGAACATCGTTGAAAAAAGGACAAAAGAATTACAGATGCAGAAAAAAGAAGTTGAAGTTGAAAAAGAAAAAAGTGATCGTTTACTTCTAAATATTCTGCCTGTAAAAGTAGCAGAACAGCTAAAGTCTAGCGGATATTCAATGGCCGAACACTATGACAGTGCCACAGTATTATTTACTGATTTTGCCGGATTTACAAAAATTGCTGAAAGGGAAACATCACAGGAGTTAATTGATAAACTGGAAAGGTTTTTTATTTTATTTGATGAAATTGTTATCAGAAATAAACTGGAAAAGATTAAAACAATTGGTGATTCTCATATGAGTGTGGGAGGTGTTCCTGTTAATAACAAAACACATGTATTTGATTCTGTACTGGCAGCGATTGAAATGATAGAAGTAATGAATAAAGCTCGTTTGCAGCAACCATGGGCTAATGAGTGGCATTTAAGAATTGGCATTCACACAGGAAGTTTGATTGCCGGAATTGTGGGTAAAAGAAAATTTGCCTATGATGTGTGGGGCGACACTGTGAACATGTCAAGCAGGCTTCAGGAAACAGGTGAAAAAGACAGAATCAATATTTCAAAAGAAGTGTATTCAATCATTGAACCTTTTTTTGAATGTGAAGCCAGAGGTAAAATTACAGTCAAACACAAAGGTGCAGTTGAGATGTACTTTGTCAACAGACTTAAATCAGAATATTCAAAAAATCAAAACGGAACCAAACCAAACCTTGCATTTAGGCAAATGTATTGGAAACTATAAAAAAACAAACTAATAAGGAGAAGAAACGATGAATTATTTTCAAATGGAACAGGATGTATATGATTTGCTTCAGAAGGAAATAGATATCCGTTATGTTTATCATAATGTGAAGCATACATTGGATGTTATGGAAAGCGTGGTCAGAATTGCAGAATATGAAAATTTGTCAAAACATGATACCCTTTTGCTTAAAACAGCGGCTTTGTTTCATGATATTGGCTTTATTCAACAGTATGATGACAATGAAGATATTTCTGCTTCAATCGCCGAAAAAATGCTTCCTTCTTATGGCTATAAAGATGTTGATATCGAAAAAATTTCCACAATGATACTGATGACAGCACACCCTCTTACGCCTGAAAATTTTCTTGACAAATTACTTTGTGATGCAGATCTTGATTATCTTGGCAGAGAAGATTATTTTAACAAAAGTATGTTGCTTTTTCGTGAATGGAGAGAAATGAAGGGAATAATGAACCTAAATGAGTGGTATCATATTCAGATTCAATTTCTTAACGAGCATAAATATTATTCAAAATTCTCAAAACAATTCAGAGAAAAGAAGAAAAATGAAATTTTATCTGAGATCAAACAACTTTTAGATAAATAATTCTTGTTTTTATTTAAAAAATAATTAATTTTGCAAACTCAAATTATAAGAATATGGAGAAAAAGAACAATGTATTATTAGTCCCTGTTGATTTTACAGAAGTTGCTGACATTGCTATTGATCATGCAATTGGGATAGCAAAAATGTTGCATTGGGATGTTGTAATCCTTCACATTTTAAACAAGGATACAAAAGCATTACTTAATTTGTATAAACCTACAATTGAGAATGTTTCTGAAAAAATGGAAGCCAAAGTGAATGATATTTATGATCAATACAAATTTAAAGTTGATTATATCGTTCGTGAAGGCAGTATTTTTGAAGATATTGCTCAGGTGAGTAAAGAAATTGGAGCCGGTTATGTTGTAATGGGAACACATGGAAAACAAGGAATTCAGTATTTTATTGGTAGCTATGCTTTTAAAGTGATTACCAGTAGCGAAGTTCCTTTCATCGTTGTGCAAAAGAGAAAATTTGATAAAAATTACGAAAAAATTGTTTTACCACTTGATGATTCATTGGAATCCAGACAAAAAATCAAATGGGCAATTTATATAGCCAAAAGATTTAACGCTAAAATTCTCATCAAAGCTTTATATAAGTCTGATGAAATTCAGAGATACAAACTCAATGTGGTGCTTCAGCGTGTTCTGAAAATTCTTGACGAAAACGGAATTGAATACGAATATGAAATGAAAGAAGGCAGCGGGAGTTTTTCTAAACAAACTATTCAGTATGCAAAAGATAATGATGCTGATATGATTATCATTATGACCAATCAGGACTCAACATCATTCCCCAACTTCATTTTTAATCCTGCTGATGAACAGATTTTATTCAATGAGGAAGGTGTTCCTGTTATGTGTGTCAATCCACGGGAATTGAATATTACTGTGGTTGGCTTATAGTCAAAATAAATATTCAGTATTACAAACGGTATTATTCTATTTAGTAATACCGTTTTTTTTTTTTTGTAACTGCTCAGCACATCTTTTTATAAGCCACGAATGCACATATTTCCACGAATAAGCTTGTTGGTTCTGCAAAAGCCATTACACAGTTTCAGATTATGACATTTAGATAGCAAGCTTTCCATGTCATAATCTGAAACCGTGTTCAAAGCAAATCTGATGACTCAGACTTGCTTTGTATTCAATGGCTTTTGCAGAAAAAAGTTCTAACGAATCGCAATAGAAAGTTTACATAATATTTGTGTTTGTACAAACATTCAGCAACATATTCCTGTTTATTAGTGGATTCGTCACATCGTGATAAATTGACTAAAACTGCGATGTTTTTTTAATGGTGAGCAGTTCTTTATTTTTTTTTAATTTTGCAACGATGAAAATTTCTCAAACTACTTTTCGTTTTATTGTAATTGCCATACCATTGGCTCTCATTTCAATCACATTGCTTGCCCATCGCGTACAAAAAATGAAAACCAGCACTGATGATTTTGAAAATGCAATTGTAACACTTACAGCTGAAAATTTTAATGAATTCATCAACGAAAAGCTAGTTCTTGTTGATTTTTGGGCACCATGGTGTTATCCTTGTCGTCTGCAAAATCCTATACTTGAAGAGTTGAACAATGAAACAGAAAAAAAATACAGAATAGGCAAACTGAATGTTGATGAAAATGCTTCAATTTCAAAAGCTTATGGGATTACTTCTATTCCCACACTTCTTATATTTAAGGAAGGAAAAGTAGTTGACCGTCTTCAGGGACTTCATCAAAAAGATCAATTAAAGGCAATATTGTTAAAACATTCAGCTGAATAGGATAAATTGCCATTGCTGAAATGAATAATCCTGAAAATTCCTCTGTTTTCTTAAGGAAAATTCCTTATTGTTGTTGATAGCTACTGTTGTATTTTTGTTTTATTAATCCAAAAAACAGAAAAACTATGAAATTTAATGTAAATATTGGTCGTTCAAGAAGCTCAAGTTATCGTCGCGGATATGGGACAAGAAATGCAACAAAAAAAATGCACCCGGTTATTGCAATAATATTTGGATTTTTGTTTATTGCATTTGGCCTTTATAGTAATTATGATGACAACAAAGTTAAAGGAACCTACAAAGAAACAAAAGGGATTGTGATAGACAATGTTGAACGAGAAGAATATTCGGGAACTTCTTCTAATAGAACAAGAAAAACATTATACTATCCTGTTATTCAGTTTACTACAGAATCAGGCGACACATTGCAGTTTCAGGCTTCTTCAGGATACTCTTCTTCAATTATGAAAAGAGTTGGAAGTGAAATTGATGTATTGTATAATCCAGACAATCCCTCAATGGCAAGACTTAAGTCAAAAGGAGTTTTCCATAATGTAATTCCATTTATTGCAGGTGCAGCTTTTGTTGTGATTGGAATTGTTGGTATGATTATACGTTCAAGAAAGAAAAAATTGGCACAGTCTCAACCACAACAACCTGTAAATCCTGTTGTGTAATAATACAAACACATTGTATTTAAAATCTGAAAGCCGCATTATTGCGGTTTTTTTTATAACACAACTTATTGAAATCTTGACGAATTTCTCTATATAGATTAAAATTCTCCCGATAAATTTAAATCTTAAGAAACTCTAAGGAAATCAAAAATTTTAACGCAATAAAATTATTTTTTAATCGGGATAAATTTTAAATAAAAAAAATCAAATTAATATCTCTAAGTGTTTTATTTGCAAATGATTTGATGTTTCTTTTATAACAAAACTTAAGTTTAGACTAATTACATATATTAATACACGGGATAAGTATAAGTGATATCAATAGAGTTGATTTAAAAGTTTATATATTTTTGCCAATTGAAATCAATAATATGTATATGATTAACAGTAATTAGTAATGAATAAATAAAAATAGGAGAATCAAAATGTCAATTACAACAACACTCGTAAAGGATTTAGTTCAAAAGCACGGTAAATCCCGAAACAGTTTAATGCCTGTCTTGCAAGGTATTGTAGAAAAAGAGAAGTTTCTAAGTGAAGAAGCCATGCTGACAGTGGCAGAGGAAATGGATATTGCTGCAGCTGATGTTTATGGTACAGCAAGCTTTTATACTTTTTTGGATACTGTCCCTCATGGAAAGAACATTATCAGGATCTGCAAAACCATCAGTTGTCATATGGCCGGCAAAGATGAAATTATTGAAGCACTCGAGGAAATGTTGAAAGTTAAACTAGGTGATACAACTTCTGATAAAAACTTTACCCTATTAAGTGCCAATTGTATGGGATGGTGTCACAAAGGACCTGTTATGCTTATTAATGATGATGTGTATCCTGAATTAACAGTTTCAAAAGCCATAGAAATTGTTCAGAAGTACATGGAAACAACCAATTAAAAACCAAAAATGTAAAATAATTATGGAAAGAAATATTAAAAAAGTAGATGTCATATTTGATACATCATGCTGTGCCATGGATATTCTGGATATTGTTTTGGCAAAGAATCCTGAAGACGTGATTTCAGATATTATCGATTCTGGTTTAAAAGGAAGAGGTGGAGCAGGATTTCCAACAGGATTGAAATGGAAATTCACTCGAAATGAAGACAATGATATGAAGTATGTGATATGTAATGCAGACGAAGGAGAGCCGGGTACTTTTAAAGACAGAGAAATTTTGGATAAGGTACCTGTAAAAGTATTTACCGGTATGGCAATATGTGCACATGCAATTGGCGCAAAAGAAGGCTATATATATTTAAGGGCAGAATATAACTTTTTGTTGCCTAAACTGAGATCTGAAATTGAAAAATTCAATGATTATCTGAAAGGGAAAAACTTTGATTTCACAATTGATATCAAATCAGGAAGCGGAGCCTATATTTGCGGTGAAGAAAGTGCATTGTTTGAATCAATGGAAGGAAAAAGAGGTGAACCAAGAAACAAACCACCGTATCCAACAAAATCAGGATTCAATGGATTACCAACAGTTATAAATAATGTAGAGACATTGGTATATGTAACTATGATTTGCAGAATGGGAGCTCAGAAATTTAAAGAAATGGGCACAACTGATTCTGCTGGTTCTAAAGTATTTTCAATCTCAGGAGATACTCCCCAAGCCGGAATATTTGAAATTGAACTTGGAATGACAGTTGCTGAGTTTGTCAATGAATTTGGTGATGGTGATGCCAAAGCAGTTCAGGTTGGCGGAGCATCAGGAGCTTGTGTGCCACGCAAGAAGTTTGAAGAAACCATTATCGGATTTGAAGGAATACCCACAGGTGGTTCAATGATGCTTTTCAATAGTTCACGATCTATGTACAATGTATTGCGTGACTTTCTTGAATTTTTTGAGGAAGAATCATGTGGTCAGTGTACTCCATGTCGTGTGGGTTATCAGCAATTACTCAAAGGTATTGAAGCAGTGAAGAAAGGCGAAAGAAAACCTGCATACCTCGATGATTTGAAACGTTTGGCAATGACAATGAGAAACGCTTCAAAATGTGGTCTTGGTCAATCGGCATATAATCCGTTTGTGACTATTGTTGATAATTTCAGAGAAGAAATTATTTATTAGTAAAAAAAATCAAAGTAAATTGATTAGTAAACATTAAAAACAAAAAAGTATGGTTAATTTAAAAATAAATAATTTGCCAGTCTCGGCTGAGGAAGGCACTACAATTTTGGAAGCAGCAAAAAAACTGGGTTTTCATATTCCTACCCTTTGTCATCATGAAGATTTGAGTGTAGCAGGAAATTGCCGTGTATGTGTGGTTGAAGTGAAAGGATCCAGAAATTTGGCTGCTTCTTGTGCAATGCCTGTTTCTGAAGGCATTGAAGTATTCACAAATAGTGAATCAGTTCGTGCAGCGCGTAAAAATGTGGTTGAACTTTTATTGTCTGAACATAATGCTGACTGTACGAAATGTTATCGCAACAATAACTGTGAATTACAGGCACTGGCAGGAGAATACCACATTAATGAAAACAACTTTATTTCTGTAGTTAAGCCCGAATCCCTCATTGTTGATATTAGTTCTCCTTCAATAGTTAAAGACGATAGCAAATGTATCCGTTGTCAGAGATGTGTCAGAACATGTACTGAACTCCAGGGGGTTAGTGCTCTTGCTGTTGTGAATAAGGGAAATCATCAGAAAATTTCAACATTTCTCGATAAACCAATGCATGATGTGGTTTGTACCAATTGCGGACAGTGTATTAACAGATGTCCTGTTGGTGCATTAACTGAAAGAGTATATGTTGAAGAAGTATGGGATGCAATTAATGACCCTAACAAACATGTGGTTGTTCAAACTGCACCTGCAGTGCGTATTGCACTTGGAGAATATCTTGGATTGGAGCATGGTCAGCGTGTTACAGGTAAAATGGTTGCTGCATTGAAGTACATCGGTTTTGATTCTGTAATGGATACTGATTTTACAGCTGACCTGACAATTATTGAAGAGGGAACAGAGTTGCTGACACGTCTAAAAAAAGCACTTGTAGAAGGTGATACAAGTCAGGCATTGCCTATGATGACATCATGCTCTCCCGGATGGATTAAATTTCAGGAACATATGTTCCCCAATCTCCTTGATAATT
>CAZGIW010000009.1:0-60861 GCA_964526285.1 uncultured Bacteroidales bacterium | reverse complement strand
ATTTAATTAATATATATAAACACACGCCTCGTGGCGCACCAAATAAGCACGAATAATTACGTTGGTTCTGCAAAAGCCATTACACAGTTTCAAATTCTGACAAATTGAAAGCAAGCTTTCTCTGTCAGAATTTGAAACTGTGTAAAAGCAAATCTGAATGCTCAGATTTGCTTTGGTTTTCAATGGCTTTTGCAGAAATAAATATTGCTTGACTAACAAAACTTTACTTTTAGTGTATGCAAGAAAATTCAACAATACAAACCAAAATCAACAACGTTGATTTTGATGCTAAGCATAAGCCTTTTGTATTGCTTAGCACAACGTATTCGTGGAAATCTGTGTGTTTTTCCATAGGAATCCCGATCCCAACTTGTCCCTATGGGATCGGGAAGCCGATGGCTTGGGAGTGGCTAAAACATTACGTTATTTTTTTTAGTCACATGGTGATAAATTGGTGAGCAGTTACCACCATTTTATTAATAGCCAATACCATTATTTTACTGTATTTTTTTGTAACTTTGCATAATAAACAATTAATCCAAACAAATATGAAAACACTCATTATATCAGTCTGCATGATGTTTTTTTTGCAGACATTTGCACAAAACACATTTCACGATCTGAAAGCTGAAACCATTGCAGGTGAAGAAATCTCTATGTCAGATTTTAAAGGAAAAAAAATACTGGTTGTCAATGTGGCATCCAAGTGCGGATTGACAGGACAATATGAAGATCTGCAGGCTTTGTATGAAAAATATTCAGAACAAAATTTTGTTATTATTGGCTTTCCTGCCAATAATTTTCTAAAACAGGAACCAGGAACAAACGAAGAAATCATTGAATTCTGTCAGGTCAATTATGGTGTTACATTCCCTATGATGGCAAAAATATCGGTGAAAGGAGATGACATACACCCTGTATATCAATGGCTTACAGAAAAAGAGCACAACGGAGTATGGAGCGGAGATATTAGCTGGAATTTTCAGAAATTTCTCATTGACGAAAACGGACTGTTTGTGAAAACACTTGGCCCAAGAACTTCACCTCTGGATGAAGAAATAACCAAATGGATTGAGGGGGAGTAATTTTTGTCAACATCTTTTGTTCGTCGCCTGTTATATTTAATTCCCTTTTTCATATTTCTTGTTTTTCAGCTTTTGATTTAAAAATAATTTTATATATTTGCTGATGCAAACACTGAAGAGATAGGTTTTTTGTGCTCAGCAATAATATCTCTTTTTCTTCACAAAACTACGCCAGAGTATCATGAATCTGATTGACGGAGGAATTTTCTTTATTTATATGCTATTGCTTTTGGGAATGGGATACTATTTTCTCAGGAAGAATAAAACCACTGAAGATTTTTTCGTAAGCGGACGCAATATGGGCAGCTGGCACATTGGATTGTCGGTTGTTGCCACTGATGTGGGAGGAGGTTTTTCAATAGGGCTTGGCGGACTTGGTTTTATTATGGGACTTTCAGGCTCATGGATGTTGTTTACCAGAGGCGCACCACAATTTTCCTTATTGCAAGTTTAATCACCAATAAACCATTAAAAAATGAAAATGTTCATTGATTTACATACAACAGAGCTTGAAAAACTCAATCTGCTCAGAAAAGAACTACATTCCATTGCAGAACTATCAGGCAAAGAGCATGAAACTTCAGAGCGAATTATTTCATTTCTAGAAGAATATAAGCCCGATTCAATCATTTCACAAGTTGGAGAAACAGGTATAATAGCCACGTGGGACTCAAAACAACCAGGCAAAGAGATTCTTATACGTGCCGACATGGACGCTCTTCCTATTGAAGAAACAAATGATTTTGATTACAAATCAAAAAACAAAAGAGCATCTCACAAATGTGGTCATGACGGACATATGACCATCGTTTGCGGATTGGCAATAATGTTGTCAAAGCACAAATTAAAAACGGGAAAAGTACATCTGCTCTTTCAGCCTTCAGAAGAAAATGGTAAAGGGGCATTAATGATGATAAATGACAAGAAATTTGCTCAAATACAACCCGATTACGTTTTTGCATTGCACAACTTGCCGGGATTTCCTTTACATGCAATCATTGTTAAAGAAGGCAGTTTTTCTGCAGCAGTAAATAGCATAATAATAAACCTGAGAGGAAAAACATCTCATGCATCAGAACCAGAGCATGGAATTAATCCGGGTATTGCTGTGGCAGAAATTCTTCTCCAATGCAGTAAACTTGAAAAAAACGAACCTACAAGTGAACAGATGCAAATCATAACACCTGTATATGCACAACTTGGAGAAAAAGCTTATGGAACATCAGCAGGTCAAGCGACTGTTCATTTCACTATAAGATGCTGGAACAACGACAGACTTGAATCTCTGCAGAAGGATATTGAGAATTTGGCCACAAAGACTGCAAAAAAACACAAGCTGAAGATTGGATTTGAATATACAGAAACCTTTTATGCCAATGAAAATGATTCAAAAAGCGTTCAGTTGGTTAGAAGTGCCGCAAACAAAGAAGGAATTACTTTGATTGAGAAAGAACATCCCTTTAAATGGGGAGAAGACTTTGGCATGTTTACAACAAAATATACTGGATGTATGTTTGGTTTGGGAGCAGGAAAGAATTATTCTGCATTACACAATCCAGACTATGACTTTCCTGACACCATTACCCCAACGGGCATAAAAATCTTTTATAACATCATTAAAGAATTGACAAATGTTTAGCACATCAACCATTGAATTAAGTAAAAATGCATTAAAAAACAATCTTAAGTTTATAAGAAGCAAACTTAAAAAAGAGACCAGGCTTTGTTGCGTTGTTAAAGGCAATGCCTACGGACATGGTTTTTGCCAATACGCAAGCATGGCAATGGATTGTGGAGTTGATTATTTTGGCGTTCATTCTGCTGAAGAGGCATATCAGCTTGTGAACGGACTTGAGAAAATCCCTGACATTTTTGTAATGGGAGACATGCACAATGAAGCCATTGAATGGGCAATAGAGAAAGGTATAGAATTTTCGGTATATGACATGCTCCGTCTTGAGAAAACCTTAAGTTATGCTAAAAAATTAAACAAGAAAGCCAAAATCCATATTGAAATAGAAACCGGAATGCGAAGAACCGGATTTGAGCCTGACAATTTTCAACAAATTATTGATTTTCTGAAAAAAAACAACCAGAATTTGTTTGTTCAGGGAATTTTCACCCATTTTGCAGGCGCTGAAAGTCAGGCAAATAATTTTAGGGTCAGCAAACAGGTGTTTAATTTTCAAAATGCCCTTTTTTATTTTGAATCACGGGGATTATCTCCACTGTATCATCATGCTGCCTGTTCTGCAGTACTACTTAACTATCCTGAAGCAATTGGCAATATGGTAAGAGTTGGAATCCTGCAATATGGTTTCTGGCCAAATAGTGAAACACTTATCAGGTATTGCGGCGAAAAGAAAACAACTGATCCCTTGCGCAGAGTTATTAAATGGAAATCAAGAATTATGGCAACAAAAAATGTAAAAAAGGGTTGGTTTGTTGGATACGGAACCACATATCTGGCCCACCACAACATGAAGATTGCTATTATTCCTGTTGGATATTCACACGGATATGCCAGAAACCTGAGTAATATCGGAGGAGTGCTGATACAAGGAAAAATTGCACCTGTTGTGGGCATCGTCAATATGAACAGCATGACTGTTGACATAACTCATATTCCTGATGCAATAAAAGGAGATGAAGTGGTTCTGATTGGAAAACAAAAATCGAAAGAAATTACTGTCAACTCATTTAGCGAACAATCGAATCAGTTGAATTATGAATTGCTGACACGTTTACCATATTCAATCCCAAGAGTTATTTATGAGTAATTATTAAAAAAAAAGGAGACATGAATCCAAGTCTCCCCTTAAAAAAAAATTAATGCAGGATTATGATGCTTTAAATTTCTTTACAGATTCAATAAGACGTGGAAGCACATCAAATGCATCACCTACAATCCCGTAGTCAGCATATGAAAAAATGGGAGCATCTTTGTCTTTGTTGATGGCCACCATAACTTTTGTGCCACTAACACCGCCAATATGTTGAATTGCTCCAGAAATACCTACGGCAAAATACAAATCAGGAGCAATGATTTTTCCTGTTTGTCCCACATGCTCATCATGTGGTCTCCAATGTTCGTCTGAAACCGGACGGGAACAGGCAATCCCTGCTCCAAGCAAATCAGCCAGTTCTTCAAGTGGCTTCCAGTGTTCGCCTGATTTCATTCCACGTCCTCCTGCTACAACAATACTTGCTTCAGTAAGTAGTATTTTTCCGGTAACAACATCTACATTTTTCACAATTGTTTTGGCAATTGATGTATCAACCTGAGGAGAATAATTTTCAATTTGAAGTTGAGCAGGTTTTTCAATCAAATCACAACTGTTTTGATTAATCGTTAGAATTTTGTTAGGAGATTTCACTACCACATTGGAAAATGCACCACCATTATAGCTTCTTCTTTTCACCGTAAATGGCTCCACTGAAGAAGGTAAAGCAGCAACGCCAGCTGCAAGGCCGGCCTGCATTTTTACTGACAAGCGTGGGGCAATGGCTTTGCCTGTGTTTGAATTGCAAAAAACAATTACACTGGCATTTTCTTTTTCAGCCACTTCATTTAATAGTGCTGTATAAACCTGATTGTCAAGATACTTATACTTTTCATCCGTGACAGTGATTATTTTTCCAGCTCCGTATTTTGCAAGTTGAGCAAGTTCATCATTACTCAAATCTCCAACAACCAATGCGAGCACCTGTGACTGCATTTTGTCGGCAACGGCAGAAGCATAGGCAACAGCTTCAAAAGCGTGCTTTTTAATTTTACCGTTTCTGTGTTCTGTAAAAACTAATATAGACATGTTTTTTTGTTTTAAATTTGAAAATCAATGAATTAAATTGCTTTTGCCTCATTATGCAGCAAATCAACAAGCTTATCTGTGTCTTCAGCATCCACCATTTTGCATGCAGCTTTTGCCGGAGGCATTTCAAACACTGACATTTCAACAAGTGGCTGAACATCAGCTGCAGGGACAACTGCCAAAGGTTTTGTACGTGCCATCATTATCCCCCTCATGGCAGGTATACGTGGATTAATACAAATCCCTTTCTGTACAATTGCCAAAAATGGTGTTGTAATGCTAATGGTTTCTTTTCCGCCTTCAATTTCACGAATAAGTGAAATATCATCACCAGTGATTTCAACTGAAGAAACTGAAGAAACTGATGTAATCTGTAAAAACTCTGAAAGCATTCCACCCACAGAGGCAGCATTATAATCACTTGATTCAATACCGGCAAAAACAATATCAAAACCCTGATCTTTCACTGCAGCTGCAATATTTGCAGCAACAGTGTATGAGTCAGCAGGATCTGCATCCACTCTGATAGCATCATCGGCGCCAATTGCCAGTGCTTTTCTGATGGTCGGTTCAGCATCTGCTTTGCCAACATTGACAACAGTTACTTTTTCAATTTTTCCACCTGATTGTTCTTTTAATTCAATGGCTCTGGTCAAAGCCAGTTCGTCCCATGGGTTGATAACCCACTGAACACCGGTCACGTCAAATTTAGTCATTTCACTATTGAATCTGACTTTCGTAGTAGTGTCCGGTACATTTCCAATGCACACAAGAATTTTCATTTCTAATAGTTTTTTTTATGCTTATTAATTAATTTTATTACAAATCAAATGTTGAGAATCATTTATGACAAGATAAATGATTTCTGTTTATTTGATAAGATTCCGCGAAATTACAATTTTTTGAACTTCTGAAGTACCTTCATAAATTTGTGTAAGTTTTGCATCGCGCATCAGTCTTTCAACATGATATTCCTTCACATAACCATAACCCCCGTGAATCTGAACAGCTTCAGTTGTTACTTCCATTGCAATATCAGCACAATATTGTTTTGCCATTGCACTTGCAATTCCGTATGGCTGTTTGGTGTCTTTGAGCCACGCAGCTTTCAGACAAAGATTTCTTGCATTTTCAACTTTCACGGCCATATCAGCCATCTTAAAAGCGATTGCCTGGTGATTGCAGATTTCTGTCCCAAATGCTTTTCTTTCTTTTGAATATTTAATGGACAATTCAAGCGCACCTGAAGCAATTCCAAGTGCCTGAGAAGCAATACCTATGCGTCCTCCATCAAGAGTTTTCATTGCAAACGTAAATCCAAACCCATCATCTCCTATTCTGTTTTCTTTAGGAACTTTCACATCAGTAAACATCACTGAATGAGTGTCTGAACCTCTCATACCCATTTTGTTTTCGTGTGGTCCCAATGTTACTCCCGGCCAGTCTTTTTCCACTATAAGTGCATTAATCCCTTTGTGTCTCAATTCAGGATTTGACTGTGCTGTTACAAGATATGTAGATGCTGAATTGGCATTGGTAATCCAGTTTTTTGTTCCGTTAAGAAGATAGTAATCCCCCTTGTCTTCGGCAGTTGTTCTTTGAAATGTAGCATCAGATCCAGCTTCAGGTTCTGAAAGTAAAAAGGCACCAATTTTTTCACCGCGTGCAAGAGGTTTCAGATATTTTTCTTTTTGTTCTTCTGTTCCGTATGTCTCAAGGCCCCAGTTGACAAGTGAATTACAAACTGACATCACTACAGAGGCTGAAGAATCAATTTTTGAAATTTCTTCCATGGCCAAAACGTAGGAAACTGTATCCATACCACCACCATCATATTTGGGGTCGGTCATCATTCCAAGAAAACCCAACTCTGCAAGTTGTTTTATCTGTTCTGTTGGAAAAATTGCTTTTTCATCCCTTTCTATAACACCGGGAAGTAATTCTCTTTCGGCAAAATCCTTGGCTGCCTGACGAATCATAATGTGCTCTTCTGATAATTCGAAATTCATAATGTTGTTGTATTAATGATTAAATAATTATTCAAACTTTTGTTAAAGGGTGACAAAAGTAAAAAAAAATCATTATAAATACATAATCAGGATATAATATTTTTAAAAAAGTGAAAATTGCAGAGAATATATTATTGCTTTAACAACTTTCCGCTAATGGACTTGTTGTTTTCAAAATATAAAGTGTAAATATAAAGCCCTGATGATAACAAACTCATGTCAATTTCTGCTTTATGAGAACTTGCTTCGAGCAAAATAACCTGTTGACCATAAACATTGAAAACCTCAATCTTTCTAATTATATCATCATTTTCAAATACACAAATATCCATAACGGGATTCGGATACACCTGTACATGACTTAAAGAAGCTGATTCAACTGACACAGTACCGCAAGAATACAAACAGTATGTGATTGTTGGATCTATTGTTCCTGTGTTCAAATCAATACTGCCACCTGTTATATCACAAAAATCAAATGTACCAGACATCATACCAGTATTCATTGTGTTTTCAGCAATACAAAACCGCCCGGAACCATCAATGGTCTCATCATTTCTCCAATTATTATGTACATTCAACAGGCCATTGTTGGTAAAAAGAGCAGGGCTGGCAAGACTGTCAGAATTGAGAAAATCATTACTCAAATCAATAGTCCCTGTTGCACTATTGGTAAATGTTTTACAATTGAGCATATCAACAGACTCAATTGTGCTGTTATTGACAAACACACCTGTATTGGCAACATTGGTTGAAATAACTGACCCATCATTGGTAAATGAGCCGGGGATAAAGTTTGCAAATTGAGCTACATTCAATACTGCAGTTGCATTGTTGTTAAGAATTGCATAGTTTGCAAGGCTGTCAGCTCCAAAATTGCCGCTATTCCCAACTGTTCCTGAAATAAAGGCAACACGGGCAACATTAAATATCCCGTCTATGGTCAGGTTTGCTGTACCTGAAGGATAGTTCAGCGCAAAGACCCTCAATGCTGAACCTCCAATCAGTGATCCGGATGAATTTATTGTAATTGATCCGGCCGAATGACTATAATCAATATCGAGTGTAACTGCATGATTAATCACAACTGTGCCTGTTCCTGCAGGAGGTGCTCCACCCCATGTGGCTGGATTTGTCCAGTTTCCGTTTGCCACTGTTGTCTGGGCATGTGAATGATAAACACATCCCATAAAGACAACTAAAAATAAAGAAAGTAATGCTTTTTTCATAAATTTCATGTTTTGTTATTCGTTCATTAAATATCCATTGATTATAAAGCTGTTTTCATTGGAACTGATAATATCACCAGGGGCAGCAAGTAAAACCAACCCCAGTTGTGTATACTGATTCGTGTTGTCGCCCCAGTTGGAATAGCCATAATAAACACGAATTCCGTTTATGTTCAGATTTGCATTTGATGAAAGGGAATAACAGTTCATGATAACAAGAATTTTGCCCGATGGCACTGTGTAGTTGACTGAAGAAAGATTCCCTAAAGTTAAAGGTTGTATATGTGCATCTACCAGAAATCCGTTGATTGTTATTGAGTTGTCAGAACCTGAGACTACATGAGTTTCACCAGCAATTAAAGGGTTTGTAAGGTTGAGAATTCTGTCCTGAGATCCAAAATTTGTAAAACCACGATAGACAATATTATTGTTTATGGAGAAAGTGTATGAACCTCCCGAATATAAAGAGGTAATATATAGATTTTTCCCTGCAGGAACAGTATAAGGAGTTGTGTTCAGTGTATTGATTGTGACAGGAGTTATGCCGCTAATTCCATCGGGAAAAATCAAAGTGGTTCCCGATCCGGGTGCTGAGGGGGTGACTGCCATATTGCACATATTTAACCAGCTTGTAGTGGGGTCGTTGTAGAAAAACACACAACCTGAATCTGTATCAAAAACCATCAACCCATTGGCAGGGCTGACAATTGAAATACGTTCTACAGCACTCATACGGGGCAATAGAAAACCTTTTTCATTAGATCTAAGTTCTAAAACAGAACTTTGATCAGGAGTGAATAAGGTATCTGAAATTCCAACATTCTGTGATAAGCTGAAACTTATGGCTACAAATAACATCAGTAAAACAATAATCAACTTTTTCATAGATGTCATATATTTCTACAAAAATAACAAAGATTATGATATTGATTTGTTAAAAATTGGAAAAATCACTCTCCAGTCTCATCAATAAATACTTCCATTTTTTCAATTTCCCACAATGAACTGTTTTCAGCAAGCCCACAGTTGCAAGGTTTTAAATAATCCTGCATGTACTCACCTGTGTATTTGAGGAAAAGCACAACTTCAGCTTCTTCGGGAAGCTCAATCTGGCCTGTTGCAAGAAAAGCAAAAACAAATTCATTTCCGAATGGATGCGTGCGACCACTCCGTTCTTCAACAACTTCTGCAATATATTTGAATCCCCAGCCCACAGGAAGAACTGACAAAATCTTTACATGCATTTCAAACTTTTCAAAAAGATGAAGATCAATATTCACAGGAGGTGTTTCCAAATATCCCGTCCATATTTTTTTATACTCATCCGAACAATCTTCACAGGGGTGGTTTTCATATGTTAACACATACTGGAATTTCCCATTTAAGAAACGCATATTGTTCACCTCCCTCAACAACCATTGCGAAAATCTCAAACGATGAACAATAAATTCACCGGGAGCAAGAGTATCTGTCACTGCTGCTGATTTATCACGACTGTCAGAAAATGTTATCTGAATATAGCTTTTGTCCATTGCATCCACATCTGCTTCTTTTGCATAAATCTGACCACCAAACCAATCGTAATGGGTTTCATGTGAAAGCACATGACTATACACAATCAGTGGTTCAGCTGACACATTTTCAAGTTTCATATACAATGTGTCCTGGTCTGTTTTAACTCCAAGCCTGAGTCCGTTGTTTTCATCAGAAAACACAAAACCATCCTGGTCAGCCTGGCTATCATGATTTTGGCCTGAATGTGCTGAACATGAGCACATCAAAAACAGATAAAAGCAAGATAAAATCAAAAAAAACAATTCATTTCTGTTCATATTTCTTGTTATTTAAAAACAATCAGAGACTAAAAAACAACAAATTTCACAAATCATGAAACAATCTCAATTGTCAGCCCATCTATTGCTTCAATTGTGTTGTTAAATTCTTCGCGGGCTTGCTTGATAATGTCATCAGATGTTTTATACCGGTTTGAAAAATGTCCAATCATCAATTGCTGAGCATTGGCAAGTTGAGCAATTTTCGCAGCCTGTCTTGATGTGCTATGAAATTTCTGTGTCGCAGTTTCTTCATGGTCATCAGCAAATGAAGCTTCATGATAAAGAAGAGAAGCATTTTTTATATGTGGAACAATAGATTCATCATAGGCAGTATCTGAGCAGTATGCATAAGATCTTGAGGGCATGGATACTTTTGTAATTGTATTATTTGGATGTCTTTTTCCGTTTTCATCAATAAAATCTTCACCTGCTAAAATACGGGGAAACCATTCATGTGGTATTTTGTGTTGCTCAACAAATTCTTTTCTGATATTGCGTGATGACTTTTTCTCTCTGAATAAAAAGCCACAAGTGCGAATACGATGCTTAAGCGGAAATGAAAGAACGTTGACATATTTATTATCCAGAATATTTTTTTCATTGTCAGTTGAAAGAAAATGAAACCTGAGAGGATAGCTCAATACAGTTCCTGCAGCTTTTAATTGCACATCAATAATTTGTTCAAGTTCTTCAAAACAATATATATGCAATTCTCTCTTTCTTCCAAAGAGATGCATTGAGTTTATTACTCCGGGCAAGCCAAAATAATGATCCCCGTGAAGATGAGAAATAAAGACATGGTTAATTTTCATCATTTCAATACCAAACTTCATCATTGCAACCTGAGCTCCTTCTCCGCAGTCAATCAAAAAAAAATGCTCATGTACATTGAGCACATGAGCACTGGTAAGCCGTTCAGGAGTAGGTTTGGCAGAACCGGAACCTAAAACAGTAACGGCAAATTTCATTTAAATTATTTTACAATATTCACTTTTCTGGTAACGGTCATCTCTCCGTTTCTGATTTTATAGAAATACAGTCCGGCAGGATATTGTTTAAGAGAAATTGTGATTTTGTTTGTTCCGGGAACAATTTGATGTACTGACTCGGTCATTTGCATTCCCATAATGTTTGTTAGAGAAAACATAACAGTTGCTGGTTTTGAAGTGACAATTTCAATTGTTGTCATATCATTGGCCGGATTTGGATATGCTTGTCCCACAGTAAATACATCGCCCTGTAATTCATTCACACTTTGTGGCTGCATGTCAATTTTGTAGAATTTGACAGTATCATCCTGAACAATGGGCATTCCACCAAGATCTGCATGAATTCTGAGCAGTAGCATTAAGTCATGAACTCCTTCAAGAGCAGTTGTCCCTGAAATCAAAATACAACCTTTCACTCCACCATCCCAATAATTATTGGGAGAATCAGACACCCATGACAACCCTGTGGGTAGTCCGGTTACATTAAGTAATCCGATTGAATCAATTTGAACAGTAATTGGTCCCATTCCAAGATCAACAACTGTATCTGAAGGAATAAAAGCCGAAATCACTGCTTCATAAAAAACATTCACAGTTCCTGGAGGTAAATTCTGGGTACTGTCAGGATGAAAACCCGGAGAAGTTAATGAAGGATCAGGTGTGCACTGTGAAAAGGCAACACAAACAATTGTTATTGAAGCCAATACAAATAATAGAAGTTTTTTCATATCTTTTTGAATTTATTCAACAAAAATAAACATTTTTTTTAATTGAAGCGTTTTTTTTTAAAATATTTTCAGAAAGGTTGTAATTTCGAAAAAAATATGTCTGGTGAAATTATCCCGAAAAAGTGAATATGCCTGCCTGGCAATGATTGAGTTAGCCCATAACAACACTGTATTTATCAAAATACATGATATTTCTTTGCGATGGGAGATTCCGGAAAAATTTCTTGAACAAATTTTGTACACCTTAAAAAACAATGGCTATCTGGAAAGTAAAAAAGGAAAAAACGGTGGCTACAGGTTAAAACAATGTCCTTCGAAAATCTCTATTGCAGAGATTATCAGATTAATAGACGGTCCTTTAGCCCCTGTTGATTCTGTGAGCATTCATTTTTATGAAAAAAGTCCGGTGGAAAAACACCGCGGACTTCATAGTTTTTTCAGAGAAGTCAGAGATGTTATTGCTGACAAACTAGAAAACACTATGCTTGACAGTTTTGTAAAAAAACTCTGAAAAAAAAAGTTTTGCAATTTATATCAAACTTTCATCAATCTCATAAGGGGCTATGTGGTCAGGAGTGCAGTGCAAAATACACTGATCACAACTTGACAATTCACCCTTGAGACGCCTGTGAACCATGTTTTCTGTACGATTCTGCAAACGATCTACTTTGATTTTTCTCACTACTTCATCGGTAAAGGCATACATCATCAACAAACGGGCATTTTTTTCACAAATTCCACGCTGCCTGAGATAAAACATGGCATTATCATCAAGTTGTCCGGTTGTTGAACCATGGCTGCAACGCACGTCATCATTGTAAATTTCCAAAAATGGCTTGCTCATTACACCAGCTTCATCTGTGAGCAATATATTCTTGTTAGACTGATATGCTTCTGTCCCAACTGCTCCCTCTGCCACATATACATGACCAGTAAAAACAGATGAAGCTTCATCGTCCATTATACCCTTAAACGTTTGATTGCTCCAGCAATCAGGGGCATTGTGGCGCATAAACAACTGATTGTCTACATGTTGTGTTTTGTCAATCAGATAAAGCCCTGATAAATCAGCTCTGGCGCCTTTACCATTGAGATTTACCACAAACTCATTCCTGATTGAGCCTGCATTAAAAGTAATGATATTACTGAATACCTTTCCTTCTTTCTCAACATGAAAAAAAGAAGTATTCGTCATTGCCGATGTAATGTCTTTGTTCTGAAGTTTATAGTGATCAAGCTGTGCCCCTTCAGCAATAAAAAACTCAGTGACTGAATTCTTGAATGAACCATTATCTTCAAGAGAATCATCACATTGCAAAAATGTCAACTTACTGTTTTTTTCAAGTATAATAAGATTCCTTGTCTGCACAAATAATTCTTCTTTATGCCGTATCAGATTAACCAGTTGCATAGGAGTATCAAAATCCACATTTTCAGGCACATAAACAAACAATCCATCACTATAAAGAGCTGTATTAATTGCAGTTAGCCCGTTATATTCTGCAGAACCTGATTTCTTCCAAAAATATTCAAGCAATTGAGGAAATTCTTTCAATGCCTGATTGAGACTTCCTGCTATGACACCATTATCCATTTTCGTTAAGGGAAGATTTTCATACAAATTGTGACCGTTGTAATTGGCAAAGAACAATGTTTCAAAGTTATGAATCTCACATTTGAAAATATTGTTCAAATCAATGTCCCTTTCAACCTGCAGTTGATTGGCTAGCAAATATTCCGGCTTCAGAATTTTCAGCAAATTGGTGCCTTTCCAGTATTCAAGTTTTGGCGTTGGAAAACCGTTTAATTTAAAATAATCAATTGCTTTAATCCGTTCATCTTTCACGAAATCAGGCACATCAGAATGACTCCCGTTTAGTTTTTCATAAAGCTGTAACAGTTTTTCACCTAAAACCTGCAAGTGCTGTTCCATGGTGTTTTCTCCTAATTTAAAGTTCTTTAATCCAATTGTAACCTTTTTCTTCCATTTCAATTGCCAGTTCTTTGCCTCCCGATTTTACAAGTCTGCCGTCAAACAGAATATGTACATAGTCAGGGACTATATAGTCAAGCAAACGCTGATAGTGTGTAATTACAATCGCAGCATTATCAGGCTTTTTCAGTTTATTAACGCCATTGGCAACAATACGGAGAGCATCAATATCAAGGCCTGAATCCGTTTCATCCAAAATTGCAAGTTCAGGCTCAAGCATGGCCATCTGAAAAATTTCATTGCGCTTTTTTTCTCCTCCTGAAAAACCTTCATTTACTGAACGATTTGTAAGTGAGGTACTCAGCTCAACCAATTCTTGTTTTTCACGCATCATCTTCAAAAAATCAGCCGAAGAAAGCTCTTTCTGTCCACGATATTTGCGCACCTCATTGATTGCAGTTTTCATGAAGTTCACCATCGATACACCAGGAATTTCCACAGGATACTGAAACCCAACAAACAAACCCTCTCTTGCACGATCTTCAATGGCCATGTCAAGAAGATTTTTTCCTTTATAAATAACCTCTCCTTCATCAACTTCAAACATATCACGCCCGGCTAAAACCTGAGCCAATGTGCTTTTTCCTGTGCCGTTGGGCCCCATAATAGCATGAATCTCTCCGGGCTTTACTTCCAGATTGAAATTCTTCAATATTTGCTTTCCTTTGATGGAAACTTTTAAATTTTTAATTTTTAACATTGTTCTGATTTTTTACAATTTTTTCAATTTTCTTTTTTTTTTACACCGAGCAATGCAGGCATTGTAAACTCCATCGAAGTGCTATTTTCTATTTTCTATTTTCTATTTTCTATAACAAAGTCTTTATTATACTGTACTCATCTCCTACCCCACACTTCCTTCCAGACTGATACTCAATAGCTTCTGAGCTTCCACAGCAAACTCCATTGGTAGTTTTTTCAATACTTCGCGAGCATATCCATTGACAATGAGTCCGATTGCATCTTCCATACCGATGCCCCTCTGCAAACAGTAAAACAACTGATCATCTGAAATTTTTGAAGTTGTAGCCTCGTGCTCAACGATGGATGATTTATTGTCAACTTTAATATAGGGAAAAGTGTGTGCCCCGCATGTGTCACCCATGAGCAATGAATCACACTGGGTGAAATTCCGACTCCCTGTGGCGGCTTTTCCAATTCTTACAAGACCCCTGTATGCATTATTGCTTTTTCCTGCTGAAATTCCCTTTGAGATGATGGTGCTGCTTGTGTTTTTACCAATATGAATCATTTTAGAGCCTGTATCTGCCTGCTGGTGATTGTTTGTTACAGCAACAGAATAAAATTCACCCACTGAATTTTCCCCAAGCAGAATACAACTGGGATATTTCCATGTGATGGCACTTCCTGTTTCCACCTGTGTCCAGGAAATCTTTGAGTTTTTTCCCTTGCAAATGCCACGTTTTGTTACAAAATTATATATCCCACCCTTTCCCTGTTTGTCGCCGGGAAACCAGTTTTGTACAGTTGAATACTTCACCTCTGCATCTGCCATGGCCACAATTTCAACAACGGCTGCATGTAGTTGATTTTCATCGCGTTGCGGAGCAGTACACCCTTCCATATAGCTCACGTAAGAACCTTCATCTGCAATGATAAGTGTGCGTTCAAACTGTCCTGTATTGCGGGCATTAATTCTGAAATAGGTGCTTAATTCAACCGGACAATGGACACCCTTTGGGATATAACAAAATGATCCGTCACTGAATACTGCAGAATTGAGTGCGGCATAATAATTATCTCCAAATGGAACAACAGATGCCAGATATTTTTTTACCAAATCAGGATGATGTTGAACTGCCTCACTCATGGAACAAAAAATAACACCATGTTCGGCAAGGGTTTCCTGCATGGTGGTTTTTACAGATACACTGTCAAACACCGCATCCACAGCAACTCCCGAAAGCATCTTCTGCTCTTCGAGAGGAATTCCCAACTTGTTGAATGTCTCAATCAACTCAGGATCAACTTCATCCAGTGACTTCAGTTCGGGTTTCTTTTTTGGAGCTGCATAATAGATAATGTCCTGAAAGTCGATCTCAGGAAGATTAAGATGCGCCCAATGAGGATGTTCCATTTCCTGCCATTTGCGAAAAGCACGCAAACGAAACTCAAGCATGAACTCAGGTTCGTTCTTAATCTCTGAAATTTTCCTGACTGTATCCTCTGTTAATCCTTTTGGAAAATAATCCATTTCGATTTGTGTTTCAAAACCGAATTTGTATTCATTTTCAATAACTTCAGGAATTATATTGTTTTTGTCTTCATTCATTGTCCTGGTGATTAAGATGTTAATTTTTTTAGGCTGAGGCTGAGGTTCTTTTTGGTTACTAATTATTCTTTTTCATTAGCTTCGATTGATTTAATGAGAGAGTCAAGTTCTGTTTTGATTGTTGAAATGTCTTCGAAAATCTCAGAACAAGAGCTTCCTTTATATATTCCAATCTGTTTGAAACAAAAGTTTGGCTTTGAAGTTCATTGCAACTACCACGGGATATTTTGTAAAATCTGGTTTTGTCTTTTTTTCCAAATCTTCCAAAGCCCTCAGTAATATTGTGAATATTTGAATTAGACGCTCTTCTCATGTCGGAGGTTAGTCCAAATTTCTCTTCTGCAGGAAACTCACGTGTAATTTTATAAGTCTTTATTAGCAAATCACAAGATTTCTGCCACACTGGAAAACAAGTAAAATCCTTATATTTCATCAAAACATCGATTTTTAAAACAATTCTCCTTAGCCTTAGCCTTCAATCATGAATTGAAATGCAAAAATACAAAAATTTTATGAATAATCTGGTATCAAAATAAGGAAAACCTAATACAGAATACCTGTTATATCCCTCATTTGCAGCAGGCTTTCTTCACTCATCGCATTGACAGGAATAAATGATTCATAATGTTTTATGTCCTCAACTCTGATGTCTTTTTCAACAGCCATTCCTTTTTTCAGCAATCGTGCTCTGTGTGTCCCGTAAAGCAAAGGTTGTTTTGGTGTAATAAATTGTGTTCCGTCAAAAAACACCAGATTGGCAATGGATGTGTCTGTTAACAAACCGTTCTTTACAATAATTATTTCATCTGCCTTTCCCCGTTTTCCAAATAGTTCTTCAATATCTGCCCTGTCAAAATACTTATGTTTGTATTCAATGTCATTGCATTCAATTAGCATAAATGTTTGTGGATATGTAGGTTTGTATTCTAAAACTTCAACATCAATAATCCCCATGGTGTATATAAGGCGGCATTTACAGATTCCATCAGGGATTTTCATTGACTGTAACACTTCGCTAATTTTAAGTGGAGACACTCCGTTGCTGCCTTCTTCACCGGGAAGTTCAAAAGGCACGCTGCAGCCAAACAGTTCAATCAGTGATTTTTCAATTCTTTTCAGATGATAATCAAGATTGACAGGGGTTCCGTTTTCCAGTCTGATGGTTTCAAATAACAGGCACATACACTTTGTCTATTAATTCGTTATATTCTGTTTTACAATGACTTTGAGTTGTAATTCCTCCTCCGGCTCTGTAAAAATACGCACCGTCTCTCTGCTCAATAAATCGTATCATCACACAGGAATCTAGTGATTCTCCATTAAACATTCCGGCTACTCCCGTATAATAACCTCTGTCAAATTCTTCACTATCAGCAATAATTTCACAGGTTCGTTTTTTGGGAGCACCACTTACTGAGCCTGCAGGAAGTAATTGATAAATTATTTCACCAAGTTTTTCTTTCCATTTTTTATCAAGTACACCCGAAATTTCGGAACTTGTTTGAAGCAGGTGTTTCTGATTGGTTTTCAAATGATCAATATATCGAAACTGATTCACTCTCACATTTTTTGAAACAATGCTCAGGTCGTTTCTGATAAGATCAACAATTGTATAATGCTCTGACAATTCCTTTTTGTCACTGAGCAATGCACTTTCTGCTTGCGGAAGCGATGCATCAATGGTTCCTTTCATTGGATAGGAAAAAATCATATTGTTTTTGATACGCACAAAAATTTCGGGCGAAAACACCAGAAATTGATCTTTATACCATATTTTGTATTTTGCTTTCACAAGATGATACAATTGTTGAAGGGATATATCAATTTCAATTTTTACAGGAAAGGTGAGATTCAGCAGATATGTATCGCCCCTGTTCAGATGATGTATCACTTTATCAAAGGCAACTGAATATTTTTCATAAGAAAACTCCAGCCTGTTGAAGTGAAAGTTTTGAACAAATTTGCCTGGATTAACATCTTCAACAGCTTGATTTTCAAAGCAAAATTGCAGAATTGAAGTATCTATTTCACTGAGAGGAACAACAAATGGTTTGTTTTTTTCAAAATCAATCATGAAGAAAAAAGGCACGCCTGATTTTCCCAGAGTGTTCATTTTCAGTATGATATCATTATTTATCAGGTTCATTCAGTGATTACATTTATTTTTGCAAAAGTATTGATAAAAAGTGAACATGCACAAACCAAAGCTCTTACTTATAGACAATGAAGATTCATTCACATTCAATCTGCTGCAACTTTTTGAAGAAGCAGGAGCTGAAATTCACATTGTTCATCCTGCAAAAATCAATACCGCACAAGCGCTTTTATTTGATGCAGCAGTCATTTCTCCGGGACCCGGTCTGCCTGAAGAAATGCAGAATCTTCTTCCGCTCATTCAAAACCTTGAAAAAAAAATGCCTCTGCTTGGGATTTGCCTCGGACATCAGGCAATTGCCATGAATTACGGTGGAAAACTATTTCAGATGAACAACATCTTTCACGGCAGACAGCTTGAAATAACCCATTACAGTGGAAAACTGTTCAGGGATATTCCAGCAGAAATCAATGTTGGACTGTATCACTCATGGGCTGTTGATAATGACTCAATACCTGATTGTTTTGAGGTTACGGCAATTTCTTCAGAAGGTATTATCATGGCAATCGAGCACAGGGAATTGCCTGTTTTCGGACTTCAGTTTCATCCTGAGTCTTACATAACACGCGAAACAGGAAGCACAATTGCAAAGAATTTTCTCAGTGTTGTTGAGGAGCACAAGACATCAAAAACAGAAAAAGATTAACAGAAGTTTTTACTCACATTGTCCTTTCTAATTCTTCTTCAACAAATCACTCATTGCTTCATCAATATCTGAAAACTCAAAATTGAACCCTGCTTCTTTCAGCCTGACAGACTGCACAAAGGGGTTTTTTGTTATAATATCAACGCCTTTGCCGTATATAATTCTCAACACAAAAGGAGGCATAACCAACCATAAAGGTCGTCTCAAAGCTTTGGCAAAGGCCATTGCAAAATGTTTCTGATTTGTTTGCTCATTTGCTGCAAGGTTAAAAACCCCGTGCATATTTTCATTCTCAGCAGCAAAAACAAATGCATATGCCAAATCGCTGATATGCACCCAGGGAAAAGATGAGGAAGAAGGCAAAATTATAGCTCCCAGTCCAGCCTTAAACAAAGGAAACAGTTTTTTTATCACTCCGCCCTGTTTTCCCAGCACTACACCAAGTCTGAAAACAACTGTGCGAATATTTAAGTCATTGGCTTTCATGGCCTCTGCTTCCCATTCTCTGCAAAGTTGACCAATAAAATCGTCATTATATTTAATATCATACTCGCTGTGAAGTTGACCCGGCTCATATATTCCTACAGCAGAAACTGAAACAAACAACCGAGGTTTTTTATCAACCTGTTTCATTGCGTTGGTAAGCTGACCAACCGCCTGAATTCTGCTTTCCCTGAGAAGAATTTTGTTTTTGGGTGTCAACCGTCTGAGCATTGACGCACCATTCAAACTGATAACCACGCTGGACTGTGATATGATTTGCATGAGATCTTCAAACCTTTCGGGATTCAATAAAACATCACGAGATACAGTCAAAACATTCCATCCCATGGACGAAAATTTTTTTATCAGATATGTTCCAATAAAACCTGAAGCACCTGAAACAGCAATATTCATAACACAAACAATTACACAAATCTGCCGTCTTTCATCTCCAGGATTCTGTCACCTATACCGGCAAGATCCTTATTATGGGTAATAATAACAATTGTTTGATTCTTTTCATTGCGAAGTTTGACAAACAACTGATGAAGTTCATCTGCATTTTTCGAATCCAGATTTCCGGATGGTTCATCTGCCAGCAGCACACCTGGCGAATTGACCAGAGCACGTGCTACAGCCACACGTTGTTGTTCTCCACCCGACATTTGAGTTGGTTTATGTGTTTTTCTTTCGGCAACGCCAAGATATTCCATCAACTCCAGTGCTTTTGCTTCGGCTTCTTTTTTTGAAATTCCACCTATAAGAGCAGGCATCATCACGTTTTCAAGGGCATTGAATTCGGGCAATAAGTGATGAAACTGAAAAACAAAACCAATTTCTTTATTTCTGAATAATGATTTTTGACGGTCGTTAAAAGCAAAAACATCCTTTTGATTGAAGAATACTTTTCCCGAATCAGGTTTTTCGAGGGTGCCTATTATATGAAGAAGCGTTGTTTTTCCTGCGCCTGATGCACCAACAATGGAAACAATTTCGTTTTGTTTCACCTCAATGGAAATCCCTTTAAGAACCTTCAGTGAGCCAAATGATTTTTCAATATTTTGTGCTGATATCATGTACTTAGGGATTTACCTTGAATAATTCATATTTGGTTTTATTCAGCTCACCATCAAACATTTCCAAAACTTCAATCTCCAGCACATCACCTTTCTTCTTTTTATAGGTCAGCCTTCTTGTGGCTTTCTGATTCTGAAAAGTGAATGAAGATTTGGAAAACTTCACCATCTTCAATTGTTCTGAAGCTTCAAAATTCACATGCCCCGTTTTTGCATCATATACCATGCTGCTTTTTGGTCCAAACCGAATCTGAGTTCTTTCAATAAACAAAGTATCTTTGCCTGCTACGATATAATTGATTCCATCAAAGCCAAGTCTTTGAGTGAATTTCCATGACTCAGAAATTGTAATCCCTGCTTCAGTGGCAGACCATTTGCCTTCGATCCACCTCATGTTTTCCATGTGATGAGGCTTGAAATATTTTGGTGTGCACGCAGCTATAATGAGTGAAACCAATATCAACACAATATGTATTCTTTTCATAATCAGCATGTTTAGAAATTTTCAACCGAAATTTCAGATAAAATTTACATTGTTGAACTCACAAAATTAAGAAAATTTACACAGCTAAACACCAAAATTTCATTCATAGTTTATTCTTGAATGATTTTCGTAATATTGCACAATAAACCAGAATCCCATGTTTACAATATCAATTCCCGGAAGAGAAAAAGTATCAATTGAGCATATAATACTTGATTACAATGGCACACTTGCTATTGATGGCAAGATGATTGACGGAGTAAAGGAAAAATTAGTTCAATTATCCCAATCATTTCATATTCATGTCATTACAGCCGATACATTTGGAGCATGTGGTGAACAGTTGCAGGGATTAAATTGCAGCATTCAAATACTGGAAGCAGATAATCAGAGCAAACAGAAAGAATCATATCTTAAAGAAGTTTGCAAAAAAAATATTATTGCCATTGGCAACGGAGCAAATGATTCATTGATGCTGAAATGTGCAGATATTGGGATTGCATTGATACAGCAAGAAGGTGTTGCAATTGAAACCTTACTTTCATCCGATATTGTCTGTAATCATATACATGATGCACTGGATCTCATGACAAACCCCAAACGACTCATTGCAACGATGAGGGTATAAGAGATAGACTGACACCTGTTTTGTAATTTACAGAAAAATTAAAATATTAGACAGCACTTTGTCATGCTCAGTAAAAAATAAAATAGAAAAATTAAAATAGAAAAAATAAAATATCCCATAGGGATCACTATGTGAGAAAATATTTATAACACGCTAAAGTATAGTGTTCACTTGGTTCTTCGTTCAAAATCCGATTGCTTTGTTCTCTGACTTTGTTCCCCGTCATTGTTCCCCGTCATTGTTCCCCGACTTTGTTCCCCGAAATTCACTGAAAATGAATGAAGGAGGAAAATTCACTGAAAGTGAATGAAGGAGGAAAATTCACCGAAGGTGGATGAAAGAGAATTCTATTGTCCCGAAAAATTTAATTTATTGCGGAGTGTATGTTTTAGCTGTAAGAGAGGTTTAGGCAATAAATATTAATTTTTCGGGATTCGAATGTTCTATTATTCTATTGTTCTATTATTCTATTGTTCTTTTGTCTTTTATCTTAATTCTCTCTGTCTCACCACCTCATACAACACCACCCCGGTTGCCACCGAAACATTAAGAGATCCAACTTTGCCCAGCAATGGAATTTTTACAATTTCATCTGCAATTTTCAATATTTGTTCAGAAATACCATATTCTTCACTTCCAAAAACCAATGCCACTGGAACATCATAGCTCACATCAGTGTATAGTGCAGCTCCCTTTTCAGAGCATGCAATCACTTTAAAACCTGACTTTTTCAGAAAATCAACAGTTTGTTTTGTACTTATACTGCGACACAAAGGCACATTATATATTGCCCCTGCTGAAGCCTTCACAGTTTGCGCATTTATCTGAGCCGAATTTTTCTGAGGAAACACAACCGCATGTACACCGGCACACTCGGCTGTTCTGATGAGTGCTCCAAAATTTCTCACATCAGTCACTTCATCCATTACAAGTACCAAGGGATTGATTCCGTTTTCAAACCACCATGGCACCAATGGCTCAATTTCGCTAAAGGCTACCGGGGAAACTGCAGCCACCACGCCCTGATGATTGCCGGAACTTACAAGCCGTTTGATTTTTTCAATGGGAACAAACTGCACAGGAATGATGCCTGCAGAAGTTAATTGCAAAATCTCTTTCCTCACATCAGGCTTTAAGTCACGTACAACAAAAACCTTATCAATGTTTTCGCCAGCCTTAAGAGCTTCAAGCACAGGGTGAATTCCAAAAATATAACCGGAATTTTTCATATTTATATTATAATAATGTATATGGTGAATTATTTGGCAAAGTAACTGAATTTTTGCGAATCGGTAGTTGAGAATATAAATCAAACGATTAGGAATAATCCTGCTAAAAACCCAATTCACATCTCTTTGTTTATCTGTACATTGCGTATTTTTTAATGTTTTTTTTCGCTTCGAATAAGGGTTAAAAAAAAAATCTGTGTACTATGAGCATGAAACAAAAAAAATATTCACCAAAAAATTATACAGCTATGAAAACAAAAATCAGAATCACATTCATCATTTTGAGCCTCGTTGTTTCAGTTATCAATCATGGATGCATGAAAGAAGGCTTCAAAAAAAGAGTTAAACCTCAGGAGGTTGTAAAAGACAATGCGCTTGCAGAACAGGTCTTTTCAAGTATGAGTAATCAGGTTAAGGCAGGCATGTTACATGCACAAAACGAAACAGAAAACGGTAAAGGTCTGAACTTGATGAACAGCAGTTGTGCAACAATCACAATTACTCCTTATGACTGGACAAGTTTCCCCAAAACAATTGAAATTGATTACGGCACTGCCGGTTGTTTGGGCGATGACGGAGTTCTCCGCAAAGGAAAAGTAACCCTCCACACTACTGGCTGGTATCGTGAAGCAGGAACAGTAATCACAATTACTCCTGATAATTACTATCACAATGATGTTTTGGTTGAAGGCATTCAAACCATCACCAACAATGGGCTAAACACAAACAACAACTTAACTTTTACAGTTTACACCGATGGATCAGTCACAAGTCCTGAGGGAACAGTCATGTGGACAAGCGAACTCACAAGTGAGTGGATTGCAGGAGAACCAACTATTTTGAATCCATGGGATGATGAGTATCTGATTACAGGATCGCAGCACGGCTCAACTATCCACGGAGATTCATATGATATCTTTATCACTGAGCCACTGCATCTGAAAACAAACTGCGGTTACATAGTGGCAGGCAAATTAAAAATCACATGTGACGGATTTCAGGATGATATCCTGGTTGACTACGGCACAGGAAACTGCGATAACATTATGGTTGTAACATACATGGGACAAGACTACACCATAGTGATGGAGTAAACCCATAGCTTTAAAAAAGGGAAAGGCGGACATAAGTCCGCTTTTTTTTTATTCATCAATAATCACTCTAACAATATCATTGAACCTCATTCCGAGAACATCTGATGCACGTCCTCCAATTTGAGCAATTTCGAGTAACCCTGAAGTATTAAACAGTGCAGCCAGCTCTGCACGTGTGACATCCTGATAAGAAGCACTAATTTTTGTAATTTCATATCCATTGAAAGAAATTATAAAAGGTTTGTTTTTTACCAGATTTTTAAAGTCTTTTTCTAAAATATTTGTAATCAGATTTCCGTAATTGTCAATATACACAACCACTCCTGTTATTGAATAAGGTGTGTCGGCGGGATTAAAATATCCAAGGTCACTATTGAGCGTTGTTCTAACAGGACCGACCTTAGATGGGTCATCACCGTTGATAATTGATGCAGCCACTTTTACAAACACATCTCTTGTTGGAAACGTAAAGTAATCAGAATCCTGAAACACTTCAATTTCCCAAATTTTTTCAGGTTTTTCAAAAAGAAGAGGAAAAATTCCATTATCAGCGCCTATAAAAAAAGACCCATTGTTCTGAATCAACACATGGGGTGTTTTTGGAGAAGCTTCTGAACTCACTCCAATAACATGAATAGTGCCTTCCGGAAAAAAATCCATACAGTTTTTCAAAACAAAAGCAGCATCAAAAACTCTCAGGGGTTGTATTTGATGAGTAATATCAACAATATCAATTTCATCATTTACCAATGACATGAGCTTTCCCTTTACAGAGGCCACATAGTGATCTTTCATCCCCCAATCAGTGGTAAGTGTTACAATTTTTTTTCCCTTCATTTCAATGTCAAAATTACTTTCTTTTTTTTACATTTACTTTTGTTTCAGGATTTTTTTTTAATTTTGACAAAAAAATATCGCCATGAAAACCATTATGAAATTAATTTTTGCCGGATTTTTTATTTTCTGTATAGGTCATCTCAGTGCACAAACAGCAACTGAACCTGTTACATTTAAAGTGAAGGTACAGTTTCACTGTGCCAACGGAAAAGCATTGCTTGAAGGTCGTTTGGGAGCACTCAAGGGAGTAAATTCAGCATATGCTGACCTGGACACCAAGGTTGTAACAATTGAGCATGATCCCTCAGTAATTACTCAGGAGTATCTCATTGACATCATTGAGAAAATTGGTTATTACACTGAATTTACAGATCCCAACAAACCTATTAAAAGAGCATGCAGTCACGGGGATGATGATCATGATCATGACCATGACCATTAAAGAAATGAAAAAAGCCTCAGAAATTGAGGCTTTTTTTTCTTTCAGCTGTGGTATCGGCCGGGATCGAACCAGCGACACACGGATTTTCAGTCCGTTGCTCTACCTACTGAGCTACGATACCCTTTTGAAAAGTTTGGCAAAGTTAAAGTATTTTTTCTAATTTTATCAAAAATTTTTAAGATTTTTTTATGGATATCGTAATTGACGTTGGAAACACCTCTGCCAAAGTGGGCATTGTTGAGAATTACTCACTTCTGGAAACCCTTGTTTTCGACAGTCAGAACATCAACAAAGAAAAGCTTGAGCAAATATTCAAATCCACAATGCCTGAAAGAGTTTGCTATCTTAATGTGAGGCCGCTTGATAAAGAAATTGTTCAATTATTTCAAAAATATTCCAAGACAATCATAGAGTTTAATCATACTTTAAATCTTTCATTTCATACTCATTATCAACCTGTTGATGCCATAGGTCTTGATCGTCTGGCAGGAGTTTTGGGAGCAGTTTCTTTATATCCTGAACAGGACCTGCTGGTGATACAAGCAGGCACTTGCATTACATATGATTTGTATATCAAAGACAGGGGACACATGGGAGGAGCAATTTCTCCTGGCATCAATATACGAAACAGGGGAATGAATACGTTTACTCACCAACTCCCTCTGGTAACCACAGAAGAAGAAGATGTCAACGAAGTAATCAGCAATAACACCACAGGATCTTTACGTTCCGGAATACTAAACGGAGCTTTGTATGAAATTGAAGGTTTTATTCAACATTGCAGACATCATTATTCTGATTTAAAGGTAATTTTGAGTGGAGGTGATATGATAAATTTTGTAAAAAAAATAAAAAGTAAGATATTTGCAAACTCAAATATTACATTGCACGGACTGATTGAAATTCTGAAACTCAATGAACAAACAAAACATCTTTAAAACATTAGCTGCAGTAGTTGTGATTCTATGCGGATCTTTTCTTACTGCCCAAAACAATTTCAACTCTCCCTATTCAAGATATGGAATTGGCGAGTTAAATTTCAACAAAGTCCCTTATCTTAGCTCCATGGGTGGCACAAGCATCGGTTTCAGGCATCCGAATTTTATCAACATATCAAATCCTGCGTCTTACTCGGGAATGCAAAAAAGAACATTTCTGTTTGATGGTGGTGCTTTTTTTACAGCAAAAGAAATGAAAACTGAAAATATTTCACAAATTCAGTACAATGCCAATATAAGTCATCTGCAATTTTCATTTCCGGCTATGCCAAACTGGGGTTTTTCATTCGGGGTAGTTCCATATAGCAGTGTTGGTTACAACCTTTCTGATGAAGCAACCCTTGATTCAATTGGCCTTGTTGAATATTCATACGAAGGATGGGGTGGATTGAACAATGCATATGTGGGAACAGGTGCAACTCTTTTTAAAGGTTTTTCTGTGGGAATCAATATGAATTATTATTTCGGGAATATAGAAAGAGTTCGCATTGCAACTTTTGATACAACCGGATTTACAAACACTCGATTACGCAACAGGTATAACATTTCTGATATCAATTTCACCACTGGCATTCAATATTCAATCAGATTCAAGAAAAAAACTGAAGATACTGAAAATGCTGAAAATGCAGAAAAAGTTCCCGGAGATATTTCACTTACACTTGGTTTCACTGCAGGAAATCCAAAAAATTTAAATACAACAGAAAATATTCTTGCAGAAAGAATCAGTGGAAATTCCTCATATTCTATTGCCAGAGATACAGTGTGGCAACTGACTGACAACAAAACCAGCATTCGAATGCCTCTAAGTTTGGGAGGAGGATTGTTTTTGCAAAAAGACAAACGCTGGATGTTTGGATTGGACATGGAATGGCAGAAATGGAGTGATTTTACTTTCACCGAAATTACAGATTCTCTCAAAGACAGTCGCAGGATTTCAGCCGGCGGTTGTTTTACTCCCAAAGAGAAACCTGTTTCAACAATGCTTTCCAGATCAACAATACTTTGGGGCGTACATTACTACCAAAACCATTTGGAGCTAAAAAACACACCCCTTAATCAACTTGGCATAAGTTTTGGGATATCAATGCCAATAAGGCAAACAGGAACAACTCTTCAAATTTCACTTGAAATGGGAAAAGCAGGAACAACAAACAGTAATCTAATTGAAGAAACTTACGGCAAACTCAGAATTGGCGTAAGTGTCACAGAAAGATGGTTTTACAGAAGAAAATATGACTAGAATTATTAAAATTTACAGAAAGATGAAAACAAAAACGAACAAAATTCTCTTATTCTTTTTAGCTTCAATCCTTATCTCTACTCTTTCCTTTGGACAGAAGTATGATGATGAAGGATTTGCAGTTTCAAACAGTATTTCAGGGCCAAAATATGGCAACGACAGCATTAACTGTGTCACACAACTTTCTCTTTACAGGGAAAACTACAGACAATGGAGAAGCAGCAATTTTGAAAGCGATGCAATACTTTATACAGTTGACTCATGGAGACATGTATTTCTCAATTGTCCTTTGGCAAGCCAAAACACATTCATTGATGGAACAAAAATTATTGAATACCTTTATAACAAAGCTGAAACTCCTGAATTGAAACAAGCATATGTTGACACACTCATGCTTATGTATGACACTCGTATTATGGCTTTTGGAAATGAGGGCTTTGTTCTTGGAAGAAAAGCAGCTGACTTATTGTCATATAAACCAGAAGATTTTCCAAATGCATTTCCTATGTTTTCACGTGCAATCAAAACCGGAGGAAATGAAACAGAATCTGCTGTGGTGTTTTATTACTTTGTTACAACAGTGAGAATGGTGCGTGAACTAGGTGAAGATGAAATGATGATTTTTGACAATTATGACATTGCCATTTCTATTGTTGAACATAACATTAAACGATTAAAGGCTGAAATAGAAAACAATCCTGCTGAAGCTGATAAGAATCAAAGAGTTCTTGGAGGATATGAATCTGCTCTAAATAATATTGAAAGTCTCTTTGAGCCCTTTGCCACATGTGAAAAACTGGAAGCAATGTACAGTGTTAAATATGAAGCTAACCCCCAGGACACAGTTTTATTGGAGAAAATGATTGCTGCGTTTGACAGAAAAAACTGCACACCTCCCATTTATTTTACAGCTGCCGAAGAATTGTACAAACTTAAGCCAAGTGCCTCATCAGCTTTTTCTTTGGGAAGAATGTACTACAGACAAGAAGAATATAGTAAATCTATTCCATTTCTACAGGATGCTGTCAGTGGTCTTGAAGATAATGACATGAAAGCAGATGCATATTATTTTCTTGCAGATGCCTACAAAAATCTGAGAAATTACTCAGCTGCACGTACTAATGCATTAAAAGTAACCGAATTGAGACCAAATGACGGAAAACCATGGATTCTCATTGGTGATTTATATGCCATGTCTGCTGCTTCATGTGGTGACAATCCTGTAACTTCAAAAGCCGCTTACTGGGTAGCAGTTGACAAATATCAAAGAGCCAGAAGCGTTGATGAATCAGTGGCTCAAACTGCAAATTCGAGAATCGCATCATATTCGGGAGCATTTCCCAAAAGTGAAGATTTGTTTTTTCACGGTTTTAAGGTGGGAGACACATACAGAGTTGAATGTTGGATTAACGAAACCACCACTGTAAGGTCTTCAGACTAAGCGATTTGTTGATGAATTATTTTAAGAAAGTTTATTTTTTTAAAAGCATACATGTTCTTATTTCATGTATGCTTTTCTTTTCATGTAAAAATGAAATGGAAAAAATAACTTCTTTTGCACAAAATGACACTATTCCGGTTGAAACAGGGATTGACATCGAATATATCTACTCTGAAAACGCCACTACTAAAACAATTATGACAGCGCCTGTGATGAACAGATATGAGATTCCTGAAGCTTTTACCGAACTTCCAAAAGGATTCAAGGTGGAAATGTTTGATTCTCTGGGAAACCCTAATTCAATCATAACAGCAAAATGGGCAAGAAAATATGATCAAAGTCAACTTCTTGAAGCCAAATACAACGTAGTTGTTGTTGATTGTGTTGACAATAAAACCCTCAATACACAGCATTTAATATGGGATGAGGGAAATGACAAAATCTATTCTGACAAATTTGTAAAAATCACAACTCCTGATAAAATCATTTTTGGTGACGGCTTTGAATCAGACCAGAATTTTAATGAATATATCATCCTTCAACCCAAAGGAGAAATTCTTCTTACAAGAGACAAAGACAAAGGCGAAGACAACAACTAAACATATTGTTTTATTTTTATTTTTTTTTTCAATCATGAACAAAACCATTCTTTTTCAATCATGTCATATCAATTACATAATTTCAGGCAAAGGCCCTGCGCTGATGCTGATTCATGGATTTACAGAAAATCATCACATATGGGATGATTTCAGAGGCAAACTTGAACATGAGTTTACTGTGATAACTCCTGCACTACCAGCACATGGAGGAAGTGAATTTCCTGCAGAAGGACTCAATATGGAATGGATGTCAGACTGCCTGGTTGAAATTATGAAAACTGAAAATATTGATGAAGCACTGATGGTTGGTCACTCCATGGGTGGATATGTGATGATGAATCTTGCAAAAAAGTATCCCCAACATTGTAAATCATTGTGTCTTTTTCACTCCTCTGCACAAGCAGACACATCTGAAATTAAAGCAAACCGTGAAAGAACAATAGAAGTTATAAGAAGTAACCACAGTGGTTTTTTGCATACATTTATAATAGATCTGTTTGCACAGTCACATAGAGAAAGGTTGCAGTCAGAAATAAATGAACTCATTTCTGCGGCATGTGAAATCAGTGCCGAAGGTCTGATAGCATGCATGAATGCCATGAAAAACAGAGAAAGCAGTCTTGATTTTCTATGTACAACACAAAAACCTGTGGGTTTTATCATTGGCAAACTTGACAGCAGAGTCCCTTTTGATTCTGTATTGGCACAATCTGCACTGCCTCAACAATCGCATGTGCTTATTCTTGGAGATTGCGGACATATGGGCTATCTGGAAAAACCTCAGCAAACGCTGAAGTTTATAAGATATTTTGCAAATAATTAAAAAAGGCTGCCTTCAACAGACAGCCTTTCTTCATCTTTTTCAGTGAAAAACTACTTCACCTGAAGTTGTTTCACCATGGTGTTTTCATTGCTTATTATCCTGAGGTAATAAATTCCCTGTGCAAGATTTGACACATCAAAAGAAAATTCATTTGTTTGGGGATAATAGGTCTGAATGAGTTTGCCCTGAACATCGGTAATGCTCAAAACAGAAATGATTTCATTACAACTAACAAGACACATTTCGGTGGCCGGATTGGGGAAAATTACAAAGTCGCCTGCAAATTCATCAATTCCAACAGTTGTTAAATCAATTTGCTGTGTGAAAACATCTGATCCACATGAGTTTGTTACAGTTAATGTTACTGTAAAGAGACCATTTGAACCATAGGTGTGTGATGGATTTTCATCTGTTGAGTTGTTTCCGTCACCAAAATCCCAGCTATAGGACAGATTGCCTCCGGTGCTGCTGTTTGTAAAATCAACTGTGCTCCCTGTTGCATTAGATGTAAATGCAGCTGAGGGTGTTTCAAGTACAAAGGCCGTTACTTCATTTAAAGCACTTTCACATACTTCTTCAACTTCCCAATCGTAGAAATAATAATAGTAATTTGGTTCAGCTCCAACGGCAGTACTTTCAATAATGCTAATATTATTTCCGGCAGCAATAGGATAGCCAATAATCATCCCAGTGGCGCCATTTCTAAACAGATATGGAGCTCCGGGTCCCATAAGTTTCAATCCATTTCCAACTGGAATATTAAAATTCAGCGTAATTCTGCTTTCACCATCAGGGATATTGATTGTTGCTGACTCTAACACTGAACCACCACTGTCTTCAAGAGAAATTACTCTGTCTCCTGCCCCATCAGCATATACTTTCACTGTTTTGAGTGTTGTTGGAGCAGTGCAATTAAACACAAGTCCGTGAGGGTATCCAGCTGTTGTAAAATATCCACCAGTTCCTGAATTATCTAGTCTTCCACCAAAAAGGATATCCAAAATTGTAGTGCTGAGATAATAGGTTGTTGTGTTACTGATAACAGGTGTAACATATGAACTACCTGTTCCCACCTGACTTGTTCCGGCAGCATCGCTGTACCACACAATATTTCCGTTTCCGGTTGCATTGAGTGTGAATGATGCTGGTCCGCAATTTTCCTGATCAGCAGCAACAGGAGCAGCAGCACCAACCTGAATCATATCAGTGTATGTTCGGGTATCATTACCACATGCACCTGCATCGGCAATAAGTGTCACTGTATAAGTTCCAAGGTTCAGATATTCATGGGTAGGATTTTCATCTGATGAAAAGTTTCCGTCACCGAAGTTCCAACTGTAAGAATCAGCATGTTGACTGGTATTGGTAAACTGAACAATTGCAGGATTGTCACAAAACTCAGTAAAATTAGCTGAGAAATCAGCACTTACAATATTATTTTGTACATCAAAAGTCTTGTCATTGTCATCGTTAGTAGGGTCACCATCACTACCACCATTAGGAGCATCTGTACGGAATCTGAATGTATGATTGCCCAATACAGAAGTGAATACAGGGAGTGTAACAGTATCAAGCATAAGAGTAGGTAATGAACCAGTCCATGAATAAGCAACTTCAGGATTTGAATTTATCTGATAATAAATTGTGCATGATGTTACTGTGGTTGTTCCCATGTTTCTGATAACGACCTGTGGGGTTACTGTGATACCGGGGCAATTAATTACATCAGCCGGATCTATGATGGCGTATGCCTCAAGGTCAAGAGGAGATGTAGGATTCAGCACGGGAACGTCAGCCTCATATGGAATTCTGTTGTATGCTGTTACAGCCACATGCACTGTATCTCCAGCATATACAGCAGGGAATGTAATATTCACAGACCCCCCTGATATTGTCCCTGTGCCAATAATTTGATAATTCTTAGTGAGCGTAACAAAGGCATCATTTACGTTGCAATTCACTGTCATACTTGTAGCTCCGTTGCCCAGTGATGCAGGGTGAGTTACTGTCATTGAAAGCGGTGTGTCAGTTCTGACCATCACAGAAGGATCTCCGAATATTGTCCATGTTCTTGCAGTAACCAACCTATCACTGTTTGTAGGTCCGAGATCAAGCATATGCATTGTTCCACTAGCAGATATTGATCCATATGTTCTTCTGATTTTTCCGGTTAAGAGCTCACAAAGAACCCTTGTAAACTCATCCTGTGCATCCATTGGGGGGTGCCATGGTTGATTGACTGTTGATCCATAAAAAGCAAGTGCACCTGTTGGTTCGCCTGTTGAATTGTGAGTTGCTTTCAGCCAGGTTTCTGCAAAACAGTCTCCACTGGTGTATGCAAATTTTCCAACAAGACATGCAACAGACCACACAAAAGGTAATTTTTTCACATTTGTCAGTGCATTGACATGAGTATTTGAATAGCTACCTACACTCCATCCGGTTTCATTGCCGTGGTTGCAGAAGTTAATAATAGATACACCATCGTTTATTCTTGTTGAAATCTGAGTTGCGGTAGTATTAGTCAGTCCTGGTACATTTCCGTCATATTCACGATATACAGTTGTATAATTATATGCCAACAAGCGTGTTCTGATATTATCCATGTGAACATAATCAGCTTCCCCTCCATCATGGCCCATTCCAGCACCTTCATTGCGTGCAAGACCTAGTCCGTTATATTGCCAGTTGGTTGCCATGCCTGTTGCCTTTTCATAATCAAGTACTTTCGTTACCTGAGTATTAACGTGTGTTGTTGTTGTGGCAGAAAAACGCCCTACAACAACTTCAAGATACAAATCATTTCCAGAAATATCTCCATAATAGTTATCTGAGGTCTGATTAGATCCACTGTAACTACCATAACTATGTGATGTTATCTGCGCATAATCACCCACAAGCAACAGATATGCGAGTCCATTGGTATTATAATAATTTGTTACATAGTTTTTAATGTTTGCAACAGTATTGCCAATTGTTGCAACACTTACAATCTCCGTAGGAAATCCAATAATATTTTTCCAGCGCACATATGGTGTCATTGCATTAATAAAATCGGGATGAGAAATTACCAAAATATTTCCCCTTTCAACGGGAGCTGTATATTTATCAGGCGAATAGTTGAGGTATCTGTCCTGATACATATAGTGAAAATCTTCAACTATGGATGTGAGAGCTTTATTTCTGTAAAGTGGATTATACGGAGCAGCAGTTGAGCTGGATTCCTTCACTTTCACCACAATTTTATTATACACTCTCAGTACTTTAGTGGCAGGATTGTATTGAAAAGGGTATGTGATTGCCACAACACCTCTGAAATCTCTGTGGATATGCGGATCTGCCAGTTCGGCTAGCTTGCCGGGATACCATGCATCCTGCTGATAGGCTGGCCCGTAAACATATGGCACTGTTGCAGGATCAATACTTCTTGGAAAATCTCCCTTTGAAGGAGCAATTTCAATATTGGGGATATCGTAGTACTCTGTTTCAAGTACTTCAATCTCCATATTGGCCTGATCAGGAATGATGAGTGCAGCTGTCAGTTGCCTCAAATCGGGTGCACCTGCTTCGGAAATTGCAGCAGTGCGAGATACACTCACAATTTTGGAATTTGCCCTGGGTGCATTGACATCTGTCAGATAAAACCCTTCAAGACTGAATTCAACAACAGATTCTCCATTGCCTGAACTGATTAAAGTCGGTGAAAATTCAACCGGCTGCTGTTTTGAAATTGATTGCCATTGTCCCTGTGAAAACAAAGGAAACACCATAATGACAATCAACATTGATAAAATTACCCTTTTCATAACGATTGTGTTTTATTAATTAATTATTTGGTAGCGGCAACAAATATAAAAAACATCTATACATAAATGCAAGTATTATTCTTTAATGACATTATAAAATATGTATAGGTTGCACACAAGATGTAACTTTAATATTTTTAATATTTAATGCAACAAACTGATTTTATAGAACTTAAAAGAATATTTCAAAAAATATTTCACAATAAATGCAATAAATAAAAAATTCAGTGCAACATTTTTTAACAAAGTTTTGTCATTAAAAAGGACAAAAAACAGCAAAACATTTAAATAATATTAATACTTTTGACCCAAAACTTTCCATTATGAAAAACATTTACTTACTTTTTTCTTTCATTTGTGTTGCTTTTCTGATTCCTCTTAAAGCAATATCACAAGATCTTCCTCACCATATGACAGAGGAAGAGAAACTTCTGTGGCCACAATGGTATCAAAACGCGATTTCTGACAACAGCAAAGTGGTTTCTCCTCCTCCGGGGCCTGTGCGTGCTCCGGGCGAATGGGAAGAATTGCAGGCCTTGTGCATTACATGGAGATCGTATCCTTCTCATCTGGCAGAAATTGTCAGACATGCTCAAATGGAATGTAAAGTCATAATTAATTGTTGTTCCTATACTGGATCAGGGTGTTATGATTCAACTTATATAAAAAACTACCTAACAACAGCAGGTGTTCCATTAACCTCAAATCTAATTTTTAATGTTGTTGCCTCAAACACCGTTTGGCACAGAGATTATGGTTCATACGGTGTGTATCAAAACGATGTTGAAGATTTGTTTCTTATTGACTGGAAATACAACAGACCAAGACCTGATGACGATGTGATTCCTTTGTCACATGCTACGTTGCTGGGTCTTCCAATTTACGAATGTTCCTCCAGTCCCTATACCCTTTTGCATACGGGAGGCAATTTGATGTTTGACGGGTTTGGAACAGCCATGTCATCACAACTTGTGCTTGATGAAAATACATCACTCACAGCCGCACAAGTAGATGCCCGCATGAATCAGTTTTTTGGAACATCGAGATATATCAAGTTTACAGTATTGCCCTACGACGGTATTCACCATATTGATATGCACATGAAGCTGCTTGATGAAGAAACATTGCTGGTTGGTGAATATCCTGCAGGAATTTCAGACGGGCCACAAATTGAGGCAAACATTGCCTGGCTCAATGCAAATTATAATTCTGTGTATGGAACACCATATAAACTTGTGAGAATTCCAATGCCACCCAATGCTGCAGGCACATCATGGCCAAGCACCGGAGCCTATTACAGAACATACACCAACGGTGTTTTTGTGAATAAAACATTCATATATCCTACTTATTATGAAAAATATGACACCACAGCAGCAAGGATTTACAGCGAAGCACTTCCAGGATATAAACTGGTTGGTATCAATTGTCAGCCTGATCCCATCAGTGCCAGTGGAGCTATCCATTGCATCACTTCCAATATATGGGTAGAAAACCCATTGCTTATTTCGCATCAGGCATTGCAGGATTGCGACACACTGGGACCATACAAAGTGGATGCACTGATAAAGCACAGAACGGGCATCACATCAGCAACTCTTTATCACACAAGTGACACATCGGCAGGGTTTACTTCGGTATCAATGACATTGACCAATCCAACCAATCACACATGGACAGGTTATATTCCAACATATCCGGCCGGAACTGCTGTATTTTATTATATTGGTGCATCTGCCATATCGGGAAAAACCCAGGTACGGCCAATCACTGCTCCAGATGGCTGGTGGAAATTCAACATTTCTGTTGTAGCAGAAATTCCTGATTATGTTCCTGTTGCTGAAATTTCGCTTGGCAATCCATATCCCAATCCGGCACGAGCCATCACATGTGTACCAGTTGAATCTAACACTTCTGCTGCCTGCCGTGTTGATCTTTTTGATATCAATGGAAGGTTGGTTGAGAATCTGTTTGATGGAAATCTGAAACCGGGCACCAACAACTTCTTTTTCAACGCCATGAGTATGAGTGCAGGAGTTTATTACATCAAACTTGAAAGTGAAGTCGGCATTCAGACACAAAAGATTGTTGTTTACGGCTATTGAAATTTTCGTTTTCGCAACAGCTTAGCAAAGATAATTTTGGTTTTAAAACAATAAAGGCAAAGTGCTTGCGTTATTTGTTTAATAAAAACCATATTTATCTGCCTATGTACAAAACCTTTACCTTTAGCTCAAAGCATCTTTCTCCTGATTTTTTCAAACTACATCAAAAGATGACATTTTTTCCTCACATGGAAACAAAAAGGAATATCACTGTCATCAGAAAAAGTCCGCCCTCATTGTCGCTGAATCTCATTCTGGGATATGCTGCGGCACTTTCAGTTGTTCATATCAACAAAGAACTGAAGTTTGATATAATACAAAACTAACAATTGTATTACAAAACGGAGAAATGCACAACATTTGTTTCGTCAGTACTGTTTGAACGAATCAGGATAAACTCTGTATAGGATTTCTCAACAGGACCCTGAATTTTTATTTTCACTATTGCGGTTTGTCCGGGAAAAATTTCCTTTGGAAAAGACAAAACCCACAAATTTTCAGAAGATGCCTCAACATCATAAACAATCAATGGAACATTTCCTGGATTGCTTAATTCAACTTCAATATCCACATCGCTACTCCCCACATAAGGATTCATTTTAATAAGATTATCAGGCAAATAAATCACAGGGAGATTTTCGTCAATATTCACATATTTTTTAAAATCCGATTCATAAATAAGGATTTCAATTCTACGTTCAAGCGAAGCAGCTTTACTATACACAGATTGTTGTTTATCGTGTGGATTATCACTTACATAAGGATTAGCCATTGCTTCGCCTGAGGCTTCTTCAATGATTCTGAAAGTGGCTCCGCTGGGTGCAGTTCCATCAATATATTGAGCCAGCACACCATCATTCCATTGCCTGAAATAATTCACAAGAGAAGAAATTCTTCTTTTTGCAAGGATAATATTGTACTGGGCTGAAGTGAGCGGACTTGTGAATCCTCTGACTTTAAGTGTTACATTGCTACCTGATTTCAGGTCCTGCAAAAGCAAATCACCAAGAATTTCCAGTTTGCGAATGCTTGCTGCCACATAGTTATCAAAAAAGTCTTCCATTTCTGCAATAGCATAGTATCGAGCAAAGCCATCAAGTCCTTTGGTGTATTCATCAACAAATTTCTGTTTTTGTTTGAGATAATTTTCACAAGACTCATCATAAGAAACTTTTGTAGTAGGCTTATTACTTCTTGGATCGGGATGGTCATTATCAAAATACAGTGAAAGAGGTAAAATTTCCAGAATATCTTGTTTGATGCTGCTTTCAATTGTATCAGGCGGGATAATATCCACCACTGGTTGTTCTTCTTTGAAAAGTCTTACAAGATAAATGTCATTGCAGCAGGTTTGTTCTCTGAAAGTCATACTCCCTTTCCTGTTTGATGTAAGAAACGCTTCTTCTTCAGATCCGATGATAAAAAAGAAATCATTGGCTCCTGTGTTGATAGCATATCCTAAGTTTTTAGGACGCTCCCATGCGCTCATAGCACCCTTTGACATAAACACATCATATCCGCCCATTCCGGGATGCCAGTCGGAACTAAAATAGAGAGTGCCTGTTTCATCATGATAAAAAGGAGTAATTTCATTCCCTGGAGTATTAACAAGACTTCCAAGATTAGCCGGAGCCTGTGGGTTCCCATCTTTTACAAGACAAAACCACAGATCCATACCACCCATTCCGCCTGGTCTGTCAGATGAAAAATAGAGCAAATCGCTACCTGATATGGTATCAGTGGCGACATAAGGCTGTGTTGTTGTATATTTTTCATTATTGAGAGGTGAAGGCAGTTTTCTTGCTTTTGACCAGTTGCCGTTCTTATGTTCGCTAAACCAAATATCACATCTTAATTTATAATCGGAATATGTACAACGATTGAAATATGCTCTGTTTCCGTCGGGAGAAAAAGAAATATTTGCAGAATTAACATCTTTGCCATTGATATTTTGAGTCATTGGCACAGCTTTATGCAGGCCGGTGCTTCCATATTGGGCAATATAAATCTGAGATTGATAATCACCAGAAGCAAGCAGTGGGTTATCAGTTTCGATCAAAGGGCGAAGTGCACTGAACACAAAAACACTATCGCTCATTGGCACAGGATTAAATTCGCTCCACGGGGTATTTACTTCAGAAAAATTACGTATTACTACATCAATTGGATTTTGAATTTTTTTCAGAGCGCTATCACAGGCATTTATTTCAAGTTTCGTTCGTTGTTCTGAAACAAGATTATCTGAAAAGACCATTTTTTCAAGATATTTCTGAAACATTATTTTAGCAGCAGGATAATCTTCCTGAGATTTCATCATCATTGCTGCCCAGAAGCCTGAACTGGGAAAACTATCGGGATTATTATTCCACACCTGCAGATATGCTGATTGTGCTGCAGAATAATTAAACAAATGTCTGTATGCATCAGCCAATGTATATATCACTTCAATATTGCCGGGTTCCAATTGAAGTGACGCCTCGAGGTACACAACAGCAGAGTGATAATTTGCAGTTTTGAATGCATCATCTCCAAGCAATTTGAGTTGTTGTGCTGTTTGTGCTGATAACAGAAACACAGACAGAAAAAACCATACAGAAATCACCGATTTTTTAATCATTTTTAGTTTTTTCAAAAAATTGGACAAGGAATATCTTTGTTTCTGTGTTTTTTTGATTTCTGCCAAATGTAAGCAGCAGATATTTCGAAACCTCCACGTGTTTGGCTAGCAGGGACCAGTCTTGATATATTCACATCATAACTTAATCCCAGGCTATAATTTTGAAATTCAAGACCTGAATATAATATGATTGCGTCATTCCCTCTGTAGTAGAGCCCAAGGAAGAAATTTTTCCGAAACATGAGTTTTTGATCAAGCGCTGTCACAGCCACTCTGTTAACAGCAACTCTTCCTCCCACAAGCATTTCAATATGCGGACCCTGCTTTGCAAAATACACAGTTGGCAAAACCAAATAACTTTTATAAAATAATCGTCCTTCCCCATGCAGGATATATTTCACATCAAGCTTCACTTCGTTGGTATTTTTCATTGACACCACAGGTCTGTTAAGATGGCTTACAGAAAATCCTCCACCCAAATAAGTATTCATATCCAGATATTGGAAATAATGAATTCCTGCACCGATATCTCCAAATAAAAATGTCTGCATATCAATGATTTCATTTGTGGGCAGGCTGGGGTCAAACTGATACCCGTCAAACTGGCTATCGAAATAAAGTTTGTTTACATCCAGAGATCTTTGTGCAATACCTGGCTGGATTCCAACAGAAAGAATAGAGTGATAGCTTCTTCCAATAACAAAATTATATGCAATTGATGGGCTGAATTGAGTTGTACTAAAGTCTGCATCACCTGCCACATCATGATAAATCATGGCAGCGGTTGAAAAGAATGTAGGGTTTGATCTGCTAAATTTCCATGAATTGTCAAAGGTGGCCATATAAGTTTGAAATGGACTTTTAACAGAATACCATTGACTTTTTGAATTGAGAGAAAATCTTGACATTCCGGGAGCCATTCCATTGAATGCAGGGTTTGTATGTATTGGGGCATGAAAATGTTGTGAAAAATGAATATCCTGAGCATTCAGAACAATACCTGCAATCATCAGACAAATAAAGCACAACGGCATGAACAAGCTTCTCACGTTACATCAGTATTATCTAAGTAGTGTAATATTGCCTTTTTTGATATAATAGACTTTATTGAAGCAAATGATTTTCAGGTGATATGCATACACTCCCGGATCAACAGGTTTTCCATTGTAAGTTCCGTCCCAACCAACAGATTGATTTCTGGTTTCAAATACAAGATTTCCCCATCTGTCAAAAATGAGAAATTCCAGTTCTTCAATATAAATTCCTCTCACATAAAGAATATCATTAAGTCCATCACCATCCGGAGAAAAGGCATTGGGCAGATAGATATATGGGTCATAACAAAACACATCAATAACAACAATTCTTACAGAATCAGTATACACACAACCAATTCCGTTATCCACCAACACATAATACCAATATTCTCCAGGAGGAGGACTTGCAGTAGGTGATGATGCGTTTGGATTATTGAGCCAGTCGGGAGGAGTCCATGTGTAACTTACGCCTGGAATATCTGAAGCGTGAAGATTTGTTGATTGACCTTCCCACAATGTGTCATCATCAGCCCAAACGTCCATATACTGATAAATATCATCAATGAGTATCTGGGCTGATTGAGTTATTTGGCAATTATGATTGTCAGTTATTGTAACCTGATAACTTCCTTCACAAAGACCATTCACAATATATGAAGCATGCCCTGTATTCCATAAATAAGAATAGGGAGGAGTGCCTCCGTTTGCAAGCAATTCAATTCTACCCACACAGGCTTCTTCACAGGGAATATTATTCACTTGAAAAACAACTTGAATTGGTGGAGGTTCTTCAAGTAAAATTTGACCAGTTGTTTCACAACCTGCATCATCTGTAATTGTAACAGAATAGTTTCCTGCGCATAAATTGGAAATGGATTGTGATGTTTCTCCTGTATTCCATGAATATTGAAAGGGAACAGTACCAGCAGTAGGAGAAACAGAGGCAGATCCATTGCAATCTCCAAAACACAAAGGTTCAGTTACGGTAAAATTAGTTCCTATACTGAAAAAATCGATATACACACTATCAATGGCAGAGCACCATTGATTGTATGCCATCACATAATACCATCCGGAAGATGTGACATTGATATTTGCAAAACTATTATTGGGAGATGTATTGAGCCAGTTGCTGAACTGATTATCAGAAGACCATTGATATTGGGTTCCGGAGCCACCCCCTGTAGAGGATGCATTGAGCATATGATTAAAACTGCAAACCAGGGTATCGGGGCCTGCATCTACCTGAATATCATAAACATTTACACGTTGCATGAGTGTATCAGTACACACCCCATCTGAAACAAGTAAAGTATAAAACATTGTTGAAGGAGCCGTACAAATGGGATTTGAAATTGAAGTACTGTTGAGAAATGTTGCAGGTGCCCAGTTGTAAGTTACACCCGTTCCCACATATGGAGGAATCCCAATTTGAGTAAAACTACCAAGACACATATGGGCATCTGGAAGAGTATCGGTGGAGTTGCTGAGCACCAGCACCTGGTGCCATACAGTATCACTCACATTGCAGCTATTAACATCATTCATAATCAACATCACATTATAGAGACCTGAAGAAGAATATATATGAGAAGGATTACAGTCAGTGGATGTGTTTCCGTCTCCAAAATCCCAGAAGCATGTTGTCATTCCGGGATTGGGGATATATGATTCATTGGTAAAAAACACAGCATCGGGAAGACAAACGGGAGCTGTATTTGAGAATTCAGCTACAATAACAGGTAGTTCAAAATCAATTTTAATGACACCCATATTGCAATTGGTGCTGTTATTTGTATTAGACCATGCTCCGGTAGTTGTTGGGAACGAACTTGATCCGCCACATCCGGCACACACCCCCTGATAAATTTTTCCCATTCTGTCAAAGCGGCTGGTACCTCCGTCAACATGTTCGGCAGATGTTCCCCCATAAAACGAACCGTATGTGAGTGCTGATGCATCATCAGCAATTGACATAAAATAATAATCGTTATTATCTGTTGTGGACTGAATGGCATTGGCAGTAATGGGAAGCCCGTTTGTACCTCCAAATCCGTTCAGTGATGGACTTCCCCATCCTGATAAATAAATATTGTTGCAATAATCAACGAGAAATGCAGTGGGGGAAATATCAACATTCCCACCTCCGGTACCAAAAATTGTTGACCACACAATGCTGGTTAATGTGGGATTCAGCTTGGTAATAAACTGACCACCGCCAGGATTCCACCATGCAGCATTCACATGCATTGAAGATGTTGCATCCCTGCTTTGACCAAGCAAGAACACTGCATTTTGCTTATCCAGCTCAACAAAATACACCTGATCATACTGATTTGTTCCCCAATATGTTGATCTTACAATTGTAGTTCCGGTAGAATTAATCCGCGTAACAAACCCATCGCATGAGCCTCCCTGATATATTGGTTTTACTGCATTTGAATTAACTGGAAAATCGGTACTTGTTGTGCCACCTGCAACAATAAGATTATCAAATTTGTCAAGTGAAATACTATACACTGCATCAATACCTGATCCCCCAAGAAAAGATGACCACAACATGGTTGAAAGCGTATTGTCCATTTTAAACACACACCCATCAAGATTGCCTCCTGCATAGGTTGTCTGAAAAGATCCTGTTGTTACAGGAAAGTTTGAAGAGGCAGTGGTGCTGACCACATAAATATTATCATTTTTATCAATGAGAATCTCACCTCTGCAATCATCAGCATAATTATTTCTCAGGGGTGGATACATATTCAGTCCGTCATTGCTGCTCCCACCCACATAGGTTGAGTTAAGCAATTGTTGACCATTGGCACTTAAATGAGCAAGAACAATATCTGATCCATTTGTAAACTGAATGATGTTGGTCAGTGTATAGGCTGTTCCGCCATTAAAAGTGTTATCAAATGAAGCACCTGCCATTGGAAAATTGGCTGAGCCAGTGGAACCGTAAATATAGAGTTCATCCTGGCTGTTAACAATAAGGCTATGAGGCACTTCAGACATGGAACCTCCGAGATATGTGCTATAAATAAGAGCTGAACCTGTAGAATTGAACTTTGAAATTGCAATATCACAAACACCTCCGGCAAAATTCACCTGATATGCTCCTGTAGTAACAGGATACCCAGTATTGAATACCCCACCACCAGCATAAAGATTTCCATCACTGTCGTATGTAGCTGTATAACCCCAATTGTCGGCAGTTGAACCGGTATATGAACCAAATATCCAGACAGGATCTATGATAAGTTCATAATCTTTATTATACCCTTCAGGAAAATGATAGGTTAATGTGTTTTTTCGCAAACGGAATTCACAAGGAACCTCAACAACCTTATCGTCAATAATCTGATATGTATATGGTTTGAGATGAAACATGGTATTGACTGAAGTGGGAATAACCAATTGATTGTTATTCAGAGACAATTTTTCAGTTCCTTCAAATCGTGTTACAATTTGAGAGGCATCAGCGCCGGGAGCTATAACAAAGTCATATTTTAAACGGCTTTGTTGTTCATAAACAACAAGATCAATTCCATCATAAAGACTTCGGTATATGATTTTATTATACAGCTTCACATCGGAAGTCCATCGAGAAGGGTCGTTTCCAATAAAATAATTTTCATAGTGAGGAAGAACCCCATCACCTTCAACCACCGGCTTTGCATTTGCTCCTTCAAAAATCATATGATAGGCATGTGCTTCAATCATCTGAGGTTTTTCCTTCTGCATACGTTGTTCATAAGAGAGCGTTTTATAGCTAAAAAACTCTTCCATCTGACCAGGATGAAGCAATTCAAATACAAACCTATCATTTTCAAACCAAACAGTGGCTTCGCGCATTTTCGCCTTATAGCGCACCTGCGATTCCCATTGTCCTTTATTCTCAACAAAATCTATATGTCTTGCATGATAGAATTGAATTGTATTTTGTTTAAACGGAAAAATACTTGTCTGTGCATATAATACAATATGCATGGCAAGGAAAACTGAAAGATATAACACCCTGCTCATGGCTTTTATCGAATAAATTTCTACAAATATACAAAATATTATCAACATATGAAAAAAGCCAGGAATTTTTTTTGTACTTATGCTTCTGCAGAAAAAAGCTACACCTAATTATAAATTGAAAAGAACACATTCTTAGCAGCTCAGTGTTTGCAAAAAAAGTCAGCAAAACAAAAGGAAAATTCTTCAAAAAACTCATCAGAAATCATTGAATTTGTATAACTTTGGACATTGGAGTCAACCTAAAAAATCATCATTTTCATGGACTTTAGCAACACTGAGATATCTTATAAACATTTGACAAACAAAGATTTAAAGAGGGCATCTTTTATCTTTTCAGTAATTACCAAACCCTTTTTAGTAAAAACCGGCAAGATTTTTATCAGGCTGGCCAAATTCACCCGAATACCCTATGGGTGGGCTGTACGAGGGAATATTTTCAGGCATTTCTGTGGAGGTGAAACCATAAAACAGTGTCTTCCGGTGATACAAAAACTGGCAACGGGTAAATGTTCATCAATACTGGATTATTCAGCAGAAGGGTTGTCCGGAGAAAAAAGTTTTGAAAAAGTAAAAACTGAGATATTAAGCACACTTGAAATGGCAGGTACCAACACCAATATTTCATTTGGTGTATTTAAAATGACAGGAATTGCAGATTTTTCATTACTTGAAAGAATATCGGCACAAGGAAGAGTTTTGGAAGAAGACAGGCAGTTATGGCAAGTTGTTACAAGCAGAGTTCATGAGATTTTCAGTTCTGCAAAACAAAAAGACATCCCTGTTTTTGTTGATGCTGAAGAAACCTGGATCCAACCAGCCATTGACATGCTGATTGAGGAGATGATGATTCAATTCAACCAGGAAAAGCCCATTGTTTATACTACAATACAAATGTATACAACCATTGGGTTTGAAAAAATAAGACAATTGATTTCTTTTGCAGAAAAAAACAACATTATTGCAGGCGTAAAACTTGTGCGAGGCGCATATATGGAAAAAGAACGTGACCGTGCAAAAGAAAAAGGGCAGGCTTCTCCTGTTTTTGACACAAAAGCACATACAGACAAATCATTTAATGATGCAATAACCTATTGTTTTGAAAAAATCAATGCAATACATTTTTGTATTGCTTCACACAATGAACAAAGCAATTCACTGGCACACACAATTTTTGAGACCAACAATATTGAGCTCAATGACCCACGAATTAGTTTTGCACAATTGTATGGGATGAGCGACCATATTACTTTTAATCTGGCACAATCAGGATTCAATGTTTCAAAATATCTACCCTACGGGCCTGTTCAAAAAGTGATGCCATATCTTATCAGACGGGCTGAGGAGAATTCTTCGGTTGCAATACAGTCGAACAGAGAACTTCAAAACATCAGAAGAGAACGACAAAGAAGGAAGTTACTGACAAGATCTGTTGGTTAAAAAAACACAACAATGCATTTTCATAAAAATGATTTTTGTAAATTTGCTGCAAAATTGCAAATGAATGAGTGAGCAAATCAAACACGAATGTGGTGTTGCTTTACTGAGATTGCTCAAGCCACTTGAGTATTACCTTGGAAAATATGGTTCTGCCCTGTATGGGATTGAAAAAATGTCACTGCTTTTGGAAAAACAGCACAACAGGGGTCAGGATGGAGCAGGACTTGTGTGTTTAAAACTTGATACAAAGCCTGGAAAAAAATACATGCATTGTGAAAAATCCATAGGAAATACTGCCATCATGGAAATTTTCAACCACATACATTCTGATGTTAAAACACTTCAAAGATACAATCCAAAACAGACTCTTGATATTCCTTTTTTAAAAGACAATCTGGGATTTGCCGGAGAGATCTTTTTGGGACATTTGCGATATGGCACATTTGGCAAGAACAATTTGGAATATGTTCATCCCGTTATGCGTCATAGCAACTGGAAATCTCGCAGTCTTGCCCTTGCGGGGAATTTTAATCTTACCAATGTTGATGAATTATTCAGAAAACTCATCAGTTATGGTGAGCACCCCATTGAAACTTCGGACACAGTAACCATGCTTGAAAAGATTGGATTTTTTCTTGATCAGCAACATGAGACATTGTGGCAGGAATATGTAGATAGCGGCATGAACAAAACTGAAGCATCTGAAAAGGCAGGATCTCATTTGGACGTAATGGATGTATTAAGAAACTCTGCAAGGCAACTGGACGGTGGCTATGTGATTTCTGGTCTTATCGGCCACGGAGATGCATTTATTATGAGAGACCCTTGCGGTATCCGCCCAGCGTTTTATTATTATGATGATGATATTTTTGTTGCTGCATCAGAGCGACCAGCAATTCAAACTGCCTTTAATATCTCTATTGAAAAAATTCAGGAACTGGAACCGGCAAAGGCCATCATCATCAAAAACGACGGAACAATTGAACATAATTATTTTATTGAGCCTTCTGTAAAAAAATCATGTAGTTTTGAACGTATATATTTTTCCAGGGGAACCGATGCTGCCATTTATCTTGAAAGAAAAGCTTTGGGAAGATCTTTAGCCAAACGGGTTTTGCCAATGGTTGATTTTGATTTCAAAAACACTGTTTTTTCTTATATCCCAAACACAGCAATGGCAGCTTTTCTTGGACTCAGAGAAGAAGTGTTCAACTATCTAAACGATGTTAAAAAACAAAAAGCAATTGAGCACAAAGATGGCAAGATTTCAGAAAAGGAGCTGAATGATATTTTTGAAATCCAGCCTCGTATTGAAACAATTGCCGTAAAAGATGTTAAATTGCGCACTTTCATCACACAGGATACAGAACGTGATGACCTTGTGGCGCATGTGTATGATGTCACCTATGGTGTTATTAAAGACGGAATTGACACACTTGTTGTTCTTGACGATTCAATAGTAAGGGGAACAACATTGAGACAAAGTATTATAAAAATTCTTGACAGACTCAATCCTAAAAAAATCATCATTGCATCTTCAGCTCCTCAAATCAGATATCCTGATTGTTATGGTATTGACATGGCCAAATTGTCTGATTTTATTGCATTCAGAGCTGCAATCAAACTACTTGAAGAAACAAATCAAAGAAGCATTATCAATGAAGTGTATTCAAAATGTAAGGCACAGCAACATCTTCCTGCTTCCGAGATGGTCAATTATGTTAAAATGATCTATAAACCATTCAGTGCAGAACAGATTTCAAAAAAAATTGCACAACTTCTCAAAGCACCTGATGTAAAAGCTGAATTCGAAATTTTGTATCAAAACATTGAGGATTTGCATGCGTCTTGTCCCGAAAACACAGGCGACTGGTATTTCACCGGGGATTATCCAACACCGGGAGGCAACAGAGTAGTCAATCGGTCATTCATTAACTTTGTTGAAGGAATTGATGAAAGAGGATACGGAATTTAATTATTATTTTACATTGTTTTTGCTGATATTTAGAAGAAATTTCATAATTTTACACAAAAAGAAAACATGAAGAGATTGCTATTTTATCTGCTGGTATTGATTACAATGTCAGTTAATGCTCAGTTCTATGAAGATTTTTCAAGTGAATCGTTGAGTACAAATAACTGGCAGGGGATGTTGTCCGTTTACAAAATATCCAGTTCCACAGCCATTCCTGCTACAATGAGACCTGCACTGCAGCTTGACGACGTTGTTGCAGACACATCATATATTTGTGCTCCATATAATTTCACATTTACAGACAGTGTTGAATGGTCATTCTGGATTAAACTCAGTTTTATGGCAACCGTTAACAACCATGCAAGAGTTTATATTGCTTCAGACCAACTTGATGTAACAGGTAACCTTAACGGATATTTTGTTGGTATTGGTGAAACAGATAAAAAAATCACACTGGTAAAACAGGAGGGTGCTGTTCTCACAACCATCATCACGGGAAATGTGGCAGATTTGTCTGCCTCAACAAATGCAGTAAGGGTGAAAGTAATAAGGTATTCTGATGGTAACTGGAAACTGTTTTCTGACCCAACAGGTGGAGATGCATATGTGCTCGAGGGCACAGGCACCGACCTCAGCTTCAATTCATCCTTATGGCATGGGCTTTACTCCAGATATACTGTCAGTAATGCCACAAAAATATATTTTGATGAATTTTATGCTGGTTCTGTTATTGCGGACACTGTCCAGCCCACAGTCACAAATATCCAGGTTACTTCTCAGTTTCAACTAGACATTACTTTCAGCGAACTGGTTCAAAACACTCAGGCATTGGATGCAAACAACTACATTGTTAGCAACAGCATCGGAAATCCAACTGATGTATTGCAAGATGGAACAAATCCTTTACTTTATTACCTTTCATTTTCAGTTCCTTTTCCTGAAAACACTATCTGCACACTCAGTGTGGCAAATATCAGTGATATGTCTGGCAATATTATGGATCAACAGGATTTTCTTTTTTCATATTATCTTACACAGCCTTATGACATTGTAATTAATGAAATTATGGCAGACCCCACACCTGTAGTGGGTTTGCCTGAATTTGAATATCTTGAACTGCACAACAGAACAGTTCTGCCAATAAGCATAAACAACTGGAAACTCTTTTTTGGGTCAACACAGAAAACATTTGCCAATGTAACAATACCTCCCGGAGGATATCTGATTGTGGGCGGAACTTCTGCTGCTGATGCCTTTGCTTCATACGGGCAAGTGTATGACATGGGTTCAATTTCAATTACCAACGACGGACAAACAATCACACTTGTGGATGATCTTGGCAGACTTGTTCACTCTGTCAGCTTTACCACTTCCTGGTATCAGGACAACAACAAAACTGACGGTGGATGGTCTCTGGAAATGATTGACCCTGACAATCCCTGTGGAGGAATGAGCAACTGGAGGGCATCTGTTAATACTTCCGGAGGAACACCCGGCACTGTCAACTCAGTGAATGCTTCCAATCCTGATTTGATTGCACCCCAACTGGTAAGAGTTTCTGTTATAGACAATCAAACCATAAGGGTATGGTTTAGCGAGCCAATGGATAGTCTGAATCTGCTTAACCACAATGTATATTCCTTATCTCACGGCTTAACACTTGCATCAAATCCAAAACCTTTGTATCCTCAATACTCATCTGTTATTTTGACTTTGTCACAACCGATGCAACAAACTGTCATATATACACTAACAATCAATGACACCATCACCGACTGCACAGGAAACATATTACCGCTTCAATCAGATGCACGATTTGCACTAAGTCAACCTCTGGAAGCCGGAGACATCATCATTAACGAAGTTTTGTCAAATCCACCTACAGGGCTCAATGAATTTGTGGAGATTTACAATGTCTCTGAAAAGATTCTTGACCTGAGAGACATGAATCTGGCAAACATTGACAATAATACAGGAAATGTAGCCTCACTTAAACCAATTGCAACTGATGGATTTCTGGTTTTTCCAGGCGACCATATTGTTTTAACAAAAAATGTACAGGGATTACTTGACTATTATTACTGCCCTTTTCCCAACAATTTCATACTGATGGAGTCATTGCCTTCATACAATAATGACAACGGGAATGTAATTCTTGTGCATGTTGGGGGAACAGTGATAGACAGGCTTGATTATGATGTATCCATGCATTTTCCTCTGCTGGTTTCCACAAAAGGCATTTCTTTGGAAAGGATTAACTATCTTCGACCAACATCTGACATAACCAACTGGCATTCAGCATCTGAAACAGCGGGATTTGCCACTCCCGGCTATGTTAATTCTCAGTATTCTGAAGCAGTTTTTGACGGAGAAATTGTATTGGATCCGGAGATTTTTTCACCTGACAACGACGGATATAATGATGTTCTCAATATTTCATACACATTTTCAGAACCCGGAAATGTGGGTACAATAACAATATTTGATACCCGGGGACGACTGATTAGAAATCTAATTACCAGCGAATTGCTTGGCACCTCCGGAGTGTATTCATGGAATGGGGTTACCAATGACAACCAAAAAGCTCCTGTGGGAATTTATGTTGTTATTTTTGAAATCTTTGATATGCAGGGCAACAAAAGAGCATTCAAAAAAGTCACAGTACTTGGAACATATCTTGACAGATAAACAATGGCCATCGTAGATAACATTATCATTTCTTCAGAACTGACAGCTCATCTTCATTTTTGTTGTTATACAAAAAAATGCAAAGGAGCTTGTTGTGTGGCAGGTGACGCCGGAGCACCTCTTGAAGAAGAAGAGGTAGAATATCTTCAGAACAACCTTGAGATGATTAAACCCTATATGCAAAAACATGCTGAAATGATTGTGCATCCCGATAATTTGTATGATTTTGATGAAGAGGGACAACTGGTGACTTCACTCATTGATGATAATGAATGTATTTTTACAAACTTTGAAAATGGAATTGCATACTGTGCAGTTGAAAAAGCATGGTTTGAAAAAAAAATCACATTTCGCAAACCAATTTCTTGCTTTCTTTACCCCATAAGAATATCAAAAGATGGAGCATTTCTGAAACTTCACTATCACAAATGGGATATTTGTCAATCTGCTGTTGAGTATGGCAGACAACAACACATTCAACTCATCGATTTTCTAAAAACACCACTCATTGAAAAATTTGGAAATGATTGGTATAAAAAGTTTTACAATATTATCAAAAACAAATAAATTATGAAAAGATTTATGCTTACTGCCCTTGTTGCTTCAATACTGTTTACCAATTGCAAAACTCCTTCCTATCCAAAAGTAGAAGATGCTTTTTTGGCTATTCCGGATTCTGCAGTTTGGGGCACAACACAAGAACAAAGACAAATCATGCTGGACGGATACCAAGCTGATGATATATCTTTCTTTATGAACGGAGAAGCTCCTTATCACATTGATATTGTTGATAGTGTTCATAATTATATGGCACTTTTGGGAAACCTGGAATGTCTTTGGGAACTCAAGTGCTGGAACCTAAAACAAGGAGAGATATTAATTGGAGTAAATATATTGTGCTGTCCCTGGAACTGCCAAACAGATATGCTTGCATTTTACTCATATGACGGTAAAAACATAAAAGAGGTCAACAAAGAAGATATCATTCCTAATGTGTGGCCAGAATTTTTTAAGGGAGACATGTTGGAAACAGAAACAAAATTTGCCGGTGATACTGGCATATTATCTTCCATTCTTTACAGATTTTCAGAAGAAGGAGATGACATAAAAGTGTTATTTGATTTCCTGGAAAGTGAAGACACCCTGCATACTTATTTTAATGGGAATGTCATTGATTTTACATGGGATTCTGGTCAATTTAAAAAAGGGAATGTGAGATGGGACAGTGAAACCGTTCAGTAATTATTTGATCTAGACTAATCTTTGCATACAACTCATTTTATAAAAAAACTCCGTAACGCGAACCATCTCTATATGAACAATCATTTCCCTCTTCACTGGCAGGATATTGACAACACACTTGTTCGGGTTTTTATTTTTTCAAACTTTGTTCAATGTGTTGATTTTATTACAAAAATAACTGTTGTCGCAGAACAAATGCATCATCATCCCGACATTGAAATATTTCAGTACAAACATGTGCGAATTAGCTTATCAACAAAAGATGCAGGAAACACAATAACAGAAAAAGATATTCAACTGGCCATGGCCATTGACAATCTTTTCAGCCCTTAGGCAGGTTTTTTTTTAGAAAAGCAATGGTTTTTTCAATCACCTGTTCTCTTGCATGATGATGTGGGATATGTCCGCAGTCTTCAACAACCATCAACTCAACCGGCCCTTTGGCATTTCTCTGAATTGTTTTAATTTGTTCAAGAGTTCCATATTCATCCAGTGTTCCCTGAATTGCAAGCACCGGGCATTGAATATTTTTCAACAAATACTCTGCGTTCCACTTTTTCATCTCATCACTGAGCAATACTCCTGTCCAGGAACGAAACATTGACTCGGTTTTCTCTCCATGAAAACGTTTCAATTTTAAATCCAGATGTTGTGTTTCATATGCTACAACTGCAGCTTCGATTCCACTCACAGAAACTTCATCAAGAAAAAAATGAGGAGCCTCAATTATGGCCGCCAAAACCTTTTCAGGAAAAAATGATGCAAAAAAAGCGGCAATGGTTCCTCCGTCACTATGACCGAACAGAATTAATTTTCTGTTTTCAAGTGCAAGAGCTTCAAGTATTTGTGGCAAAAAATTCATTGCTTCAGTTCCCAAATAATCAGGAGTTCTTTCTTCTTCAATTATCTGGGATTTTCCATAACCATAGCGGTCATACATTAATACAGGATATCCAAAAACGCCTGCAATCTGCATTGGAAAATCCTTCCACTGAGAAGAGCTCCCCAATCCTTCGTGCAAAAAAACCATCAAAGGAAAATCACTGTTCGTTTCAACATCTCCAATGAGTCTGTAATAAATCTGTTTGTTACAGGCTTTTACAAAACCATCCTTTCTTATCATTACAATTCTACAATTTCTTTTTTTGCTTTGAAAAACTCCTGCATAATTTCATTGACAACATCCCCTGCTGAACGAATTTCATTAATTGCAGCTGAGATTTGTCCAATTTCAAGTTCGCCTTCCTGCAAATCTCCTTCAAACATTCCTTTACGTGCACGGCCTTTGCCAAGAAGGTCGCCAAGCTCTTCCTTTGAAGCACCACTCAACTCTTTATCAACAACTTTATTAAAAAACTCATTGCGCAGCAAACGCACACCAACTAGTTGTTTCATGAGCAGCATTGTATCTCCTTCAGCAGCATCAACTACTCTTTGTTTAAACGCAGCATGAGCTGATGATTCACTGGTTGCAACAAAACGACTTCCAATCTGCACTCCTTCAGCGCCCAAAGCCATTGCAGCCAGCATGCTCCTTCCGCATCCAATTCCTCCTGCTGCAATAACAGGGATTGAAACATGTTTTTTTACCAGAGGTATTAAAACCAATGTTGTGGTTTCTTCTTTCCCGTTATGCCCACCAGCTTCAAACCCTTCAGCAACGATGGCATCAACACCTGCTTCTTCACATTTGCGTGCACCTTTGGTGTTTGCAACAACATGAGCTACCTTTATTCCATTTTCTTTCAAAAAGGGCGTCCACTTCATGGGATTTCCGGCTGAAGTAAACACAACGGGAACCTTTTCTTCAACAACCATCCTGATAAATTCTTCAGAATGACCAAACAAAAGTGGAATATTTACCCCAAAAGGCTTTTCAGTTGCCGCACGACATTTTTGTATGTGAATCTTTAGTGTTTCAGGGTTCATAGATCCTGAGCCAATGAGACCAAGACCACCTGCATTGCTCACAGCAGAAGCAAGTTCCCATCCACTGCACCAAATCATACCTCCCTGAATAAGAGGATATTGTATGCCAAAAAGTTTCGTAATTCTGTTCATAAGAATAATAGTTTAAGCACAAAATTACTTAAAAAATCCTTATTTGAAAAACACAAGAAAGCTGAGGCAACAAATAAAAAAAATGTGATACTATCTGATAAGCACCATTTTTCCAAACTCCTTAGTAAAATACTGTGAGGCTTCAGTTGCATTCAACTCAATATCCTGTCCGTTTATTTTGGTAATAACCCGATAAAGATATACCCCGTTTGCCAACTGATCGCCAAACTGATCACGACCATCCCAGGCATACTGGGTAATATTTCTGCCAATATGGATTGGACCAAGTTCAGTAATATCAATTTCTCTTACAACTTTTCCTGTTATTGTCATTATCTGAATTTTAAAATAATCAGGAATTACAGAACCTGTGAGTGTAAACACAAAATGAGTCCTTGTGGAGAAAGGATTAGGCCAATTCATAATCTCAGTAATTGTTGATTTATTAATAACTCTGAAGTTAATTATATAGTCAACATCTCCTGATTCATTTTGCGAGATATCAGAAGCCTGAACACGCAATTTATACATTCCATCTTCAGGAAAAACAGCAGAAAACTCAACACGCGCTAAATTATTTGATGAAGATGAGGCAGGATAAAAGAACATTTGATTTCTGCCATTTTTCACAAAATAGATACGTTCAAGTTCTGAGTTTGGTTTTTGCAAAAACAATCTGAAAGAGGTTGTATCTTCAAGCAAAAGAAATCTGTTTTCGTCTTTGAGCATAATCTGAATATTGGGTCTTGCGCTAACAATATCCCCATCCAGTATCCTAACCCCGTCAAATGTAACATCAAGCATAGGATTGATTCTGTCTTTCCCAACATAAAAAGGAATTTGAGCAATATTATTAAAATGAAACTGTTCAAGTTGGTGATATTGTTGAGAGGCAACATAAACGGGATTAAATTCAATCCACAAACTATTCCACCCGCTCATTCCAACCGTTGAAAAAGAAACAGAATCAACAATCACATCCCCGGAGGGGTGCATTTTAGTAAGTTTATTAACCACAAGAGGAATAATCTGATTCTGATTATTGAGAACCCAGTAATCCACCATGAGGCTGTCAGGAAAATCATATATGCTGATGTTTTTGGTTGCAATACTCATGTTTATTTGCTCACCTTCCTGCACTGTATCATTGTAAAAAGAAAAATGAATACCCGGGCTTAATGCTGTTTCTGGAACACCTTCATACAACACATGCCATCTCACAATTTGAGAAGGAGTTCTGTTTGTTTCATCTTTGGTTGTGAGATACAATAATAAATATGGATACTGAGCAGCATCAATTCTTTGATTAAGATTCAGAATATCCAATGAATCCTGTACAGGAGGAAGAGGTCCGATAAGGGTGTCAAACGTCCCCAAATTGGTTTGTCCAAGCACATATAATCTTGTTGTATCAGTCCATACGCCGGCTTCAGATGATTCAATACGCCAATGCAAAGATCCCCACTCAGATGCAGGACCAATGAGTGTAGATGTTACAGAGCCAAAATCATAATTGGTAGGAAGATAATAATCATTTTTTATTATGGTCTGTGTGGAAGCCCCAATACTTTCATCCGCACTTCCAGGAGCATCTCCTTTCCTGCCAAAAATCATGTATGGTTTCATGTTTTCAATACTTCTGATATATCCGCTCCCAATTGATTCAAAGGCCTGATACAAAACTTCAGGAAATTGTTCAGCATTATGATCTCTGTGGCTCATTGCAAGCACATAGTATCCAGCAGGGATTGTATCAATAAAATTTGCCATTCTCAAATGCCAAAGCGACTGTTCTGCAGTATCATTTCGTTGAGTAAAAAAATCAAAGTCAGACCAGTTATACGCCCTGCAATGCCAGTTTTCATATGTTTCATTTACCTGAGGCAAAGGAGATGACGGATCCCACATACTTAACCATGGGTCAATCGTAACCGGATTAAACACTGCAAATTTCATCCCGTTTCCATTGTAGTCAACACATGACCATTGTCCAATAAGAACGCCATTCATTTTTATCCACTCTTCAAACCATTGAAAAGATGGATTGAGCACTCCATCAAAGAAACTGGTCTGTGCTGAAATCCAAACAGGAGAAGAATCAAAAGTTAAATCACGTTGAGGTCTGTTATATGAAATTTTTTGAAAATTATCTTTTTTAAACTGAAAAAAATGTGCCTGTCCCCACCCCCTTTTATTTGTAATAAACTGAAAAGAACTCTCTCTCCACTGATCACTTCCTTCTGTTCTTGTGCGCCAAAAATACACTGCGCTGTCACCCAACAAACTCATTGGAAAGGGAACATCCCACTCAACAATCCCACCGGGAGCTATGACCTGTCCTCCCTGCAAAAACGGACTGTCAAAAGTATCAGTGGTATCAATTTCAAAATAATATGTATTGGTTGGTGCAAAGGGATTTCCAGTTGAGGCCACTAACCTGACATTCATATCGGGAATTACAGCAAATTCATATGGCCATAGCGGAATAATATCAGAAGATGTTATAAGCATCTGCTTGGTTGCAGTGTTATTTGTTTCAACAGATTCGTTAATTGCATAAAATGCATCAAGAGTAACAGTGAATGAATTTAGCCCCACTCCACGGGCAAGGTCAACAGGCAGCACAAATATTAATGTATCAGCATAAATTGTTGCAGGAACAAACTTTTGATAGGTTTCACTGCTATTATCCGGAAAATTTCTTACAAGTTCAACTGTAAAATTATCAACTATTGCCCTGCCTAAGTTTTTTGAAATAACTACAACTTCAAAGGAATCTAATTCAGTGTTCACAAATGGGGGATTAAAAGTAATTGCAGGCGGAGTAATCACATAATCAGGAAGCGAAGGTGAATACAACTTCAGCACCGGGTCTCCATGAAGTGTCATTGAATAGCATATTTCCCTTGCAAGCTCACTTCCGGGACTTTGTGTTTCATTTATGGTTTTTTTGATTAAATATCCTATTGATTTACCATAGGAAGAATATGATAATTCTCCCATAAAATTTGTTGCATAGGTATGCAAAGTATTCATTAATGCATTGGTTGTTGATCCAAGATAAGCTATTGCTCCTTTATTTTCAATATTAACAAACTCTTCTGATGAGGTATTGGTAGGTTGAAACAAATCTCCTGAAAGACATGAGAGTGCAAGAACAAAGAAATATTTCTTATAGTTGTTGTATTCAGAAGGATTATCAATACTGATATCAAATCCAATTCCGGCAGCATGGCCAAAGAAAGTCATCATTGCAACACCATTATTGATAATATCCTTTAATGAATCAGAATCAACCTGTTGCATTGGGTCAGTGGAGTTTTTCACATATGTTTTAACCACATTTGCCCCAAAATAAGGAGCTTGAATTGTATCTCTGTACTGGTTAAGGTAATTTTCAATTTGACTTGACTGACTAATATAAGAACCACCGGCAAAATGCAAGACTTTCTTCATCCATTCTTTTTCAAGAGGATTTGCAGGATTATCAGGAGCCTGCTGTGCCGCTTCATAATCAATTACCTTGTTGAGATATGCAGCAACTTCCGGATTTGACCTAACACTAAGCCGGCCTGTGGGAATTGCCGGTTCAAGAGAATTGTTTCCAATTGTATTTGAAAACATTATGTCAGAAGGAGGATTCCCCATGGAAGGAACGAGTGTCTGCGAATAATATGTCTGACTTTTTCTGTATGAATAAGCACCCTCTCCGGCTTTATAACCTTTTCCTATTAAAAACAATCCATGTATTGTGTCTGCAAAATGGTCAAGAGCAAATTCAATAAAATTTTTAATTCCAAGTGGATGCTTGCGAATTCCATATGAAAACTGATCGTAAAGTGTTGTGACATCTACCACCAGGGGGTTAAAACCCTGAGTGGATCTGTAGGTTGAATATTGTTGGCTTCCAAACATAAGAGATGCATGTGAGACAATAATATAATCAGTATTAGAATAAAATGACCCTGAATAATCAGTGAAAAAGCCACTATTATATGACTGATTTACAGGAATCAATGACGGGACCACATTTATCTGACTTCCGGTTGACAAGTACATATCCTTCTCCTGTCCGGTATTTATCACAACTCCGTTAAACAGGCCACCATCTTGCACAAGACTAATTCGTCTGTTGTTTGTTAGGTCATACACAATCACACTATCTCCTGTAAGCATATTAATGTTTGAGAGTTGAAGTGTGGATTTTGCTCCTGTCTGATCAGGCACATGAAAATGCATCTTTGCAAGATTTTCCATATGCGTTGTGTGTGGATACTTAACCTGAATATATGAAATTGTATTTCTGTCGGCACCCTGACCTGAGGGATACAAAGTGTTAGGCAATGTAAAAGTAAAATTTGTTGAAAGATTTCCAAGCAATGAAGGACTCATTTGAGAAAGGATTTGAATAGTTGTATAGCCAGTATACAAAGTATCAATGAAATTACCGGGGAATGAAATCTGAAGATGGTGATTAGGAACAGTATTATAATTGCTTGCGCCCACCACTTTAAGATCAACCTGTGCCGGAGGTCCGGAAGTATACGTTTGGGCAGTGGGAATACTTTTCACAACAGTTGTGGGTGATCCTGGATTGGAAGTATTAATAGAAAACGGATTATCAAACCATCCTTCGTGAGCAGTATACTCAAAATCTGTGAGTCCGTATGAATTTGTTTGTCCGGCAAAATACACTCCTGTATAGTCTTGCCTTGAAGTTTTCCACAAATATGGGACAGTGCTGTATGATGAAAAGCTCTGGTCTGTTTCTTTCACAATTCTTCTGTTATTAATGCCTGAAGTAACAGTGAGAAAATAGACAAGTGTGTCGTTGAAATAACTATAGTTAGGATTTGTCAGGTTAGCCGGATTTGAAAACAGTGGAAGATCAGCATCAGCAGTATTTTTTCTTCCATAAAACTCAATAAAATCAGTTGCGTGAAAAATTCCATCGTTTTCTCCGTGAACATAAATGTACTGTTCTTCTCCTAAACAGAAAATCTGAATTTGCCTGGGGTCAATGGTAGAAACTGAAATACCGGCAGATTGTAATGTTAAATAATTAATTCTGTATATTCCATCCTGAGCAACAGGAATCCTGTAATACTTTTGACTGAAATCAATCCAGTCATTGGCATATTGAGAATGCAGTGAATGGCATGTCAAACTAAGAGATGCAGAAATCATTAATGACAGAAAATATTTTTTACTGCTATTCATTTGGTGTCTTTTGTGTTCTGTTAAATGATAATCTCAATGAAAAAATATTTGAATTCAGTGCCATAGACTGGTCTCCAATATCAGTGAGAGCATACTCAATTGCAATTCTATCCTGAATTTGAATCCCTATGCCCATGTTTGGTTGAAATGATGTGATTTTTTTACCGTCACGGTTTGTTTCCTGCTGAATATTTCCCACACCCGCCCTGAAATAGATAAATTTCTTGTAGTTAAGTTCAATACCCATGTGAGGAGAGACGCTAAACACATCTGTACGTACAGGAACATTTCGTTTTCCATCAAACGTTACATGGAAACCCAGTTCGGGTAATATGCCAAAAGATGGTGAAATTTCGATGTTTCTGCCTGAGGCAAGCAAAAGAGATGGCATTGTAAGTTCCAAAGAATTTTCAGGAATTTCATTTCCAGTTATGGTAAACACTTCTTTCATTCTGTCACTGAGATTAAAACTCCAGGCGTTGAAGGTTGATGTGGCATCCCTTGCAACAGCAGCAAACATCCATGGTCCGGTTTCGTATGAGAGAGCAAAGTCAAGTCCGAATCCCCATGCACCTGCAAAATCACCAATTTTTCTTCTGATAATTTTCACACTTCCCCCCAGTGACATGTTTTCAATTTTTAGTTTTCTTCCATAAGAAACAAAGAATGCCATATCTGCAATGGAAAAGGTTGTAATTCTGTCATAATGAATATTTCCCTGGCTATCAACAAGGTCTATTGTATTGGGAATATTATCAACCCCAAGGCGGATAAATGTGACAGCAATAGCTGAACTATCATTAATTTTAATTCCGAGACTTCCATAATCATACTTGGCAATTCCGGCAAAGTATTCAGCATGCATTAGTGTTAATTGCCGCTCACTATTCATCAAATGAAGCCTTGAAGGATTCCAGTATGAGGCAGTTGCATCATCAACAGAAGCAGCCACAGAACCAGACATCCCCATGGAGCGGGCACCAACACCAATAGACAAAAATTCATTGGAATACTTGGGCGCGTTAATCTGCCCAAACACAAAACATGTGCTGAAAAGTAATATAAAAACAAAAACAATGGCTTTCAGACGCATGTCAATAAATCTATTATAATGTAAAATTACAAAATAATTGAATACGAATTTATGTAAAAGTTTATTCCGTTTTCAACAATTATTCTTACACATCCCCATTTTTTTGTAATTTTATATCCTCAAGCCATCACATATGAAAAACATTATCATCACAGGATGCAGCAGCGGAATTGGAGAAGCTGCAGTCAGATATTTAACAGAACACATTGCATGCAAGCTAATTGGCATTTCAAGAAACGAAAACAAACTCTCACAAATTTCCAATGAATTGAAGAACTTAAATTGCGTTGGCGAGTTTGTTCCACTCCCTTTTGATTTAAGCATAACCAATAAATATAATGTTCTTTACAATAAGATACAGGAACATCTGAGCTCTGTTGATATTTTAATTAATAATGCAGGGTCATTGCTGAACAAATCCTTTGAAAAAATCAACACAAATGAATTTGATCATGTTATGCTTACAAATTTCAAAGCTCCCTTTTTCCTGATTAAAGAATTACTCCCTTTGTTTTCTGTTTCTTCACATATTTTAAATATCTCAAGCATGGGCGGGTTTCAGGGAAGCATAAAATTTCCGGGACTCAGTGTGTATTCAGCCAGCAAAGCTGCACTTGCCAATCTAACTGAGTGCCTTGCCTCCGAACTGTCTGACAGAAAAATTTATGTCAATGCTATTGCTCCCGGAGCGGTTGAGACTGACATGCTTAAACAAGCCTTTCCTGACTTTAAAGCACCTGTAACAGCAAGTCAAATGGGAGAATATATAAGTACTTTTGCACTACACGGACATACATTTTTTAATGGAAAAATATTGCCTGTTTCTTTATCAACACCATAAAAATTCAATCTGCCAGCAGTATGAAACGTATTGTGTAAATTTGCCATGTGAAAAAACATCTTTTTTTTATTTGCGGAATACTAAGTGTTATTTTAGGAACATTGGGAATATTTATTCCTCTGCTTCCCACAACTCCTTTTTTGTTGCTTGCCGCGTGGTGTTTTCTCAGGTCATCAAAAAAGGCACATGATTGGCTTCTCAACAATAAGCTTTACGGCAAATATATCAAAGCATATATTGAAAAAACAGGAATTCCCATAAAAATTAAAATATTCACTTTAATTCTACTCTGGTCAGGTATTGGATATGCATTCTTTTTTGCAACAAACAATTCTGTTGTTCGCATTTTACTCATTGTTATTGTAATTTCTGTAAGTACTCACATTATTCTCATACAAAACAAATCAAAACAATAATCACGAAAAAAAAGTTTACCGAAATGATTTTTTTTTTAATTTTGCAAATCCAATTACGTTGAGAAATCAACATTGGGCCTATAGCTCAGTTGGTTAGAGCACCTGACTCATAATCAGGTGGTCCCTGGTTCAAGTCCAGGTGGGCCCAC
>CAZGIW010000008.1:31571-69344 GCA_964526285.1 uncultured Bacteroidales bacterium | reverse complement strand
ATATACCGACTGGCTAAAAGGCTCTGACGTGGCAATCAATACCTTTGGTTTTACTCAAAGAGTGAGCGAAACAGCTGTCGTAGGTCTTAGTATTATGAATATGACATTTGGAGATATTGATATAACTACTGTCAATCAACCTGAGGGCGGACTTGGAAAATTCTCTCCCAGTCTTCTCAATATTGGTTTCTCTTATGCTAAATCTTTCTCAAATAGCATTTATGGTGGTATTGTGTTTAAAGTTATCAGTGAATCAATCGCTGATAATAGTGCAACAGGACTTGCCATTGATGCTGGTATCCAGTATGTTACCGGAGACAGGGAAAATATCAAATTCGGTATCTCTCTAAAAAATGTTGGTCCTGCAATGATGTTCAGCGGAGATGGACTTTCTTTCCGTGGAAATATTCTTGGGTCGGATAACCAACTTACTGTTGAACACCGATCAGCAAGTTTTGAGTTGCCTTCTCTGCTTAATATAGGTGCATCCTATGATTTCTTTGTTGGGGAAGACCATACAATTACTGCTTCTGGTACTTTTATATCAAATTCTTTCCAGAAAGATAATTTTATTGTTGGTGTGGAATATAATTTTAAGGATATTTTCATGCTACGGGGTGGATATCACTATGAAGAAGGAATTACTAAAGCAATGCCTGAAAGAACAACTGTTTATACAGGTCCTGCTGCTGGTGTATCTATTCAGGTGCCAATGAAAAAGGAAGAAGGATCTTTCTTTGCAATTGACTATGCATTCAGATCTTCAAGCCCCTATCAGGGAATTCATACGATAGGTGCAAGGATTAGTTTTTAGGTTGAACTTTTATATTACAAAAGCTGTTGAGACCCTTCCCCAAAAGAAGGGTCTCTTCATTTACAAAACATTTGATTATGAAAATCATTACACTCAATATTAATGGAATACGATCGGGAATTTCAAAAGGACTTATGGAATATCTTGAAATTTTGAAGCCCGATGTTGTTTGTCTGCAGGAAATTAAAGCAAACGAAGACCAGATTCCCCTGATGGAATTTCATGCAATGGGGTTTGTTTGTGCCTGGTTCTCCGCCCAAAAAAAAGGATATAGCGGCACGGCAATTCTTTCAAAAATTCAACCCGACAATGTTGTGAAAGGAATGGGAATTGAAAAGTATGACAATGAAGGAAGATTTATTCGTGTGGATATAAATGATATTTCAATTGTTAGCGTTTATCACCCTTCTGGTACTTCAGGAGATGAAAGACAGGCTTTTAAAATGCATTGGCTCGTAGATTTTCATCAACATGTGGATAATCTTAGAAAAGAACGACCTAAACTGGTACTCTCCGGTGATTATAATATCTGCCATAAGGAAATTGATATTCATGATCCTGTGGGAAACAAAAACAATTCAGGCTTTTTGCCCGAAGAACGTGATTGGATGGAAAAATTTTTTAATGACGGATTTGTGGATGCATTCAGACATCTCAACAAAGAACCCCACAATTATACCTGGTGGAGCTTCAGACACAATGCCAGACAAAACAATAAGGGCTGGCGCATTGATTATCATGTGGTTACAGAAAATCTGAAACATTTAGTGAAAAATGTTCACATTGACAGTCAGGCTTTTTTTTCAGACCATTGTCCTGTGATTATGGATTTGGATATATAATCAGAAACGTTGTAAAACCAAATCTGATGGGTCAGATTTGGTTTGCAATCAATGACTTTTGCTGAAAGAAGCTTATGCGAAGTAAAGAGAGAGCTTTACAGTATTTTGTATTGCTTAAGGATTTTCCAGACACTAATGAGTAGTAATGGACAGCTCGTTTTTATCAGTCATAAAAAAACATCTTGTTCTCCAGATAATCCTGAAGTTCTTCATCCAAAGTGCTGAAAAAGTTATATCCGGTTGATTGTTCAATTTTTCTTACTGTAGTGATAAACTGTTTCCAACTGTCACGTCTGACCCCTTCAGTATTGGGCATCATAACAGCGATAACAGTGGAAGATGTGTTCACTGATTCAATGCCTTGTCCCTGGTCAAGAACCAAAATTATTTTGAAACAGGAGTCAGGGACTGCTATTTTTCCTTCACCTTTCACAGTAGAATCGGAGTGAAAAACCCCGCCTGAATATACATACAGAGTTTTGTTGTCTTTTTTGCAAAGATCTTCGCAAAACAATTCAAATTTCAGCCAAACTCCCTGATTCAGATCCGGAGTTTGCGGCATCACATTGGTCATGTAAAAGGTTGATCGGTTATCTTCTTCGCTTGCAGTTCGTTCTTCACTTCTCACAATGTGTCCCCTGTCAAATCCGCTGTGAGTGTAATCATCATGTTTGATTCTGGAGAAGGTATCGGGCAGGAGAGGGTCAATGAGAAATTTTCCCTTGCGACGTGGAGTGTCACCAAACCATGAACTGTTCAGTTCCCATGCTACCCAGTTGGCTGTGCCTTTTGTGTTGCAATAACTCAGCACATATTGCGGACGCAGAATGATATTGTCATCCGAAGGATCATCATCAAAAGGAACCCCTGCCACAACATGCACCATCCATGAAGAATCTGCAGGTGTGTGAACCAGATTGCCGGGCAACTGAGAAAACGCACTGCTATATGAAAAAGCCAGTGTTAAAAACCACCCTCCACAAATTTTTTTTATCCAATAACACTTATTCATTCTAACTTCTAACTTCGAGTATTCTATTATTCAATTATTCTCTTATCTTTTATCATCTCCCTCACCCTCCCCAGTTCTCTCTGTCAAGGCTTCTGTATTGAATGGCTTCGGCAATGTGTTCGGGTTTGATATCTTCGCTTTGTTCAAGATCAGCAATTGTTCTTGCAACTTTCAGTATCCTGTCATAGGCTCTTGCTGACAGGCTCAGGTGTTCCATTGCATTTTTCAGCAGAGACTGTGAGGCATCAGAAATTTTGCACCACATTTTGATTTGTTTTGAACTGATTTGAGCATTACAGTAAACTCCTTTTGATTTTTCATAGCGGATTTGCTGAATTTGTCGGGCTTTGATAACTCTTTTCCTCACCTCTTCACTGTTTTCACTTTCTTTAGTTGCAGACAATTCGCGGAATGGAACGGGAACAACTTCAATGTGGATGTCAATTCTGTCAAGCAATGGTCCGGAGATTCTGTTAATGTATCGTTTCACACTACCCGACATGCAAGTGCAATCTTTTTCGGGATGGTTGTAGTATCCGCATGGGCATGGATTCATAGATGCGATAAGCATAAAACTGGCTGGATAGTCAACCGCAAAGCGCGCTCTTGATATGGTTACCACCCTGTCTTCAATTGGTTGACGCATTACTTCCAGAACAGTGCGTTTAAATTCGGGCAGTTCGTCAAGAAAAAGTACTCCGTTGTGTGCAAGAGAAATTTCTCCTGGTTGTGGAAAAGTTCCACCTCCAACAATGGCTACATCGCTGGATGTGTGATGTGGTGAGCGGAATGGCCTTGTGGTAATCAGCGATGAATATTTCATGGTTTTGCCGGCCACAGAATGAATTTTTGTTGTTTCAAGAGCTTCATCCAGTGTGAGTGGTGGCAAAATTGAAGGAATTCGTTTGGCAAGCATGGTCTTTCCGGCACCGGGAGGGCCAATCATTATTACATTATGTCCACCTGCAGCAGAAATTTCCAAAGCGCGTTTAACATTTTCCTGACCTTTCACATCGGCAAAATCCAAATCATAGGCATTGTATTGCTGCTGGAATACTTCATTCACATCAACCTGCACAGGCTGAATATCATGATTTCCGTTGCAAATGGCAATCACCTCTTTGATGTTGTTTACTCCATATACTTTCAGTTCATTGATGATTCCTGCTTCTTTGGCATTGTGTTCGGGAAGAATGAATCCTTCAAAACCGTTTTTCAGGGCTTCAATTGCGATTGGAAGAGCTCCTTTGATGGGGAGAATGCTTCCGTCCAGTGAAAGTTCGCCCATGATGATATACTTTTCAAGCAGATTGGTTTTTATTTTATTGTCAGCGCCGAGAATGGCAAGGGCAATTGTAAGGTCATAGGCAGAGCCTTCTTTGCGAATATCAGCAGGAGCAAGATTTATGGTGATTTTTTTGCCCGGTATGCGATAGCCTGAGTTTTTCAGCGCTGCATCAATTCTCTGATGACTTTCTTTCACAGCACTATCGGGCAGACCAACCATAAGGAACTGGATGCCGTTGTCCATGTGCACTTCAACAGTAATTGGAATGGCATTGATGCCGTAGATGGAGTATCCGTATGTTTTAACAAGCATTTTTCAGTGATTTTTTTTAAATTCTCAACTAAATTACAACTTTTTTTGAAAAAGGGTAATTGTTATTAATTTTAAAATGTAAGCCAATTCCATCACATTGTAATCCTTTTGGGACATATTAACGGGAAAAACTTCTTACTTTTTTTAGATCCCCAGAAATTTTCGAAGAAAATGAAGGGGGAATTCTCCATAATTCGAAGAATGACGGAGAACTCACTTCAAATGTTCAAATGTTCTATTATTCTTTTGTCTTTTATCTTTATTACTAATTCCCTCTACTAATGGCGAATAATGAATTTTACGAATTACATATAAACGAAGAAAAACTTCTCACTTCAAATGTTCAAATGTTCTATTATTCTTTTGTCTTTTATCTTTTATCATAACATATGCACATATATTGATGTGTGAATATTTTAATTTGATACCAGAGAAAAAGTTTTGTGCCGAACATGAACCGGATGGAAACATTTGAGTTGTAAATTTGTCGGTTGATAAATCAAATAATAAATAATTTATATGCAACGAATTCTATTTTGCCAGTGTCTGAAATATGTTGCTTTGACAAAAAACCCTTTACAAGAAAAAAAAGAGAATAATCATAAAATAATTAATTAAATTTTACAGTGTTATGAGAAGAACAATTACCCCTTTGTTTCTGTCATTTCTTTTTGTGATTGGAATGACTTTTACTTTAAATGCTCAAATTAGCAGACCAGGTACGCCTTTGTCAATCGAAAAAAATGCACCGGCCGTATCAATTACTGAAACATTTAATCCTGCAGTTGACTGGAATGTTATTCAGCAGGAAGATGACCTTTATAAACAACAAGGAGGATATGCCCCTCGTGCAGGGTTAAGTGTTCCGGTTGGAAGGCGAATTACTGAATTTGGAGAATGGCTTTTGATGCCAAACGGAGATATGATGTGGAGAGTGCAGCTTCATTCTGACAGTGCAAAAGCACTCGGTGTTGTATTTAGTGATTTTTATATGCCTGATAATGCAGAGCTGTATGTTTATGATGCAAATAAACAAATGATAGCAGGTGCATTTACAAGTGAAAATAATCACAGTTCAATGATGTTTAGCACCAGGTTGTTGCCATCATCTACAATCATCATTGAATATATCGAGAAAGGAGCAGGAGGTCATCTGATTGACAGGATCCCTGATGCCGGATATAATGAATTTGTTTTAAGAACAGGTGGTGTGCCTGTTACAAACTATCAGCCTCAAACTAACTTCAGAATTGATGAGCTTATGTACATGTATAAAGATGTTTATACATATTTTGATCAGTCAAGGCCAGCAACAGGAGCATCTCAAGCTTGTCAGGTAGATATTGTATGTTCCCCTGTTGGAGACAATTATACTGACCAGAAAAGAGGTGTTGCTCATATGGTATTCCGTGAAGGGGCTAGTTGGTACTATTGCTCAGGAACTCTTGTTAATAATACGCTTCAAAATGGGGTTCCCTATTTTTTAACAGCTTATCATTGCGGGGGTGTAGCTTCAGCTGCAGATCACAATGTATGGCAGTTTTATTTCAATTATGAAAGACCAAATTGTGGTTCAGGTACTCCTCCCACATCAGATATGATGACAGGGTGTGTTCTTAGGTCAGGGTATGAAATTTTGAATGGGTCTGATTTTCAGCTAGTTGAATTAAACTCAAATGTTCCTCTTTCATATAGTCCGTTTTACAATGGTTGGGACAGATCAACAGTTGGTGCCACATCAGGAGCAAGCATTCATCACCCTGCCGGTGATGTGAAAAAGATTTCTACATTTACAGCTCAACTGACATCTTCTACTCCGAATATTGGAGGAGATGTTATGGCTACAAATTCTGCATGGCGTGTTGTATGGTCTTCCAATCCTAACGGATGGGGTGTAACAGAAGGAGGATCTTCAGGATCTCCGATTTTTAATCAGCATGGCAGACAGGTTGGTACATTGACAGGAGGATCTTCCACTTGTGCATCACCAACTTCTGCAGACTTCTACGGAAAATTTGATTACCATTGGATTTCCAATGGCACTACATCTGATGTTCAGCTGCGTCCCTGGCTTGATCCAGCAGGAACAGACCCTGCTTTTCTGGACGGTTGGGATCCCACATGGGTGAGTGCACCTCCCGTTGCTGATTTTGTGGCTGACCAAACAAATATTGTAGCAGGCACAACAGTTCAGTTTACTGACCTTTCTACAAATGGACCAAATCAATGGACATGGACAATAACAGGGGCATTTCCTGCTACATCCAATCAAAGAAATCCCCAGATTACTTTTATTGACCCGGGTCAATATACTGTAACATTGACATCTTCAAATAGTTATGGGGCAGATACTGAAACCAAAGTAAATTATATTACTGTATCAGCACTCCCTCCACTTCCTCCAACCAATCCGCTGATTATTGGAACAGGAACAGTAGGAAGTTTGTACCCTATGGGGTGTAATTCGAGAAATACTGCGCAGGCGAAATTTGTAAGAAGTGCTTCAATTTATACTGCAGCTGAAATTGGTGGTGGTGGGCAGATTTCCAGTTTAGCCTGGTATGCTAATGTATCACAAGCAGATTTAAGAACTGTAAAGATATATATGAAACATACAACTGCCTCAACTCTCACATCGACAACTGTGGATAATATTATCTCTGATGCAGTTTTGGTTTTTGACGGAACGTATACTCCAAATGCTGTTGGCTGGCACGACCTGGTACTTAACAATTCTTTTATATATAATGGAATTGACAATCTTATGGTGATTATGTTGGCAAATCATGATTTGAATAATGCTGACAGAACTAGCGATTGGAGGTTCACAGCTTCAACAAACAGACATCAGAGATGGAATGGGAATACTGCTCCAACAGGCAATGGAACTATTGATAATAACAGACCAAATATCAGAATAACATTTGATCCAATTTTAGCCCCTGTAGCAGATTTTACTTTACCAAATATAATTTATTTTGAAGGTTTTGAAGAGGCCACAACAGATGGTTCTTTACCAGCAGGATGGACTCAGAAAAGAACAACAAATTTAAATGATAATCCAGTAACAGATGCTGTTGCCCCAATGTGGTTTAACAATTCTGCAAATTATGGTTTTGCTGCATGGCAGGACTATGTTCATACTGGTGTTGGATCAATGGCTACCGGATATACAGCTCCCGATTTCACATGGGCAATTTCTCCTGATATTGTGTTGCCAAATACAACAGGACTTGAACTCAGATACTGGACTTGGTGGTTTAGTGATGCTTCGTGGCAAACAAATTATTATGTGAAAGTGCTTGCAGATGGTGTGTGGACAACAATACAGTCAAATCTCGGGTCTGCAGCAAATACCAATGAATATGTTTCAGAAGTAGTATTAAGTCTGGCTGCCTATCAGAACAAAACAATTAAAATAGCTTTTGTTTATCAATATACAGATGGTTATCAGATGGCCATTGATGATATCTCAATTGTGGATGATGCCATTCCAACACATGTTACTTTATTTGAGGGAGAATCAACGACCTTCTACGATGCCTCAACAAATAATCCCATTGTTTGGAGTTGGCAATTGCCTGGAGGAACTCCGGGAACTGCTTCAGATCAGAATCCCACAATACAGTATAATGTAGCAGGATGGTATGATGTTTCATTGACTGCAGCCAATGCAGCAGGAAGTGATACAGAAACAAAAACCAATTATGTAGAAGTTGTAGGAAGACCACCTGTTTCTGATTTTTATGGAACTGGAAACTTAAAGACTGTAAATTATCAGCCTTTTATCCCGCTTGGTGGTACTGTTGAGTATTTTGACGAAAGCATAAGAATTCCAGCAACATGGACATGGACTTTCGATGGAGGTACTCCCGGATCACACTCAGGCCAAACTCCTCCCATAATTACATACAATACTCTTGGTAATCATAACACAACATTATATACAGCAAACTTACATGGTAATGATACTAAAACTGATACAGGTTATGTTGTTGTTGGAGGTACGCAATATATTACGAATTGGTACGAGACGGATGGTCTTGCTGTTTATAATTGGACTAACGGATTAATTCCAGGACATGGTTCTGATGGAACATATCAAATATATAAATATGCTGATTTTTTCACCAATTCTTATGCAGGAGAGATTTCAAATATTGATATTGCTATTAATAGTGCACAAGGTGTTGGAAAAAATGTTTCAATTACCATTTGGGATGGATCTACAGGCTCTCCGGGTACTGTGTTGTGGACAACGACCTTGCCAATTACTGATTTTGTAGAAGGTTCTTATAATACGATTCCTGTTTCTCCGGTTGTGAATGTAACTGGTGATTTCTTTGTGGGATATGAACTCAATTATGATGCAGGTCATAATTACACAACGCATCAGTTTTGTTCTTTTATTACTCAGTTTCGTGGAGATGGTAATCCGAACAGTGCATGGATAAGCATAGGCACAGCTACACCAGGGGATTGGTTTTCGCTTTTTGATGTTTTTGGTGAAAATGGTTCAATTCTTATTGAACCAGAATTTACTTATGCTTCTGTTGGTCCGGTTGCTACAGTTTCAGCAACTCCTGGTTGCGCAACAGGAACAGTGAGAGTTACCTCATCTGAAAACACCAACCAAACTTTCCACCTCACTGATGATGTGGGAACCATTTTAGACTCATGGACAGGCAATGCCCAGTTCCGTGATTTTACAGGATTGGCCAATGGTACATACAGAGGACAAGTAGTTGTGGGTGTACAAACATCTCCACTATCAGCTGCTGTTGTATTGACAAATGACCCTGCAACTGTTGGTGGCAATGTAAATGGAGTGAATGCTGAAATATGTCTTGGCTCAAATACAGGAACGTTGACATTGTCTGGTCACACAGGTTCAGTATTGAGATGGCAGAGGCAGCTTAACGGTGGTGGATGGAACGATATTGCACATACAGCAACTACTTATAGTGAAGTTCCTGCTTCTGCAGGAAACTGGGAGTATCGTGCAGAGGTACAGAGTGGCTCATGTCCTGCTGCATTTTCAACAGCATTTACTGTTTTAGTTCATCCTGCAACCGTAGCAGGCTCTGTATCAGGTGTAAACAGTGAAATATGTCTTGGTCAATCTACAGGGACCTTAACTCTTTCCGGATATACCGGTTCAGTTGTCAGATGGGAAAGGAGGTACAATGCAGGAGCATGGCAAAATATTACAAATACTAACAATATTCATTCAGAAACTCCAGGTGCCGCTGGCACATACGAGTATAGAGCAGTGGTGCAAAGTGGCACATGTACAGCCCTTAACTCTGCATCATATACAATCACAGTTCATCCCGTTTCTGTTGGAGGTTCTGTAACAGGTACAAATACAGAAATTTGCCTGGGTTCAGCCACAGGAACCATGACATTGTCCGGTCATGCAGGTTCAATTGTCAGATGGGAGCGTAATATTGACGGAGGTGGTTGGACAACAATTGCAAACACAACCACAACTCACTCAGAAACTCCCGGAACAGCCGGAAGTTATCAGTATCGTGCTGTTGTGAAAAGCGGATCATGTGCCGAAACATTCTCAGCGGCTCATACAATCACAGTGCATCCTGTCTCTGTTGGAGGTACTCTCAATGGTGTCAATACAGAAATTTGTCTTGGAGCCAATACTGGCACTATGACTCTATCAGGTCACACAGGCTCGGTTGTCAGATGGCAAAGAAGAATTGATGGAGGCGGGTGGACAAACATTGCTAATACAACAACATCGCATTCTGAGACTCCTGTGTTAGCAGGTGTTTATGATTATCGCGTTGAGGTCAGAAGCGGCAATTGCACATCTGTTTATTCAAGTCTTCATACAATTACAGTGCATCCTGCTTCAGTTGGTGGAAGTGTTTCAGCAGCTGCAACACAGATATGTCTGGGAGCCTCAACAGGCACACTGACATTATCCGGGCATACTGGTTCTATTGTAAGATGGGAACGCAATATTGACGGAGGTGGCTGGACATCAATAGCCAACACAACCACAACCCATTCAGAAACACCAGGCACAGCTGGTAGCTATCAGTATCGTGCTGTAGTTCAAAGCGGCTCATGTGCCGAAACATTCTCGGCGGCTCATACAATCACAGTGCATCCTGTTTCTGTTGGAGGAACACTCAATGGTGTCAATACAGAAATTTGTCTTGGAGCCAATACAGGCACTATGACACTTTCAGGGCATACTGGTTCAATTGTCAGATGGCAAAGAAGAATTGACGGTGGTATTTGGACAAATATTGCCAATACGACAACGACTCATTCAGAAACACCAGGGACAGCCGGAGTTTATGATTATCGTGTTGAAGTCAGAAGTGGCAATTGCACATCTGTTTACTCAAGTCTTCATACAATTACAGTGCATCCTGCTTCAGTTGGTGGTAGTGTAACAGCGGCAGCAACACAGATTTGCCTTGGAGCCTCAACGGGCACCCTCACATTATCAGGTCATACAGGTTCTATTGTAAGATGGGAACGCAATATTGACGGAGGTGGCTGGACATCAATAGCCAACACAACCACAACACATTCAGAAACACCAGGCACAGCTGGTAGCTATCAGTATCGTGCCGTTGTACAAAGCGGCTCTTGTGCAGAATCATATTCAGCTACACATACAATAACAGTTCATCCTGTGACAGTTGGTGGAGCTGTGAATGGCCCAAATACACAGATTTGTCTAGGCGAGTCAACCGGAACAATGACACTTTCAGGTCATACCGGTTCGGTTGTAAGATGGCAAAGACAACTTAATGGTGGTGGATGGACAAATATTACCAACACAACCACAACACATAGTGAAATACCAGCTTCAGAAGGTCTTTGGGAATACAGAACAGAGGTGCAGAGTGGCAATTGTGCTTCAGAATACTCAGTTGTGTTTGCCATTACAGTGAATCCCGGATCAGCCGGAGGAACTGTAAGCGGAGCAAATACTGAGATATGTCTTGGACTTGAAACCGGAATTATGACGCTATCAGGCCATACAGGTACAATTGTTAAGTGGCAAAAACAACTTAACGGTGGTGGCTGGACTGATATTTCAAATACAAACACTACTTATAATGAAACACCATTAACTGCAGGTGTATGGGAATACCGTGCTGTAGTTCAGAGTGGTTTGTGCCCTGAAGCCTATTCAACACTACATACAATTACAGTTTATCCTGTGACTGTTGCGGGAGCTGTGAATGGAGCAACAACAGAAATCTGTATGGGAGATCCCACAGGAGTGATGACATTGTCAGGCCACACAGGTTCTGTTGTGAGATGGCAAAAACGCGTGGATGGTGGTGTGTGGACAAGTATTACGAATACAAATACTACTTACAGTGAAACACCTTCCGGAACAGGAGTATGGGATTACAGAGCTGAAGTGAAAAGCGGAACTTGTTCAAATGATTTTTCAACTGCACATACAATTACAGTTTATCCTGCAACTGTTGCAGGAAGTGTAACAGGCGTGAATTCTGAAATCTGTCTTGGTTCATCAACTGGAACAATGACACTGGGAGGGTATTCAGGCACTATTACAAAATGGCAGCGTAGTATAGACGGTGGTGTATGGCAAGATATTGCTCATGTTGCTGCTACATATTCAGAAACACCTGCAACAGCAGGCATATATGAATATCGTGCTGCTGTTCAGAGTGGTATTTGTGGGGAAGCTTTCTCAACATCTCATTCAATAGAAGTTCATCCTCTTACAGTTGGAGGAAGTGTTTCAGGTGCAACCACTGAGATTTGTCTTGGCAGTTCAACCGGAACAATGACTCTTTCAGGTCATACAGGTACCGTGGTAAGATGGGAGCGTAGTATTGATGGTGGAGCATGGCAAAATATTGTCAACACAACCACAACACATTCAGAAACACCAGGCACAGCTGGTAACTATCAGTATCGTGCTGTAGTTCAAAGTGGATCTTGTGCTGTTGAATACTCTTCAGCTCATGCAATGACAGTTTATCCGGCAACTGTTGCCGGAAGTGTGATCGGAGCCAGTACAGAGATTTGTCTCGGAAGCGCTACAGGTACATTAACTCTTGGCGGTTATACAGGCAATATTGTAAGATGGCAAAGACAACACAATGGTGGTGGTTGGGTAAATATTGTTCATACAGCCGCAACCTATTCAGAAACACCTGCATTGTCAGGAGTTTGGGAATATCGTGCTGTAGTTCAAAGTGGTGTTTGTGCTGAAGCTTTTTCAGCAGCACATTCAATCACAGTTCATCCTGTTACTGTTGGTGGTAGTGTTTCAGGAGCAACCACAGAAATTTGTCTTGGTGCTTCAACGGGTGCAATGAACTTAACTGGTCATACTGGTTCAGTAGTAAGATGGGAGCGTAGTATTGATGGTGGTGCATGGCAAAATATAACAAACACAACCACAACACATTCAGCAACGCCCGGTACACCAGGAGTATATCAATATCGTGCTGTAGTTCAAAGCGGAACATGTGCTGTTGAATACTCTTCAGCTCATACAATTACAGTTTATCCGGCAACTGTTGCCGGAAGTGTGACCGGAGCCAGTACAGAGATTTGTCTCGGAAGCGCTACAGGTACATTAACTCTTGGCGGTTATACAGGCAATATTGTAAGATGGCAAAGACAACACAATGGTGGTGGTTGGGTAAATATTGTTCATACAGCCGCAACCTATTCAGAAACACCTGCATTGTCAGGAGTTTGGGAATATCGTGCTGTAGTTCAAAGCGGTGTTTGTGCTGAAGCTTTCTCAGCAGCACATTCAATTACCGTTAATCCTTTAACAGTAGGAGGTAGTACTTCAACTGGTATTGTTCAAATATTTATCGGACAACCTACGGATAATATTACTCTATCAGGACACACAGGAAGTGTTGTAAGATGGCAAAAACGTCATGACGGAGGTCCCTGGACTGATATCCCGTTTACAGGTACTGTGTTTTCAGAAACTCCCAATCTTATTGGTTTCTGGGATTACAGAGCTGTAGTTCAAAGTGGAGTGTGTTCAGAGGAATTCTCAACTTTTGTTCAGATAGAAGTGTTACCTTCTGATGCAGGTGGTGTTATCGGAGGTAATTCACCCATTTGCTTGGGCAGTAACACAGGGATTATGACACTGACAGGCTACAGTGGTTCTATTGTAAGATGGGAAAAGAGAGTTGATGGCGGTGCATGGAGTCCTATAGCCCATACACTGGATACCTATAGTGAGGTTCCATCTTCATCCGGCATTTGGGATTACAGAGCTGTTGTGTTTACAACTGTAGAATTATTCTCGGCTCCTGCTACCATTGAAGTAAATCCGTTAACCGTTGGAGGCACTATATCCGGAGTAGCAGATGTTTGTCTTGGAAATACAACAGGTAATCTGACATTATCAGGCCATACAGGAACTATTCTGAAATGGCAGAGACAATACAATGGAGGTGGATGGGTTGATATAACTCATACAGGAACAATATACTCAGAAGTACCAGCACTTGCAGGTAATTATGAATATCGTGCACAGGTTCAGAGTGGCGTTTGTGCTGCTGATTTTTCAACTGTTCATATGTTGATTGTACATCCTGTCACAGTTGGAGGCAATGTAACCGGTGTGGAAACAGAAATTTGTATTGGTAGCAATACAGGAACACTTACACTTGGAGGTTATACTGGTAGTATTGTGAAATGGCAGGTAAGTGTTGATGGTGGAGCATGGACAGATATTGCACATACTGGAGCAACCTATTCAGAAGTACCAGCATCATCAGGAACATATGCATATCGTGCAGTTGTTCAAAGCGGAAGCTGCGGTACTGCAAATTCTACAGCACATACAATTACAGTTCACCCTGCAACAGTTGCAGGAGCAGTTACAGGACCCAATACAGAAATTTGCCTTGGCGCATCCACAGGAACATTAACACTTGGTGGATATACAGGTACAATTCTTAATTGGCAGGTAAGTGTTGATGGTGGGGCATGGACAAATATTGCACACACCAATCCCACATATTCAGCAGTGCCCGGAGCAGCAGGAACATATGCATATCGTGCTGTGGTTAAGAGTGGTGTTTGCGGAGAAGAAAACTCAGCAGAGCATACAATCACTGTTTATCCTCCAGTTGCAGGTGGCAATGTGACAGCGGCAACCACAGAAATTTGTCTTGGACAGCCAACAGGAACATTAACACTTTCCGGACATTCAGGAACAATTGTAAAATGGCAAAGGCAAATCAATGCAGGAGGCTGGGTTGATATACCACATACAGGAGCAACTTATTCAGAAGTGCCAGCACTTGCCGGAACTTATGAATATCGTGCTCAGCTTGAAAGTGGTAGTTGTGGTACAGCATTCTCAGGAATTCACACAATTACTGTTTATCCTGTTACTGCAGGTGGATCTGTTTCAGGTGCCAATACTGAAATTTGTCTTGGCAATTCAACAGGAACACTAACACTGTCAGGTTACACAGGCACAATTGTAAAATGGCAGAAACAACTCAATGGTGGAGGCTGGACTGATATTTCTCACACAGGTGCAACTTATTCTGAAGTACCCGGTACAGCCGGAGTATGGGAATATCGTGCTGAAGTTCAGAGTGGTATTTGCGGAACTCAGTTTTCATCAGCTCATACAATTACTGTATATCCAGTGTCTGTAGGAGGAAATGTTGCCGGAGCGAACACTGAAATTTGTGTTGGTTCATCAACCGGAACTATGACTCTGTCAGCACATACAGGAACAATTGTTAGATGGGAGCGTAGTGTTGACGGCGGTGCATGGCAGAATATCGTGAATAATTCAACAACGCATTCTGAAACTCCAGGAACAGCCGGAACATATGTGTACCGTGCTGTTATACAAAGTGGTGTTTGTAATGTGACTTATTCAACAACCCATACAATTACAGTTTATCCTGCCACGGTTGCGGGTAGTGTGGGTGGTACTTTAACAGAATTGTGCCTTGGTACAAATACAGGTACACTAACACTCAGCGGTCATACTGGCACAATTGTCAAATGGCAGAAACAGCTTAATGCAGGAGTTTGGACTGATATCACTAATACAACAACAACATATTCAGAGGTGCCCTCATCAGCAGGAACCTGGAATTATCGTGCTGTTGTTCAAAGTGGTGTTTGCGGACAGCTTGAATCTGCAATGTTTACTATCACTGTTTATCCTCTTACTGTGGGTGGAAACTTAACAGGTCCATCAACAGAACTTTGTCTTGGACAGTCAACAGGCACCATGACACTGAGTGGTTATGCAGGAAGTATTGTAAAATGGCAGGTCAGCTATAATGGTGGAATGTGGACAGATATTCCACACACAGGAGCAACCTATTCGGAAACACCAGGACTTGCCGGTACATATTCATACAGAGCACAGATTCAAAGTGGAACATGTGGTACTGCATTATCAACTGCTCACACAATTACAGTGTACCCTATGGCAGTTGGTGGTACTGTAAATCCGGCACTTACAAACATCTTCCTCGGGGATCCAACAGGAACCCTGACATTATCAGGACATAGCGGAACCATAACAAAATGGCAAAAGCAACACAATGGAGGCGGATGGGTTGATATCACTCATACAGGTGTTACATACTCAGAAACTCCAGCCTTGTCAGGAACATGGGAGTACCGTGTTGTTATTTCAAGCGGTGTTTGTACATCACAATACTCATCAATTGCAACTGTTATAGTTGACGGAGCTGACCCTGGAACTCTTTCAGGTGGTAATTCTCCAATCTGTTTTGGAGCTTCTACTGGATTGATGTCACTCACAGGCTATACTGGTACAATTATACGTTGGGAAAAATCACTTGACGGAGGTGCATGGATGCCAATTACTCATACAGCAAACTTCTATTTTGAAACACCTTCTGCTCCCGGAACATGGCAATACAGAGCTGTTGTAATGGGCGTCAGTGAAATGTTCTCTAATGCTGTTACGATCGTTGTGGATCCTCCTTTGAATACAGGAACACTCAGTGGTGGCGGAACAATTTGTGTTGGAGCATCAACTCCTTTGATGACACTTTCCGGATATTCAGAAAACATTGTTAAATGGGAATATCGTTTCAATGGAGGAACATGGACAGACATTTTGCACACAGGTGCAACATATTCAGAAGTGCCAGCAACAGCAGGACTTTATGAATATCGTGTATTTGTAGAGAGTGGTTCATGTGGTACAGCATACTCAGATGTTGTGTCAGTTACTGTAGATCCTGCACTAGCAGCAGGTGTTTTGACAAACGGAGGTGTAACAATTTGTGAAGGTTCACAAACACCTGTTTTGACATTGACAGCATACAGTGGAAACATTGTAAAATGGCAGAAGTCAGATGATGGTGCAATCTGGACTGATATTTCACATACATCCAATACATATCAGGAAATTCCATCATCAACCGGAACATGGTATTATCGTGTTGTGGTTGAAAGTGGAGCATGCGGAACAGCCAATTCAACAGTTCAGTTTGTAAGTGTTGATCCGGCTACCGATGCAGGCACACTTGCCGGATTGAATACTCAGATTTGTATTGGTGCTCCCACAGGATTGATGACGCTTTCAGGATATGAAGGGAACATCGTTCAATGGCAATACAGATTTGATGGTGGTGTATGGACAGATATCACACACACCTCATCAACATACAACGAAACTCCATTATTGGCAGGAACATATGAATACAGAGTGGAAGTGCAAAGTGGAGTCTGTGGTGCTGAATATTCCAATATCTGGCTGATAGATGTATATCCTACTGTGGTTGCAGGATTTGTTGATGGCACAACTTCAATTTGTGAAGGTTATTCAACAGGTATTCTCACACTTACAGGATACACAGGAAATGTGGTCAGGTGGCAAAAATCAGATGATGGTGTCAACTGGACAGATATTGCACACACAGCAGATACATATAGTGAAATTCCAGTTTCAGCCGGAGTTTGGCATTATCGTGCTGAAGTGGAGAGCGGAACATGTGGAAGCGCATACTCAGTTGCAGCAATTGTTACTGTTGATGAAACAACTGTTGCCGGCGTTCTTTCAGCAGTAATGACTGATATTTGTCTTGGTGCTGATACTGATGTGATGACTTTATCTGCTTATACAGGAAGCGTTGTGAAATGGCAATACAGAGTTGATGGTGGAAGCTGGATTGATATTGCTGTTACAAATGATGTATATACTGATACTCCAGCAACATCAGGGTTGTATGAATACCGTGTTGAAGTTCAGAACGGAGCTTGTGATGAACTGACATCCAATATTGTTGCAATCAATGTTCATGCATTGCCTGTAGCTGGAACACTGTCTGCTTCAAACTCTGCGATTTGTGAAAATGAATCAACAGGACTGATGACGGTGAGCGGATACACAGGTACCATTGTTCAATGGCAAAAACGCCTCAATGCTGGTACATGGATTGATATAGCGCATACAGCTAATACATACTCAGAAGTTATATCAACTCCCGGAACATGGGATTTCAGAGTTGAAATTGGAAGTGGATCATGTGGTTCTACAAGTACAAACATGGTAACAATTCAGGTTGGTTCAACGACAATTCCGGGCATAATTGACGGAAATGAGACTGAAATCTGCCTTGGAGAATCTACAGATATCATGGTTGTAACCGGATTCACAGGTTCTGTTGTGGGATGGCAGAAACGTGTTAATATGGGTGCGTGGATTGATATCCCAATGAGCAATTCACCAACCTATACTGAAGTGCCAAATCAGGCAGGTACATGGCATTATAGAGCAATTGTACAAAGCGGAAGCTGTGCATCAGGATACACTGATCCATATGAGATTGAGGTGTTTGCTGTGCCTGAAGCTGAGTTTACCTACGCGATTACAAACTACACAGTGTCATTTATCAATACATCAACCAATGCCACATCCTATCTGTGGGACTTTGGTGATGGAAATTCATCAACTGACAAACATCCGATTCACACTTATACCAGTTCAGGTATGAAAACAGTTACATTAACTGCATACAATGGTATATGTGAGGATGAATTCAGTTTAACATTATCTATTACCGTTTCAGTACATGAATTTGATAATGATTCATATGTAACAATTTATCCCAATCCATCAGATGATGGAAAATTCAACATATCATTCATGGTGGATGGAAAATACACTGAGTTTGATATTGTAATCTATGATATCACTGGACGAATTATTTACAGTGAAAATGTAAGTAATATTACAAATGGTACAGTTCATCCTGTTTCACTTACAGATACAGCTGCAGGTGCATACAGAATCAGATTTGTGTCAACCGAAGGCCAGTTTGAAAAGCTATTGATTATTCAGTAAATTGAATAAGTCTAATAAAAACAGGGATTGTCTTGAAAAAGCAATCCCTGTTTTTTATGTATAAAAAAAAAGAGAGCCTCTTTATGGCTTCTCTTTTTTTTCTGTATTTCAGAAGAAATACTTGTAATTACCCCCCGGTATGTGAAACAAAAATACAATGATTATGTTATCAGCCTATACGTGTTTTTACCTGTATGGATATGGGAAAACACCTGTTTTAACAAAACCAGCATAATAAAATTGCTGTAATTTGGGAAAGCCGTGGCGACTGGTTTGAGTCAATGAAACTCAAGTAATCTATATTTGCTCAACAAGTTGTCTTATGAGTAGTGTAAGTACAGGTTCAGCAGCATTTGCTGCTTTAATCACATCTTCGTGTGATACTTTTTCGGCAATTTCTCCACCTCCCAAATCAGTAATTACACTGCAGGCAAAACATGGAATTCCTCCATGACGTGCAGCGATGACTTCGGGAACAGTTGACATTCCTACTGTATCTCCTCCAAGTATGCGAAATGCTCTGTATTCAGCGGGAGTCTCAAAACAGGGACCTGAAACACCAACATAGACTCCATTGTGAACATGAATATTGTTTTTCTTTGCAATTTCGTTCATTTTTTCAATCAATGACAGGTCATAGGGTTCGCTCATATCGGGGAAACGTGGCCCCAGAGAATCTTCATTATGACCCATCAACGGATTGGTAGGAAACATATTAATGTGATCATTTATTATCATAATGTCGCCGATTTTATGAGCAGGGTTCATCCCTCCGGCAGCATTGGATAGAATTAGCAGCCCAATGCCAAGTTCTTTAAAAACTCTGATTGGAAATGTTACTTCTTTCATAGAATAACCTTCATAAAAATGAAAACGCCCCTGAAGTGCAATCACTCTTTTGCCTCCGAAATTTCCAAAAATCATTCTTCCTTTATGTCCTTTTACAGTAGAAACAGGAAAATTTGGAATTTCTGAATAGGGAATATAAACGGGATTTTCAATGTTTTCACCAAGGTTACCCAAACCCGAACCTAAAATAATACCAATTTCAGGCTGTTCGGTAATTCTTGTTTTAATAAATTTGGTTGTTTCTTTAATTTTTTCTAACATATTCTGTGATTATTTGATGCAATTCATTTTTGTCGTTTTTATCTGGCTCAACTTTAATGGGGACATAAAACACAGGATAATCAGATATGAGTTTTAAAATCTCATTGGATTGAAGTCTCATTGTATCCTTCTCGGTAGTCACAATAATTTTATTTGTTGATAAATGTGCGTCAAAATTATACAGAATTTTTTTAATATCATAATCAGAGTAGGAATGATGGTCAGCAAAATGAAATGTTTCAATTTGTAAACTTATAGATTTCAGATGCTCTTCAAGCGGATAAGGATTGGCGATGCCTGTTAGCAAGAAGATTGTAGAAAATAAAGGTTTTGTAACAATTTGATTATCCTTATTAATCTCAGTTAAATTCCCATACACAATTTTTGAGAAAAACAATTTCTGTTCTCTGTTAGGTTTGAGTCGTTGCAAAATATCTCTTCTCACGATGGGAGAAATTACAGGGGGAGATTTTGTTATAATAATTAAATCAGCTCTTTTTGAACTTTTTCTGGGCTCACGAAGATTGCCAAATGGCAATAATCTGTCTCGATACAATGGTTTATAGAAATCAGTTAATAAAATGTTTAAACCGGGTTTGACATATCTGTGTTGATATGCATCATCCAAAATGATGGCTTTCAAATCAGGATAGGTTTGCATGAGTTTACGAATACCTCTCCTTCTTTTTGCATCAACAGCAACTATAACATTGTGGTTTGAAAAATGTTTTTTGTACTGACATGGCTCATCTCCGGCATCGTTATGAGTATGAGAATTATCAACAATGAGAAAACCCCGGGTTTTTCTTTTGTATCCTCTGCTTAAAACAGCAAATTGAGAGTCTCCGAATTCAGAAAGCAAAAGATTGATAATGTATTCAGTATGTGGGGTTTTTCCTGTTCCACCTGTAGAAATATTCCCAACAGAAATAATAGGAATAGTATAATTTTCCGACTTCAGTAGCCCAATGTCAAACATTTTATTTCTCATCAGAATAATGAGATAATAAAAAATTGCAAAAGGGGCAAGCAGAAATCGTAAAAACAAATTCATTTGGTAAAGATAATGTAAATCAATGTTCATTTGCAAGAATTAATAAAAAAACAATACACAGATTACATCTTCTGTTTTTTAAATCGTACTGTTTTCCATATAAAAGAACAATATCAACAGAATTATTGAGTTATAAGAAGAGCATTTTTTTCTCGTTTATTATACTTATGAATAGAGCTATTTTGCATATAAGAAGCAGATTAATTTTAAAAAATCATTAAAATCAGTAGTGTTTTTTTTAATTCACTTCATAATATGTTTATCTTTGTAAAAAAAATAATTGAGTGACAGATCGTCTGGTTATAATTCCAACTTATAAGGAAAAGGAAAACATTGAAAAAATTATCCGAAAGGTTCTTTCATTGACTCCTGATTTTCATGTATTGGTGATAGACGATAACTCTCCCGACGGAACTGCGGATATCGTTCGTAGTCTCATGACAGAATTTAATGATAAATTGTTTTTAGTTTGCAGGGAAGGAAAGTTGGGTCTTGGTACAGCATATATCAGAGGATTTGAGTGGGCTCTTGATCGTGAATATAATTATATGTTTGAGATGGATGCAGATTTCTCTCATAATCCTGATGATTTAATCAGGCTGTGGAAAGCATGTCATGACGATGGAGCAGATATGTCAATTGGCTCAAGATATGTAAAAGGAGTGAATGTTGTAAACTGGCCTATGAGCAGAGTCCTGATGTCATATTTTGCAAGTAAATATGTTCGGTTTATTACAGGAATGAAAATTAAAGATGCCACTGCCGGTTTCAAATGTTATTCACGTAAAGTCCTGGAAACTATCAGATTTGATAAGATTTCTTTTATTGGGTATGCTTTTCAGATTGAAATGAAATACACTGCATGGAAACTGGGTTTTGCCATAACTGAAGTGCCAATTATTTTCACTGATCGCACAGAAGGACAATCCAAAATGTCTAAGGGCATTTTTAAAGAAGCTGTGCTGGGAGTTATTCGCCTGCGATTTAGAAATATTCGCAAAAGACATAAAAAATCCTGATAACTCATGTCAAAGAGTATTCACATCGCCAATGCCTTTATCGTGAATGAAGGGAAAATTTGTAAAGGTGATTTAATTATTGAAAATAATTTCATTTCAAAAATTGCACTACACTCTTCTCTTGAAACTCCTCTTCATGCAGAATATATCAATGCTGAAGGCTTGTATTTACTTCCCGGGATAATTGATGACCAGGTGCATTTCAGAGAACCGGGATTAACTGATAAAGCAGATATTGAACATGAGAGCAGAGCAGCTGTGGCTGGCGGAGTAACATCATTCATGGAAATGCCAAACACCAAGCCTGCTGCTGTTACAATTGATTTGCTTGAACAGAAATATGTTACTGCCGCTCAGAAATCAATGGCAAACTATTCTTTTTACATGGGTGTTACCAATGATAATGCTGAAGAAGTACTTAAATTACCCCTTGATTCCGTTTGTGGTGTCAAAATGTTTCTTGGTTCTTCTACTGGAAATTTGCTTGTTGACAATGAAGAAACTATCGAAAAGATTTTTGCTAACACCAAACATATTGTTGCTGTGCATTGTGAAGATGATGAGATAATTGAGAACAACCTTCAAAAGTATACACAACTGTATGGAGAACAAATTCCTGTCTCGCTCCATCATAAAATCAGAACTGAAGAAGCTTGCTTTGCCTCGTCTTCAAAGGCAGTAAGACTGGCAAAAAAACACAACACAAGACTTCATGTGCTGCATATTTCAACAGCTGATGAATTGTCTTTGTTTGAAAATAAAATTTCTCCTGTGGGTAAAAAAATCACCGCCGAAGCTTGTGTGCATCATCTTTGGTTCACTTCTCAGGATTATGAACAAAAAGGGACACTAATAAAATGGAATCCCTCTGTCAAAGAGCAACATCACAGAGAGGCTTTAAGGGCTGCAGTGAACTCAGGGCTGATTGATGTCATTGCCACTGACCATGCCCCTCATTTGCTTTCTGAAAAGGACAATGTTTATAATAAAGCACCTTCAGGAGCACCCATTGTGCAATTTTCTTTGCAAATGATGCTTGAACTGGTGCATCAGAAAATATTTTCTCTTGAACATGTGGTGAAAATGATGTGCCACAATCCAGCTTTGTTATTTCAGATAGACAGGAGAGGTTTTATTAGAGAAGGGTGGTATGCCGATCTTGTGCTTGTTGATATGAATATGAAATATTCAGTGTCAAAGGAACATATTTTTTCAAAATGCGGATGGTCTCCTTTGGAACATTTTACATTTCAATCAACAATTGACACAACTTTTGTCAATGGTCAAACTGCCTGGCAAAAGGGAAATTTTTATGATGAAGTGAGAGGAATGAGATTGCGGTTTAATAGAACAGAGCTATAAATCAACCGCTGTAAGTTGAGGTGCAAGATATTCATTGTCAGGAGAAATCTTGCCTGAAATTGCTGCATCAAGAGTTTCGTGTGAGGGAGAACCCGAAATCATACTTTTTTCAGTATCTGTAAACTCAAGATATTGCTGAATTTTTCCTCCGTTGGCAGTAATAATATCAAAAGCCAGTTCTCTGGCATAGGCAGAATGATAAATTGCCTGTGTTTTATTTCCCAATTTGTATTCTGAAACTGCATGACGCTGATGCTCGATACATTTGCCAAGATTTGTCAGGGAAGTTCCGTTGGCAAGTGCCATTTTGTGGGCAGCATGAACTGTAAACCCTGTTGTTCTTATCAACTGCTGATCATCTGGAATTGTCTGAGAAAAACCAATGGAAACAAATAAAATCAATAAAGAAAATGTGAAATACTTTTTCATAGTGGTGGTTTTTTTTGTCAAATTTAGTGCTTTTTTTTTAAATATGTGAGTTTTTTAAAAACTGATTTTTTTTAACAAATTATTTTCCAGGCAAGTTTATGGTTTGTTCGGGTGGTGAAATATTGCTCATCAATGAAGAAGCCTTTGTTTACACATTTTTGTGTTAATGCTCACCAAACTTAAAGATATCGAAGAATTTTTAGCCACGAATGCACAAATCTTCACGAATATGTATTGCCTGTATTTCCTGCAAACACAAAAATGTGTAAAACAAATTTCTATTGTGATTCGCAAAAACTTTTTTCTGCAAAAGCCATGTTTAGCAAACCACTCTCATTGTGCTCTTTGTGTAAAATCTTTGAGGCCTTTGTCCCATCGGGATAAATTGGTTAAAAATGGAAAGTGTATTATGCACTCAGTTATTTTTCAAAACAAGACATGGCTTAAAAGTGGCTTGTTAAAATAGTGCTGAGCCGTTACTTTTTTGTTACTGATTTTGTGTGCCGGTTTATTTGTAATTTTGTAGAAAAAATACGAAATCATGCAGATTTATATGATATTATTGTTGATTATGGTTTCTCCTCCCTGTAAAACAAAGCCGGATTTTAAAATTCTGAAAGCTGAATCCAGGAGTTTTGCCGGTGGTACCGTTTGGTCAACATCAGGAATAACTTACCATATTGAGCTGGAAGCATTGAAAACAATTAAAAGCATTGAATTCAAAGCTGTGTGGATTGGAAAAAGAAAATTTGAAAAGTTGACAACCAACGTTGATAATGAAGATTTTCAAACAGGCAGAATTAATAAAGGGCAAAAGCTTAGAATTTCATTTACCCATTCAGTCAACAATAACCCCAACATATCAGATGAGGAATTTGAAGAATTCAACGACGGAAAATATGCAGATTGTCCGGTAGAGTATTCCGGAAAAGGTATGATTTTCTATATTGTAAAAGAAAAAGAAAAATATATTGAAATTGAGAAAATTGAACGTCTTGAACCTTTGTTAAGGCCATAATCTGTTAAAATTATTGAATATTATGAAAAAAATGCTTTTGATTATACTTGATGGCTGGGGGATTGGGAAAAAAGACCGGGCTGATGTTATCTATAATGCACGTACAGATTATGTGAAAAGTCTTGAAACAAACAAACAATGGAGCTATACACAGCTGTATGCTTGTGGAGAATATGTTGGTTTGCCCCATGGCCAGATGGGAAATTCAGAAGTGGGACATCTTAATATTGGTGCCGGAAGAGTTGTTTATCAGGACTTTGTGAAAATCAACAAAGCTGTTGAAAACAACTCAATATCACAGAATCAGGTTTTAAATCAGGCATTTCAGTATGCAAAAGAGAAAGATGCTAAGGTGCATTATATTGGTTTGGTCAGTGACGGAGGGGTGCATTCGTCCACATCTCATCTTGTCAAACTTTGTGAAATCGGGACTTTAGCCGGTGTGGAAAAGCAATTTGTACATGTTTTAACTGATGGCAGAGATACAGATCCAAATAGTGGACTGGGATATGTTGATGAACTTGAAGATTTGCTTTCAGATACCACAGCAAAGATTGCAAGTGTATGCGGCAGATATTATACCATGGACAGGGATAAACGCTGGGAGAGAGTTAAAAGAGGTTATGATTTGCTCATTAAAGGGCAGGGGATGCCATTTGATTCGGCTATTGATGCAATTCAGGATTCATACAACAGGGGAATTACCGATGAGTTTATTGAGCCTTCAGTTATTACTGATGAAAATTCAAACCCTGTTGCTCTTATCAGTCCTCATGATGTGGTAATTTGCTTTAATTTCCGAACTGACAGATTAAGAGAAATTACACAGGTGCTTACACAAAAGGATATGCCTGACTTTAAAATGTCAACAATGCCTTTGCACTATCTTACAATGACGCGCTATGATGAAAAGTTTAAGGATATGCATGTGATATTTGATAATGAGAATATTACTCAAACACTGGGAGAGATTGTTTCAGAAAATGGCTTAAGACAATTGAGAATAGCAGAAACAGAAAAATATCCGCATGTCACATTCTTTTTTTCAGGGGGTCGTGAAAATGTTTTTAATCTTGAAAACAGAATAATGGTTCCTTCGCCCAAAGTGGCAACTTATGATTTGCAACCTGAAATGAGTGCTTTTGAGGTGAAAGATGCTGTAATTGAAGAAATAAAAAATGAGACGGCTGATTTTATATGTTTAAATTTTGCAAATGCCGATATGGTGGGGCATACAGGTGTATATCCTGCAATTAAAAAAGCCGTAGAAGTAGTTAATCAATGTGTGTCTGAAATTGCACCTCTTGCCATTTCAAAACAATATTCTGTGATGATTATAGCAGATCATGGCAATGCAGACCATGCATTGAATGACGATGGAAGTCCGAACACAGCTCATTCACTAAATCAGGTGCCTTGTTTTTTGTTTCACAAGGAAAAGAAAAACCTGAAAGAGGGAGGACGATTGTCAAATGTGGCTCCCACAATTCTGCAGCTCATGGAGTTGCCTGTCCCTGAAATTATGGACGAATCATTGATTGATTTTGCAAAGCAATAACAAAATTTCTATGATACATCAAGTAGTAAAGATGCCCCGATACTACATGACAGGCATTTTTTCTGCTGGCAATATGAATTGTAAAGTTCGATAAGTGCCTGACTTTCAGAAGCATTTTCAGCAACAATATGAAGCGTTTTCCATTTTTTCAGAATGTGATTCTCTTCGGGAGGAATATTTTCAAGCATTTGAATGGCAGCATTTTTAAATTTTTCATTGTCATGAAATTGCCCGTAAAGAAACACAAAGGGAACAATGGCATTGATGGTGAGGTTGTTAATTGCAAGATTGCCAAGATGTTTAGGGTGCTGGGCGTCATTTGGACGATCAAAATTGTAGTGAGCATGCCAGTAGGACGATGCTTCAGATTTCAATAAATTTTTGATAGTTTGAGGGTTGACATCTCCAAACATTTCTGAAAGTAGATTGTTTATTTTTGTAAGAATGCCCGCCAGTTGAGATATGCGAACTGTAGGGAAATTTCCAGGTCGGGTGCGCATAAATTTCCAAACTTTGGGGTCAAGAGGCATGAGCTGATATTTGAGGGCAAGAAAATCGTATTCCTTTTTAAGATTTTTGGCATAAGTGTCCTGATACATATTGAGAAGCAGGCCTGCTTGTCCGAACAACAATGCTTCCATTTGAAAAAGATTATCCTGATGTTTCATGAGAACTTTAAAAGGAATAGAATGCGCCAGCATATGAAATGCATTGTTGTTTAGCTTGAAACCAAAGCATGATGAAAACCATCTAAAGAATGAAGTTTCCCAATCCATATTTGTTGCAGCAAGGATTTCTCTGATAGACTGAGTTTTGCTTTCAAGTCGATGAAGAGTAATCTTGCTTAACCATGGTTTGATTGTTATTTGTTCAACACTTTTCAGGTTTTTTTCGCAGGGAATCCATGAGCTTGAAGCAATAAGGCCATAATAATTATCAGTAAGTTCCTTAGAAATGAATGGTTTAAGTTCAAGAACAGGAAAATTATATTTGTTCATTTCATGAGGATTATCATGCTCGTAAACCACATGAAGAATAACTGAATCATAGGCCTTGTCATTTTGATGACCATGCTGAAGCCAGTGTGATGTTTTCACATGCATTTCAACATTTCCAGCCCACACTGTATCATCAATTTTGATTTTGGCACCAAAAAAATCGGGACCTGAATCGGTGTTGATCTGACCAGGGTGCAAAATTTCAATTTTTTGACCATCTGTAGTTGTAAGCTCTAATGGGAGTTTTCTGTATTGCCATACAAAACTTAGCAAATCTTCGAAAATTTTATTCATTGTTATGGAAATTTCAGTACAAATTTAAGTTAAAAATTGCAACTGCCTGACAATTTATCACGATATGACATAAAAATTAGTGCTATATTTTAGCCACGAATTTAAAAATGTAACAAAAAATTCAATTGTGATTTATCGAGTAATGTTGGCTTATCCAGAATCCGACGAATCAAATTACAAATGAAAAACAAAACAGATTATAATTTGTGATCAGAATTATGCCGCCCGGGCACAAAATGCCTGCGGAGTAGTAATCAGGGGTGGAATGGTGGGGCATATAAAATGATATGTATAGATTTTTTAGATATTGAATTTTTACATTGGATTAATTGTCCATTTTCTATCATCAGGAGGCTCAATCGGATATATGTATTTCCCATCAATTTTTTTGGCTAGACAAGAAGTATGGACTTTCTGTTCAAGCAATGATATTATGCCGTTTGGGGAAATCTGATATATTTCATCAACAACGCTAATAATTCTGTACTCAGGATAATCTTCAAACTGATTGGGAAGTCTATTTATCCCATCATAAATTGACTTGATTTTTATTACCCCCTCTTTGCTTATCCACGATTGAATCAAATAATTTGAATTATCTGTGCCAAATATAATTAATTTGTTAATAAATCTATCTTCATCTTCATTATAGGTTGCCAAAATGTAATGCTGATCAAAAGGATCATGTATATAGTAAACTATTGCACGAGCTTCATTGGAAAACTTATATGCATAAACACCCCAGTACCTTGTCCAGGAAATTGATTTTCTGCGCATGTGGAAATTTGTGAATTCTTGTATATAAGTGTTTTTCCAAGGAATACTAAATCTAAGCCATGGCAGTTTACGTTCTACAGTTAATGAGTCTGGAAGTTTTTTTTCTTCAAATTCTTTGATAAATTTAGCAAAGTCAGATTGAATAACATCATCCCTATCAGAAATTGAAATTTGCTGATTATTATTACAACAACTTCCAAAAAACAATATAACAGTAATTAAAAAAATAATATCTTTCATAATTCTTATAGCAATTAATGATTAGGTCTTATCTCTGTCAACACAAACCCACCGATCATTCCAGTGGGATTAGGGTATACTTCTGGAATTGTGAAAAAAGATTTTTCAGTTTCATTCCAGTATAATCTATTTGCCTTAGTATCTGTGCGATAAAATGAATTATCCCAAAACATTAAGAAATTACCATAACCATCATTTCCTTGCCCAACAATATTCACAAAGTGAGAAGTTGATGGGTTACTGTTGTTAACATCTTCACCATGACCAACCCCAACCATCACTGGCTTTCCCTGTCTAAGATTTGCCTGAATAACTCTGAAAGCAGGTTTTAAATTAGAAACAAGAGGCTCTCTACTATTATAAACATCAATTCTCTTATCGCTTCCAACGGGAACACCACCTCCAATGATATTTTGTTGTCTGGCAGCTTCAAAACAATCACCTTTGTAAGAAATCCATTGCTTCCCTTCAAGCACATTATTTATAGTAGGCAAGTTACCTGTATTTTTAAATGTTAGTCCAATATTTTTGGCGTTTGCAGAATATGTATTTGTAAATGTCAAGGCATCATCTCTGCTATTATTTATATCCAGCCCCATCGTTTGTGAGAATTTTATTGCAGACTCAAATTCACTCCTGTCAACAAGTACAGACTGATCAATACCATCATCAACATCTTTAATTAATACCGAAGGATCATCTTTATCATAATACTTCGTGTCATTAGCCCCATTCGGGTCAATATTCAAAATAGGTTTATTGCTAAAAGCATGATATGAACTCATCCATGGCTTATCAACCGGATCCACATTCCACCTCCTTCCAAGTCGTGAATCATACTGCCAGTATTCGGCGGTGTAGGAATTTCCGGTACCATAAATTTCATCATCTTTCTCCTGGGAGTTGAAACCATACCGATAACTCAGATACAATTCCTCTTTCTTGGGGTATTTTCCGGTGACGGAGAGCTGGTTGATATTTATTGTGCTTGATGTATATCCACCGGTTCGTACAATATAAACTCTTGAGGTTGATGTGGTAGCTTCAAATTCAAAGCTGATTTCTCCGGCTTGAGTTACAGTTGCTGATTCAATGATGCTGCCCTGATTATCTCGTGCAGAAACTTGCCATGTAGAGTTTGTTGTATAGCCTGTAATATAGATTTTTAAAACATAGATTGAGTCAATCTCAGTGTCAAGCTCAATATATGCCCCATTATTATTTGCATTTGTACTCACCATCATACTGCCATAATTTGTATAGCATGTAACTGAAGTCATTTTGCCAAAAGTTGTCCATGTGCCACAGTCAGAATAGAAATCAATATCCAGCGGCTTGTCAAAATAATACGATGTGTAAGTGTTGTCCTCATCGGGCAAATTCCAGTGCCTGTGGGGCTTTAACATGCCAAAGGGGCACAAATCAGAAACCCAGTATTGGCGGGGCTTTGCGCTGCCCTCACAGTGGCCACCCGGGCACAAAATACCTGCGGGGTAGTAATCAGGGGTGGAATGGTTGGGCATTTTGCTTTTCATTAATCCTTTATGTTTTGTATTATTTTTGGTTCCATTTAGCCTCTAGCAGTGATTTATTATTATTAATTGTTAATATGTTTAATTTTTTCCATCCAACAGAGTTTATATATAAATCGTAACTCTCTGACCGTACAAATATTTCTATACCATCTTCATGTACAAAGCTAGACATTCCAATTTCTGGAGGTTTTGATGCCAGACATACTAATTTAACATTATAATATTCATCAAAAGCAGACGACTTAATAAAACTAATCGATTCGGGCAATATTATTGTTGTTTCATGCAATCCAAAAAAACAATTTGTATTTATTGTTTTTACAGTATTTGGTATTTTGTAGTTTTCTTTTTTCCCTTCAGGGTACTTAATTATTTGGCTAACTTCTCTATCAAAAAGCACCCCATTAATTGATTTATAGTTCAAATTTTCTTTATCAACGTTTATGTTTTCAAGATTAGAACAACCCGAAAAAGAATAATCTCCTATAATTTCAACAGATGATGGAATGAAAATTTGAGCTAACGAAGTACATTTAAAAAATGAATTTCGATCAATTTCTTTTAGAGATTTTGGCAGGTCTATATGGCATAAATTAATACAACCTGCAAATGCACAGTATCCAATAGTTCTAATAGTTGATGGTAAAATAATTGATTCTAAATCACTACCTGCAAAAGCTTCTTCACCTATTTGTATTACATTAAAGATAATCCCTTTATAAGATACTGAGCCAGGTACAGTTATCTCTTTCTGAGGATAGTTTTTAATATTTTTTGGGTAATAATTAAGAGGAATTATTTCTACTTCATTTTCTTTATTGCTTTCTTTACTCAAAGAAATAATACGAAACCTTAATCCTTCAAAAAAAAAGATTTCTCCATTTTGAGGTTTTTCAATTTTTTGAAAAAAAATGATTTTTGTAAAAACTAATGCCGTAACTAACAAGCAAATTGCAAATAATACTTTTAAATGTTTTTTTTTCATATCAATAAATAAATTAATTCTAATAGGGATGCCTATTAATATAATCTTCTGCATTCTCAATATTATTAATAGAATTATTTTCATATTTTATTTCATATCCTGCATCCTTTAGGTCTTTAAATAATTTATTGGGGAAGGCAAATTTTACAGGTTCATAATCATCTTTTTCGTGGTCATATAATTGAAACTCTGATTTGCCAAAGTTAGGATTGTTTGTCCCAATGCCAATTTCATTTAATAACTCAATTGCAAAATCAGTACAATGATAGTTTGCAAGATTAAACTTCTTGTTTGTAGACTTTGCTTTTTGGAACAATTTCAACTCTTCAGCTATTTCATCATGACTATATAAAGTTTCCATATTGTGTGTGCCTTTTTTAATTATTACAGAGCCATCAACAAGTAGTAGTTTATTCAAATCGTTATCGGTAGCAGTTCTATGCTTGGATTGCCATGGATGATTCTCAAGAATATAATAGCCGTCTTGTTGGAAAAAGGTTTGGATATTGCCTTCAGAATCCTTAACTTTAACTTCTTTATACCTTGTAACTACTATAACTACGTGTCCTGCTTGATCATTATAATTATTGTTTTCGCCAGCTGTAGCTCCAAATAAAACAATAATATCTTTTCCATCCGGATCAATAGCAATAATTGGCATGTTTGCAACAAAACAATAAGGACTATATCCTGGATATTTCCCCGACAATGGATCCACCGCCAACCATCGCCCAATCCTCGGGTCATACATCCGTGCACCAAAATCATAGCTATTGCCAGTACCTTTTAGCTCGTCGTCTTTTTCCATGTTGTTGAATCCATACCGATAACTCAGATACAATTCCTCTTTCTTCGGATATTTGCCGGTGACGGAGAGGTTCTTTACAGTGAAATAAGTGCTTCCTCTTTCATTAATTCGAACAATATAAATTCTGGAGGTTGTTCCTTCGGCCTGAAAGTCAAAATTCACAGGCGAGCTTGTTTGCGCAGTAATTGTCTCATATTCAATTATATTTCCTTGATCGTCACGTGCTGAAATCTGGTAGGCAGGACCTAATCCTAAAAACTCGACAAATTCAATATATATAGAATAGGTAGAGTCTATATCAGTATTAAATTCAATATATGCACCATCGCCATTGGAGTTAAATTCTATTGTCATTGAGTAATTAAAAACAATGTCGCTGTATCCAATTTTTGTCCAATCTCCTGTCTCGCTATCAAAGTCCAAATCCAGCGGTTTATCAAAATAATACGATGTATATGTGTTGTCCTCATCGGGCAAATTCCAGTGCCTGTGGGGCTTTAACATGCCAAAGGGAGAGTAATCAGAAATCCAGCACCAATGCGGCTTTGCGCTGTTTTCAAACTGGCCACCCGGGCACAAAATGCCTGCGGGGGTATAATCAGAAACAGAAAGAGGTGGGGTGTGTGGCATTTTGGGTATTTAAATTTTCATAAAAGAAAGCTATTCTTCGTAATCCATTTCAATATCGATTTTTTCTATTGTATTCGTATCAATTTCCAAAGAATCCAGTATTTCCATAAAACGTTTTGAAGAGAAAAATTGTTTCATTGTTAAATCCATCATTTGCTCGTTTGTTAGAAAACCGATAATATTCATTTTATCATCAAGATGAAAAAAAACATCTTCGTGAAGCTTGCCTTCAATATAGTATGTATGGCGGATTGTATAAACTACTGTTTGATTTGTGGTTAACTCCTTTTGAATATCATCCGCATCCAACTGTTTGAAAACTTTACCAAAACTCATTGGAACATAGCTGTTTGATGTATCTGTTAGATAATCCTTAACAGCGTCTTCTGCAATTTTTTGATTCTGTGAAAAAACAGAAACCTGTATAAAACAAACTACAAGAAAAATCGTGATTTTAGTTTTCAGTTTCATATGTATTATTTTTTAAATTTTCACTTGTTGAAAGCCAATGAATGATTTGTACTTTAATCTTATGCTTTTTGAAAAAGAATCTAAACCGTAAGTTAACAAAAAAAATGAAATGATGAAATAAAAAAATTAAGCAAACAACATAATAAACAGAACATAACATCAATAATGTTAACATGTTGAAGGATTTAATATTGAAGGAAATTGCAATTGGCAAAAAAATTAGAAAAATGAACAAGTAACTTCTTCTTTGATCAAAAGAAATTAAAACACATACTTTGTTGTTATTCTCATAATATCTTATGTGTTGCTTATGAATACTAGAGGCATGTGTTGAGCCAGCTGATTTTCTAAGATCTAAATTCGTAATAATTTTTTTCTCTTTATCTACTTCCCCACATAATGGAGCTTTGTCATTTTTATCATTAACAAGATAATCAAGAAGATATTCAAATTGTTTCATGCCGCAATATACTCTTATCATGTATTTCTTAAAAAAAAGAAAACCAAAAGCATTAATCAAACGCTTAAAAAAATAAACAAGTAGCATGTTTAATCCTCCTCATTTCTTTTCTCATTCGTTTGTTGAGCAGCATCGTTTGCAGTTGACCCCATGCTTTTCATGTATCTTGCTGCGTTCGTAACATTTTTGTCTTTAAAAATTGAGGGTGATTTGGGGTTAGATTCTTTAACAAAGTTTTTAAATGAAACACCTACTCTCAGCAAACTCCATGTCAACTGTGCTGTATTAACAACATCATCACCACTGCCTTTTTCTAAAGAAAAAGTATTATCAACTAAACCACCGACAAAAGTGTTATCGCTAAAAACTCTATACCTCTTTGTTTCAGCATTAATTTGAAAGGCTAGGCTAACCCATCCTCCTAGTGCATAACTCAGGGCAATTCTGCCTGCAGCTTTTGCATCCTGAAAGTCAATATCCCCAGAATGATAAGAACTTCCTTCAAAATAACCTTCAAATCGATGGTGTTTTTCAATTTTTGAGCTTGGTCTATCAAATTTATTAAAACCTTTAATTGAAAATATTTCATCATTTCGCAAATCGGAAAAAATAAATTCAACAGCTCCTGTTGGTTCATCAGGTGAATTTGTAAAAGCATGTAATGTTAATGTAATAGTTCCAGTTTCACTATACTTTCCATGTTTTTTTCCGGGAAAAACATCTGACCAATTTAAATAATATAGCAATGTGCTATTTTGATCTGCAATACGCTTTCTTATTACAATTTTTTCTTCCAATCCATCAAGGTCAATTGCTATTATTGGCTTATTCCCCGCAAACTGATACGGTGTGTACCACGGAAAAGATTGAAACAACGGATCCACACTCAAAAACTTTGCAATTTGTGGGTTGTAAATTCTAAAACCGTAATCATAAGTGCTTCCACCGCCGCCCATTCCGGCATGGTCTTTTTCTTTGTTATTAAAAGCATATCTGTAGCTCAGATAGATATCCTCTTTCTTGGGGTGTTTGCCGGTGACGGAGAGCTGGTTGATATTTATTGTGCTTGATGTAAATCCACCGGTTCGTACAATATAAACTCTTGAGGTTGATGTGGTAGCTTCAAATTCAAAGCTGATTTCACCAGTCGTTGTTACAGTAGCAGATTCAATGATGTTGCCCTGATTATCACGTGCAGATATCTGCCATGTTGAGAATGCTGTATAGCCTGTAATATATATTTTTAAAACATAGGTTGAGTCAATCTCAGTGTCTAACTCAATATATGCACCTGCACCAATTACTTGTGTGCTAACCATCATACTGCCATAATTTGTATAGCATGTGACAGATGCCCCTTTGCCAAAAGTTGTCCATGTGCCGCAGTCAGAAAAGAAATCAATATCCAGCGGCTTGTCAAAATAATACGAAGTGTAAGTGTTGTCCTCATCGGGCAAATTCCAGTGCCTGTGGGGCTTTAACATGCCAAAGGGAGAGTAATCAGAAATCCAGCACCAATGCAGGTTTGCGCTGCTCTCACAGTGGCCACCCGGGCACAAAATACCTGCGGGGTAGTAATCAGGGGTGAAATGGTTGGGCATTTTTTAATTTTTGAGTAAGTTTTGTCGTTCAAAGATAGTGATTTTTATTATTTCAAATTACTTTATGGAATCAAAATTCTTATCGATGCTTTCATTTTCTCAGGGTTTTAAAACAGTGTGATAGCTTTTGCAGAACCAACGGGTTTATTAGTGCAAATTACCGGACTTGTAATGAGTCTGCTCATGCTGAACACCATAGAAGTATCAAAGTACACGTGGCATATAAAAAAGTGTGTTACATTTATAAAAATTTGCATATCAGTTTAAATTTTATTAATTTTGCAAATTGAAACTTTGTAGATTATGGAGGATTATTCGCTGTTAGTTGCAGGACTGGAGTATAAAGTCAGACAATTAATAGAGCAGAAAAACACATATTTTGCAGAGCTTCAGAAAATGAAAGATAAGTTCACGGACTTGCAAACGGCAAACGCTGAATTAAAGAAACAACTGCAGGAGATAACAGGGCAAAAACAAATACTGGAGCTTGCAGCGGCGGTTGATGGAGCTAAGGATCCGGGAAAATTGAAGTTGAAGATAAACGAATACATAAGAGAAATTGACAGGTGTATTGCATATTTGAACATTGAATCATGATGGAAGCAGAAAAGCTAAAAATATCAGTAAATATTGCAGAAAGAAAATATATGCTTTCTGTGCTTCCTACTGAAGAAGCAGGGGTTAGAAATGCTGTTGAGCAAATCAACAAGCAATTAAAAGAACTTTCTGGAAAATATGCATTCAAAGACAGACAGGATATTCTGGCCATGATATCATTAATGAATACAACAAAGATGTTGGAGCAGGAAAAAGCGCTTCAATACATCAATGAATCAATGGGTGCACGACTATCTCAGCTGGACCAGCTTATTGAAGAGCATATCTCTTAGTTTTTTCTTCATCATCAAATTCTTTTCCTTTCATTTTCACGGAATTAGTATATAACCTAAAGTGGAAAAAAATGAATGTTTTATTTTTAATTATCGCAGCTATTGCAGGAACAGGCTTTGGTCTGTTTGTCGGCATGGTACTTCTCAGGAGGTCTATTGAGAAAAAAAGCTCTCATATTGTCAAAGATGCCATTAATGAGGCTGAAATGATAAAAAAGGACAGGATTCTTGAAGCAAAAGAAAAGTTTCTACAACTTAAAAGTGAACACGAAAGACAGGTTAACGAAAGAAATAAAATGATTGTGGCCACTGAAAACAGGGTGAAACAAAAGGAAATGACCCTGAATCAAAGACTTGAAGAGTTGCAGAGAAAACAAAAGGAAACACAGCAACTTAGAGATAATCTGACAGTTCAGATTGAATCCCTGAGCAAAAAAGAAGCAGAAGTAGAGAGAAATCACAAAAATCAGGTTGAACAACTTGAAAAAATGTCGGGAATGTCAGCTACAGAAGCTAAAAAGCAACTTCTGGAATCCTTGAAAGCAGAAGCCCAGGCAGAAGCTATGACATTTATCAGAGATAGCATAGAAGAAGCAAAAATCACTGCCAATACTGAGGCAAAGAAAATTGTGGTTGAAAGCATTCAGAGAACAGCATCTGAGCATACAATTGAAAATACAGTGTCTGCATTTCCAATTGAGAATGACGAAATGAAAGGTAGAATTATTGGTCGTGAAGGTAGAAACATCAGAGCCCTTGAAGCAGCAACAGGTGTTGAAATCATTATTGATGATACTCCTGAAACAATCATTTTGTCAAGTTTTGATCCTCTAAGACGCGAAACTGCAAGACTTTCGCTACAAAAATTAGTTGCAGATGGCAGAATTCATCCTGCTCGTATTGAGGAAGTGGTAGGAAAAACGAAAAAGCTTCTTGAACAGGAAGTGATGGATATCGGAAAGAAAACGCTTATTGATATGGGGATTCATAATATCCATCATGAATTGGTCAGACTCATCGGAAAAATGAGATACAGAAGCTCTTATGGACAGAACTTGCTTCAACATTCTAAAGAGGTAGCACACCTCAGTGCAGTTATGGCTGCTGAACTTGGACTGAATCCAAAACTTGCCAAACGAGCCGGATTACTTCATGATATAGGAAAAGTACCCGACAATGAACCAGAAGCTCCTCATGCCTTAATAGGAATGAAACTGGCAGAAAAATTTAAGGAACATCCTGAAATTATCAATGCTATTGGAGCACACCATGAGGATATTGAAATGGAAACACTGATAGCACCAATTGTGCAGGCCTGTGATGCTATTTCAGGATCACGACCTGGTGCCAGAAGAGAAATTGTGGAATCATATATCACAAGACTAAAAGACCTTGAAGCTATTGCCTTAAGCTATCCCGGTGTTCTGAAAACTTATGCTATACAAGCAGGCCGTGAACTAAGGGTCATTGTTGGAGCAGAACAAATCTCTGATAATGACACAACCCAACTGTCTTTGGATATTTCTAAGAAAATTCAGGACGAAATGACTTATCCAGGACAAATTAAAATAACAGTAATCAGAGAAACAAGAGCCGTGGCTTTTGCCAAATAAGAAGTTTCTATGAAAAAAAATTCTGTTTGTATTTTAAATTCTTTATTTATCTTTGCAAACAGTTTCAGGAGAGGTGGGTGAGTGGCTGAAACCAACAGTTTGCTAAACTGTCGTACTGGAAACGGTACCGGGGGTTCGAATCCCCCCTTCTCCGCAACAAAAAACTTTAATGACCTTCGCGAAAGCGAAGGTTTTTTATTTTCAAAAAAAAACACTTGAAACTTGTTTCAAAAGTGTTCTTTTTTGAAAATAAAAAGTAGTTTCACAAAGTGAAATTATCATTAAAGTTTTTTG
>CAZGIW010000008.1:0-31471 GCA_964526285.1 uncultured Bacteroidales bacterium | reverse complement strand
AACCGAAGCGAAGCGAGGTTGACAATCCCCCCCTTGTTTCAAAAGTGTTTTTTTTGAAAATAAAAAGTAGTTTCACAAAGTGAAATTATCATTAAAGTTTTTTGCTGCAGGTCCCCCCTCCGGGATGTCAACCGAAGCGAAGCGAGGTTGACAATCCCCCCCTTGTTTCAAAAGTGTTTTTTTTTGAAAATAAAAAGTAGTTTCATAAAGTGACTAATTTTTTATGGGTTTTATAAACTGGCACGAGAACTTGATTGTTAAAGAAAATGCAGAATAAATGATACTTGTAAAAAGAAACATGCATTTTAAAGAAAAAAAATTTGTTTATATTCGTAATATCATTGTATATTTGTTCAATAAAATCCAACAGACATGAAAAAGTTTACTTTATTATTTGTTTTTTTCTTCTTGTGCATGGTTGTATCCAATGCCCAATATACATTTATTACTCAGGATGTTTATGAGGAATATCCCGAGTCGGGAGGAGAGAAAGCTTATGGTTGGAATTATCTTTTTACAGGTTATTGGGCAATAGGCTCAGGTACAAAAATTGGCCTTGATGCAGCTGCCACATGGTATGCAGCCATTGTTCTCGATTTATCTGCACATATAGGAGACTCTATTGTTAAGATTGGTCACTGGCATGGAGATAGTGCAACTGTAACAGCAATGGTTTACACAGGCAATTATTCAAATCCGCTGGTTTTGGTTGGGCAATCCAATCCCTACACTTTTACCACACAGGGATGGAAACAAGATATCATGCTGCAAAACTCAATATTAATTACTTCTCCTGGTTTGTACTGGATAGTGATGGCCATTCAGGACCCGGGAGATACTTATTTTCCTATGGGAGCAAGGGCTCCCTTAAACTCAAATGCCGGGAAAATATCCACTGATGGAACAACATGGGGAGACTTATCGCAATATAGCTTGGATTTTAGCTGGCTTCTTGGAGCTTTTGTGTTTTCCACATGTCCTTCACCCATGACTTTGACTGCTACAAATATTGGCCCTTATACAGCAACTCTTACATGGGTTGATCAGGGAACTATTTCATCCTGGGAAATTGAATACGGTGAAAGTGGATTTGCTCAGGGCACAGGTACAACAGTGACATCAGCCACAACCAGTGTGAATATTTCAGGACTTGATCATTCAACTGAATATGATTTTTATGTGAGAGGTGTTTGCGGACCTTCAGAGTTTAGCCCATGGGCAGGACCAGGGGAATTTGAAACACAGTACGTTAATGATGAAGCAGATTTTCTTAGTTATTTTTTCTCATTTCCCGGGGAATACAGTATTATAAATTATCCAACTGTTGATGTCACTATCCCAACAGGTCATGATGTGACACAACTGGTAGCCAACTTTACTGTATCTCCCGGAGTAATTGATGTACTTGTTGGCGGTGTTTCGCAGATAAGCGGTTCAACTCCAAATAATTTCTCAGCACCTGTCATCTATGAGATTCATGCAGAAGATAGCGTAACGGTGAAAAACTGGATGGTTATTGTTAACGGAGCCAATAGTATTATTGAGCAGGAAGAAGACGGACTTGTTGTTTTTCCCAATCCATCAAGCCTGGAAACATATGTATATACACCAAACGATGGCCTTGTGAGCATATATGATATGAGTGGGAAATTAGTGCTAAAAAAAGAAACCTCAGACAAATATATAATGTTACCTGAAAATAGTCTGGAAAAAGGTGTATATCTGGTTGTTTTCAAAAATCTGGAAACACAAATTCAAACGAAACTGTTAATCTATTGAGGTTGTTTCAGTTTCAATCACTTCCCCATTTGAGATTTTCTCTGTTGTTTCCTGAAAAAGTGTAAAAGGAATGACGAAGTTGATTGTAATGACATCCTGATTCACATCTGCTGCAGTCACATTATCTCTTAATGGATAATCAAGGGTGTTGATTTTGAAAGAACCTGAAAGGACTATTTTATCTACATTTTCTGTAACATTCAATTCAAACTGGGTTTCTTTTGTAGTGTTTTCAATGGTTAATTCTGAAGAAACCAGATATGCATCACCTTGTTCTTCAAAAGATTTGATGTGCAAACTGCACTCAGGATAATTTTTCACATCAAATAAGCCCTTTCCTTTTTCTTTTGCCAGTTTGAAACTTTGCATATCAAAAATAATCAACGCTTCAACGGGATTGAAATCAATAAGAATAAGATTGCCAGAGCGCACATTGGCTGTTCCGCTGGTTGTCATTTCAACTTCACCCAAATCTGCTTCAACAGAGAACCCAAAAATCTGCACATTTTGTTTGGTTGGTTTTTGATTCAGGTATCTGTTCCATGTCACCTCAGATGAATCAGGAATCAACACATATTCAGATGTTTTACGAATCAGAATAACTTCAGTGTTTTCATCACTGTTTTTATCAGATGACGAACCTGCACAGGCAACAAACAGCATTGCCCACAGCAAAAGAATAATTTTATTCATAAATTTTTTGTTTAAATTCCTGTGAGAACAAGTATTTCATTGTCAAGCACCCTTGCCAGTCCACCGCTGATTTCGATATTTTGTTTTGTATTGCTGCCTTCAGGGATTACAATGAGATTGCCCTTTTTTAGCTGAGCAACCATTGGGGCATGGTTTTTCAATACTGTAAATGTTCCGTCAATGCCCGGAAAACGAACTTGAGTTACATTTTCAGAATACAATGTTTTTTCAGCAGATAGAACTTTGAGAAGCATGATAATGATTATTTTTTAGCTGTTTCATCAAGCATTTTTTTGCCTTTTTCAATGGCCTGGTCAATAGTGCCAACAAGATTAAAAGCTGCTTCGGGATATTCATCCACATCACCTCTCATAATCATCTGGAAACCTTTAATGGTGTCTTCAATGTTGACAAATTGTCCTTCAAGTCCTGTAAACTGTTGAGCAACAAAGAATGGTTGAGACAGGAACCTCTGAACACGTCTTGCTCTGAGGACGATGAGTTTGTCATCATCTGATAATTCATCCATCCCCAAAATTGCTATGATATCCTGAAGTTCTTTGTATCTCTGCAGGATATTCTTCACTTGTTGTGCCACCTGATAATGTTCATCACCAACAACATCTGGAGTAAGAATACGAGAGGTTGAATCAAGCGGGTCAACAGCAGGGTAAATTCCCAGTTCGGCAATTTTTCTGCTCAATACTGTGGTCGCATCTAGGTGGGCAAAAGTTGTGGCAGGAGCAGGGTCAGTAAGGTCATCAGCAGGCACATACACAGCCTGGACAGAAGTAATACTGCCTCGTTTTGTGGATGTAATTCTTTCCTGCATAACACCCATTTCAGATGCCAGAGTAGGTTGGTAACCCACAGCCGAAGGCATACGACCAAGCAAGGCTGATACTTCAGAACCGGCCTGGGTGAATCGGAAAATATTGTCAATAAAAAACAGAATATCTTTTCCTGAGGCTTCGTCTTCTCCGTCACGGAAATATTCAGCAAGAGTGAGACCCGACAAAGCAACACGAGCACGTGCTCCCGGAGGCTCATTCATCTGTCCGAAAACCAAAGTTGCCTGAGATTGTGCAAGTTCTTCTTTGTCAACCAATGACAAATCCCATCCCCCTTTTTCCATATTGTGGAGAAATTTTTCACCATAACGGATAACACCTGATTCAATCATCTCACGAAGCAAATCGTTTCCTTCACGGGTGCGTTCTCCAACACCTGCAAAAACAGACATCCCGCTATAAACTTTTGCAATATTATTAATCAGCTCCATGATGATTACGGTTTTTCCAACACCGGCACCACCAAACAAACCAATTTTTCCTCCCTTTGAATAGGGCTCAATAAGGTCAATAACCTTAATTCCTGTAAAAAGTACTTCCGACTTTGTTGTGAGGTTTTCAAACAATGGAGGCTCTTGGTGAATACTTCTGGATGATGTGACGGAAATACTTCCTATGCCATCAATGGGCTCACCAATAACATTAAACAAACGTCCACGAATTTCATTTCCTGTTGGCATAGAGATAGGATGACCACTGGCAATAACAGGCATGTCCCTGTATAAACCATCGGTCGAATCCATGGCAACAGTTCGAACAGTATTTTCACCGATGTCCTGTTGACACTCTAAAACAACCACTTCACCACTGTCAGTTTTTACTGAAATTGATTCGTAAATATTTGGTAAACGCTCTGTCTGAGCAAATTGAACGTCCACTACCGGACCAATAATCTGAACAATTTTTCCTGTACTTTTCACTACTGGTATTTTTTATAAGAATGACAAAAGTAAAACATTTTTTGATATGTGCAAAGATATTTAAAAAAATCAAAATTAAAACATGAGATTTTATTGATATTTTTTGTAATTTTGAAACGAAAAAATCATCTTATGGAAATCAACGGAAAACTTATTAAAATCCTTACACCGCTTACAGGACAGGGGAAAAATGGAGAATGGAAAAAGCAGGAATTTGTTATTCAGACCGAAGGTCCATATCCAAAAAGTGTATGTTTCACAGTATGGAATAATAAAATCGACTTAGCACAATTCCGTGAAAATCAGTCTGTCAAAGTGTCTTTTGATCCCGAAAGCAGAGAATTTAACAGCAAATGGTACACAGATCTTATTGCATGGAGAATGGCTGAGGGCTCTGTGTCCGATTCATCAGCTATTGCTCCGGAGGACGACACTGTTATCAACAACATGCCCGATGCAGTGCCTGACGATACGACAGATGATCTTCCCTTTTAATTCATGTTTGATGTTGTTTTCAGTTGTGGCATTTTATTTTTTTATACTTTTGCGGAAATTTTCTATTAACCTTTAAAAAATAATTTTATCGTGGATATTTTCAATAAACTAAAACAGGAAGATACGCCTCTGGGCAAATACTTCAAAGTGGCTCACGGATATTTTACATTTCCGAAACTGGAAGGTGAAATTGGAAACAGAATGGTTTTCAGAGGCAAAGAGAGAATCATCTGGAGTTTGAACAATTATATAGGACTTGCAAATCATCCTGAAGTGAGAAAAGCAGACGCAGAGGCTGCCCAGGAATATGGATTGGCTTATCCTATGGGCGCCCGTATGATGTCAGGACAAACAAATTATCATGAACAGTTGGAAAGAGAACTTGCCGCACATGTAGGAAAAGAAGCCAGCTATCTGCTCAATTATGGTTATCAGGGAATGATTTCTGTCATTGAAACTCTTGTTGACAGAAAAGATGTCATAGTATATGACTCTGAATCTCATGCATGTATTATTGATGGAATGAGGCTGCATTTTGGAAAAAGACTGGTTTTTCCTCACAATGATATGGAAAAACTTGAGTATCAGCTGCGCAGAGCAGAAAAAATAACGGCCGAAACTGGTGGCGGAATTCTTGTAATCACTGAAGGTGTTTTTGGAATGTCAGGTGATTTGGGTAAACTGGACGAAATTGTTGCGCTGAAAAAGAAAGTTAATTTCCGCCTGCTTGTGGATGATGCTCACGGATTTGGTACGATGGGAAAAACAGGTGCCGGAACTGATGAACACTTTGGTGTACAAAATGAAGTGGATTTGTATTTCGGAACTTTTGCAAAAGCCATGGCCGGAATCGGTGGGTTTATTGCTGCTCCTGAAAATGTGATCAATTATCTTACATATAATATGCGCTCTCAGATTTTCGCCAAATCATTGCCAATGCCCATGGTAAAAGGCGCTCTGAAACGTCTTGAAATACTCAGAACACAACCTCAACTCAGAGAAAGACTATGGGAGGTTGTCAATCGTTTGCAATCTGGCCTCAAAGAAGCCGGATTTAATCTGGGAAATACAAACTCACCAGTTACTCCCGTATTTATGCAGGGCGATATCCCAGAAGCAACAAATATAATTTTTGACCTGAGAGAAAATTATGATGTGTTCTGTTCAATGGTTGTATATCCTGTTGTACCAAAGGGTGTGATTCTGCTCAGACTTATCCCAACAGCAGTGCATACCAATGAAGATGTGGATTATACTATTGAGAAATTTAAACTGATTAGAAAAAACCTTGAAGAAGGAAAATACAGAACAGGAACTATTGCTGATGTAATGAATATGTAAAGAGCAATTATAGTCTGTTCTGTTGTTGTATTATGAACCTCAATTCCGTATTATTTCGGAAGAAGTTAAAACGCTATAAGTGAGTAATTTGCTACAATCTCTTAATGAAGCTCAACAAATTGCTGTGCAGGAAACTGAAGGGCCTGTAATGATATTGGCAGGTCCCGGTTCAGGCAAAACCCGCGTGCTTACTCACCGCATTGCATGGCTCATTGAAAATGGTGTGGATCCATTCAAAATTCTTGCACTGACATTTACAAAGAAAGCAGCCGGCGAAATGAAAGATAGAATTATGAATCTGGCTGGAAATCAGGCCAGAGACCTGTGGATGGGTACTTTTCATTCTGTATTTGCTCGTATTCTTCGGGTTGAAGCTCACCGACTGGGTTATTCTCCCAATTTTACCATATACGATACTGATGATTCCAAAAGTGTGATTAAGCAAATCCTGAAAGAAAACAGGATTGATGATAAAATGTACACTCCTTCATTTGTGCTGCATCGTATTTCGGGGGCTAAGATGAGTCTTCTCAATCCACAGGAGTATAAAAGCAATCCCGAAATTCAGGCTGATGACCTCAAAGCCAACAAACCTCTGCTTGGGTATATTTATGAAATATACTGGAACAGATGCAGAAGATCAAATGCGATGGACTTTGAAGACCTGCTCTATAATATGAATCTGCTTATCAGAGATTTTCCCGATGTGAAATCAAAATATCAGAAAAGATTCAATTATATTCTGGTGGACGAATATCAGGACACATGCTTTTCTCAATACATTATTATAAAAAAACTTGCTCAGGAACACAGAAATCTTTGTGTTGTTGGGGATGATGCCCAGGGAATTTATGCATTCAGAGGCGCAAGAATTGAAAATATTCTCAATTTTAGCCGCGATTTTCCTGAAACAAAGGTGATGAAACTGGAGCAGAACTACAGAAGCACCAAAGTAATTGTGAATGCTGCCAATTCAATTATTTCCAATAATAAAGGGCAGTTGGCAAAAACAATCTGGACTGATAACCCAGATGGAGATAAAGTGAAAGTGCTCAGAAATCTCAGTGAAAACGATGAAGCCATCAATGTTGTTCAGGATATTTTTCAAACAAAAATGAACAATCATTGTAATAATAGAGATTTTGCAGTTCTCTACAGAACCAATGCTCAGTCAAGAGCTCTGGAGGAAGCATTTAGAAAAATGAATATTCCATACAGGGTATATGGGAGTGTTTCTTTTTATAAAAGAAAGGAAATTAAAGACCTCATGTCTTTTTTTAGAATTGTTGTAAATCAAAATGATGAAGAAGCACTATTGAGAATCATTAATGTCCCTCCCAGAGGAATAGGAAAAACAACCATTGACAGGATTATTGTGTTTGCCCATGAGAATAATCTTACTTTTTGGGAAACACTTAAATCTGTTAAAACCAATGTTAAAGCAATCGGAATCAATCAGGGTGTTGCCGGAAGAATTGAAGACTTTGTTGTCATGATAAAAAGCTTTGTGGCTTTGCATGATACAAAAGATGTGTACGCACTTGCAGACCATGTTCTGAAAAGCTCAGGATATCTCAATATGCTGAAATCTAGTGATGACCCTGAAACAGCCATGCGACTGGAAAATATTGAGGGGTTGATGAACGGAATTAAGGAATTTGCCGAAAAAACAACAGCCGAAACACCTGATGTCGTACCCACAATGACAGATTTTTTACTTGAAGTGTCATTGCTTACCGATTTGGATGATAAAGATGAAAATGATGACAGGGTTTCACTAATGACAGCCCATTCTGCCAAAGGACTTGAATTTCCATATGTTTATATTACCGGACTTGAAGAGAATTTGTTTCCCTCTGTGATGTCTCTCAATACCAGATCTGAAGTTGAGGAAGAAAGGAGATTGTTTTATGTGGCTCTCACAAGAGCAATGAAAAAAGTTACCCTTTCATGGGCAGAATCCAGATTCAGATGGGGAAAACGTGAATACAGTGAACCCAGCAGGTTTATTGAAGAGATTGATTATGAGCTGCTTGATTTACCCAGACAAAAGGAAACTCCAGACTGGTCGGCACAACGAAAAGAATATTTCGACTCTGAATTGGAAATGCCTGCTCAACTGAGATTTAAACCTGCATTTGTAAAAAAGGAAAACACTGAACAACAAAATAATCCCCCAAAGGGGTTTAAAAAACTAAACAAACAGCCTTCATCCGCAGCTGTTGAATTTGAAATTAATGCTGAAGGTATTGTGGTGGGAACTGATGTGGAACACGAAAAGTTTGGAAAAGGAAAGGTGTTGCAAATTGACGGGTCAGGAACTGATAGAAAAGCTGTGGTATTCTTTCCTGCTTTTGGTAAAAAAAATCTGCTTTTGAAATTTGCCAAACTCAAAATTTTGAAATAACAAAGTAAACTGTTGATAATTAATATATATTAAAAAATAATTGTACCTTTGAATAGACAATCAATATGATGATGGATTATAATTCTCTTAGAAAAAAAATGGTCATTCCCGAATATGGCCGTTGCGTTCAGGGCTTAATTGAACACGCAAAAACTATTGAAGACCGGGAAAAACGCAATATTGCTGCACGCGAAATCATAAGACAAATGTCTGCATTGCAGCAAAGTAATGCAAAAGACTCAACAGAACTAGACAGAAAGCTTTGGGATCATTTGTTCATAATTTCAAATTTTGAACTGGATGTGGATGCTCCATACCCCAAACCACTGCCTGAACACTATATAAAACCTGTAAAAATCAGATATAATAGTGAAGGAAAAGATGTTCCGTACAGATATTATGGAGCAATTGTGACAAATATGATAAAACAAGCGGTGATTATGGATGAAGGGGAGGAGAAAAATGCACTGGTGAAAGATATTGCCAATAATATGAAGAAATTGTATCTGGCATGGAATAAGGGTTCTGTTGATGATAAGGTGATTTTTGATCATCTTCGTCAACTTTCCAATGGACATTTGAATTTGTCTGATGAAGTGGAACTATCATCAAACTTCAGTTTTCCCAATCCTAATAATGCACCACAATCCAGAACTTTCAAAAAAAGGAAACCCAATAAGAATGGGAAAAAATATTATAAGAAAAAAACATAACACCATTTCATGGAAGCTTTTGAAATAAGAGGAGGAAATCCTCTAAAAGGAGAAATTATTCCCCAGGGAGCAAAAAATGAAGCACTGCAGGTGATTTGTGCTACTTTGCTCACTGACAGTACTGTTGTAATCAATAATATCCCTGATATAGAAGATGTAAACAGGCTTATAAGTTTGCTTCAGTTTTTGGGTGTTGAGGTGGTTGAACTCAGCAAAGGGTCCCGGTCTTTTTGTGCCAAAAACCTGATGTTAAAAGCACTGCTTTCTCCTGAATACAGGAAAATTGCCTCCAAGCTGAGAGGGAGTTTTATGGTGGTTGGTCCATTGCTGGCTCGCTTTAAAGAGAGTGTTGCCATAAAACCAGGGGGTGATAAAATAGGAAGACGTAGGGTGGATACCCATTTTTTCGGAATGCAGAAACTGGGAGCTACAATAGAATATAATGTTCAGGACAAGTATTATCATTTGAAAGCACAAGAATTAAGAGGGGCATATATGCTCCTTGATGAAGCGTCAGTAACCGGAACAGCCAATATTGTTATGGCTTCTGTACTTGCAAAAGGGACAACCACCATTTTTAATGCTGCATGTGAACCATACCTGCAGCAACTTTGTAATATGCTTAACTCAATGGGAGCCAAAATCAGCGGTGTTGGTTCAAACTTACTCACAGTTGATGGTGTTGATCAACTTGGAGGTTGCACCCACACGATGCTCCCCGATATGATTGAGGTAGGAAGCTTTATCGGTCTCAGCGCCATGACAAAGTCTGAAATCACAATCAAAAATGTTGGTTATGATTATCTTGGAGTGATTCCCGATGTATTTAAAAGACTTGGAATTCATTTGGAAAGAAAGGGAGATGATATATATATGCCTCCTCAGGATGTGTTTGAAATTGACACGTTTATGGATGGTTCAATTCTCACAGTGTCAGATGCTCCATGGCCGGGATTCACTCCTGACTTACTGAGCATCGTTCTTGTTGTTGCTGTTCAGGCAAAGGGAAGTGTTCTGATTCACCAAAAAATGTTTGAAAGCAGATTGTTCTTCGTTGATAAACTCATCGAAATGGGTGCCCAAATCATATTGTGTGACCCACACAGAGCAACAGTGATTGGCCTTGAAAGAAAATTCCCACTCAGAGGCATCAATATGTCATCACCCGATATTCGTGCCGGTGTGGCATTGCTTATTGCAGCTCTTTCTGCTGAAGGGAAAAGCACAATCCATAATATAGAACAGATTGACCGAGGATATTCTGATATTGAAAAAAGACTTCAAAATCTGGGCGCTGATATTAAAAGGATTTCCTGATGTATGCCATTTCAGTCTTTCGATATTCAAAATATCTGATAAGAAGAAAAAACCAAAATTTGGTTTAGAGATTGAACTACAGAAAACACAAGATGAATTAATCAATAAAGGATTGTGTCATAACGATGTCGTTGTATTTTTTTTTGTTTCTTTTCTTTGTCTGACTTCTTTATTTCTTTTGGAGGAGATGGTAGTTTTTCAGGGAAACTCCATTGAATGTGCGGACTCATCCAAACTGAATTCTTGCCCGAAGTATTTCTCAAATTAAAACCAAAACCAGTCCTGAGACCTGAAAGAACAGAATAAAACAACAATGACCCTCCCAGGTAGTGTGTTTTTATCGGATAACGATTGTATTGATGATTTATGGTAAAACATAAAGTTTTATTAAACTCAACAAAAAAATTCAAATCATTGCAATATGGAGGCTTAAATTCATTGAAAAACATTAAATATGTTCTTTCTATCTGCATTTCCCACATCAGGTTTAGAAATACGATTTTATTATCACTGCTGTAAAATCCATCCAATAAGAAACCACCTCCAAGTCCAAGATTTTTGTAACGATACATTAAACCAGCAGATGAAACCATTGTAGCCATAGGCAGTAAATCTCCCAAATATGAATGATTGCTGGTGTGAATTTTGTGTTTTCTGTAGCCCGCCAAAGCCGTTGCACTGATTCCTAAAAAAACATTTTTATAGATACTATGATTAATAAAGTATTTTGCACCGTAAAATTTGCTGTTTAAGCTGTTTTCATTAACTTTGTTGAGCGGGGTATATTTGATATCTGATACAAATTCTTTCATTGCAATTCCATGTCTGTATCCATGCTGTTTGTTGGTTTTTTCATAAGAAACATTTCCAATCCGGTAATTCTCTTCAATTCTGGCTTTTGATTCGAATGGAATTAATGATCCAACCCTTTTTCCGCTAAACACATGATAAGAGGCATCAATTCTGAGACTATCATCATGCCATCTGAGGCCGGGATTAAAATCTCCCGATTGATGAATGGATTTGAAATGGGGGTTTTGAGTATAAATTTCAACCGTAGAAAAAAGCAAAATAACAAAAATCAACAAAAACAGAATTTTCTTTTTCACGGAAATTGATTTTAAACACATTCAATAACGTGAAAATCAAAAGAATAGTGTATGGAACATTGTTAAATGTGAAGAATTTGAATGTGATAAATGAACTGTATCTATTTGGAGAAATTCTCAAAAACCAGTCATAGTTGTTTTTTAAATATGGCTTTTGTAGAACAGTAGCCCCTATGAATCAGAATTGTAATCTTTTGCTTGTGCAAATAATTTAGAAGAACTGATATGTGATTAAGTTGTGAATTTATCATGTTGTATGTGCAGAATAAAAATTAAACGGAACAAATTGCCTAATATTTAATTTTAATTACTAATTTTGCAAGATTAAAATTTTCATCATGAAAACAAAACAAATAATCTTAATGCTTATAATCCTGATTTCAGGAAAAATTATGGCACAATCGCTAATGCCAGAGTCAATTGCCCTCAGATTTCTCATTGATAAGAATCTGAATGTCGGTCAATTGAAAACAAATACTATGTTTTTTAATGATTCGATTTACTATTACAGCTATAATTCAGGAACATCATCCTGGGATTTATCTGCAAAAATCGAGTATGATTATAATCATTTCGGGCAGATGCTGTCTTCTGTATTTTTGAATTATAATGCAGGATTAGGAGTGTTTGAAAATAACTATAAAACCACAAATATATATACTCCTGCTCTGCATATTGCAATGTCAATCTCTCACGTGTGGGAATCAGCTACAAGCAGTTGGAATAATGCAAACAGAACGATATATGAAACTGATATAAATGGAAACATCGTAAAGCAGGTGGGTTCATCATGGAATGGAATTCACGGAGTGTGGGAAAACAATTATATGGAAGAATATGAACTAAATTCCAATGGAGATTATACTAAATATTATGTGTCTGTTTGGAATGATGTTATCCAGGTTTGGGAAAAAGTATTTAAAATTGAAGCCAGTTTCAACTATTATGATAATATAAGTTCTTATATGGTTTATATGTTTGACAATGTGAGTCAGATTTGGGAGCCTGTTACAAGTGCTGATTTATTTTATGATTCATCTCAGTTTCTTATTAGACGTGACCAGTTTTCATTTGATTATTCTATACCCGGATGGGAACCATCAGGGAGGACAGAATATGAGAATAATGCAGCTGGCTTTTGTACAAATGAGACCTATTATAGCTGGAATAATGGTTTGTCAGCATGGGAAGAAGTCAGTCTCTATGAAACATCATATGATATTGCAGGCAATCCTGACACAATGATAACTTCATACTGGAATGCAGGCGCATGGAGTCTGGATGTCATGAGTGTGTATTTTTATACCAATGTCACTTCAATTGAAAACCCCGCAAATGTGGAAGTGGCTCGCCTGTACCCTGTTCCTGCAGATGATTTTCTGTATCTTGAAACTTCATCAGCTGATTTCATCAATACAAAAGTTGAAATTTTCAATGTTTCGGGACAACTGATGGCTTCATTTTCAGACATAGAGCCATTGATGAAGATTGATGTGGCTGCGTATCCTGCAGGTATTTACATGGTCAATGTTTCAAATGCTGAATACATTCAGGTGTTGAAGTTTGTGAAGAAATAAGAAAGTTTTATTCAGTTTCTTTTCTCAGAATTGTTGCGGCTTTGCCGGATTCAGTTTTTGATTTTTCTGATTGAACAGGAGGATTCTCTTCATTGCTCTTTTCCACTGCTATTTGATTTTTATACATTGAGATTACAAATCGGTCATGACGATTTTTATTTTCTTCTTCAGATGTTTCTGCTTCATAAATAACAGGATTATCTTTACTCATTGTATATATTGGCTTGTCCTGAGCTATGGTGTTCATCGAAATAAAGAACAAAGCGATTGATGCAAAAAATAATGTTTTCATAATTAAGCGTGTTATGGTGTATACACAATCAGAATAAGAGTTGCCTGCAATGCAGATGTGTTGTCCCCCCCTGACACAGCGTTTCCATTGCCGCCGGCTCTTCTTGCTTGCAACTCAAAAGTATAGTTGCCATTGGCTGGCACAGTATATTCTCCAATCAGTGTTAATGAGTTGAACACAACATAACCTATATCATTGTCAAGAGATGTTCTCAGCCATGCTCCGTTTGGAAAGTCATTTCCATTAATCGAAATTCTTGCATCAACTATACTTCTGTGAACGGTTGAAGTCCCTGAACAATCATTACTTACAATAATACCAGCTTCAGCCATTGCCAAAACTCTTTGGCCTGCCTGAAGGGTTAATATTTGTGTGCAGCCTGGGTAGGTTGTAAAAACAGCTCCTGAAATACACAGGTTGGCTGTGCTGTTAACTGAAACTATATCTGTAACTGATAGTCCGGGCAGAGACCATGTGGGTGGCAGACCTGCACCTTGAGATTGTAAAAAAGAACCGGCATTTCCGGCATTATTATTAGGCATTAGTGCTCCTGAAAATCTGACGTTTCCTTCAATATGAAGGCGTTCTGTAGGATTATTGGTGTTAATACCAACAAAACCTGTAGCTCTGACACGTAGTCTTTCTGTATTGGAAGTTCTGATAACAAAATCCTGAGCATCTGTGGTGCCAAGAAAGTTTGAAGCAGGATTTGTTCCTGCATTACCTGTGAGTGCCCAGCCTGATGATGGGACTGTGCCCGATAATATTCTTATCCATGCAGAACCACTCCAGTAATAAAATCCCGGAGTTACATCGTTTACACTGGCAGTGTTGAATACCAGCAAACTGGTAGCCGGAGTAGTGACAGGTGCTGCAACAGTGGTTTGTGTCAGCGCAACCCTGGGAATTAGCAATCCTTTGTCGGTTGATCTTACCTCAAGTACGGCTGAAGCATCAGGTGTTATGGCCGCATCAGAAATTCCAACATTCTGAGCATTTGCTTCAAATTTAAGCACAAAAAGGGTAAGCAATAATAATGGTAATAATAAAAATCTTTTCATAAGGAGGGGTTTTAAATTGTTTTTATTATGCAAATATAAGCTTAATGTATTTAAAGCAGCAAAAAAAAATGTTAAATATTTAAGATAAATAAATAAAAATCAGCTTTTATTTTTAACTGTGTAGAAACCGGCTGAATTATCTTTTTCAGAAATACTTCTTATTTCTTTTCCAGAAGCAACTGTTCAAGCCTTTCAATACGCTGCTCCTGATTTTCAATTCTCTCCTCAAGAGATTCAATAATTTGTTGCTGTTCCTGTATGGCCTTAATAGCCAAAACACCAAATTTACTGTAATCAATGCCCAAAAGTTCTTCTCCCTCTTCTCCCGAAACAATCTCAGGAAACAACAGAGCCAACTGATTGGCAGAGGCACCTATAACCTTGGGCGCACCTGGTTTGTTGTCAATATAATTGTATTTCAGAATATCAATCTTCAACACATTTTCCAAAACTTCGTCTATGTTTTCCATGTTGGTTTTCAATGACATATCGGATAACTGTATCCATGCACCATCTACTGAACTTACGTACGCCTTTGAAACATAGGTTGCTCCTGAATTATTTGAGTAGTTAAATCTCACATAATCATGACTGTTGTAAATTCTCCAGTGGTAAAGATTATCATAACTTCTCAGGTTGATGCCTCCTGATTGTTCATTGCTGGCTGCACCACCTGACTGGTATATATCTAAGTCACTTATTTGTGTGGCAGTGCCAATTCCAACAAATCCACCTGAACGATAAACATTTGCTCCATTTACAAGCCAGTTTGAGCCTCCAACACCTGTTGTTCTGGATAAATTTCCGTTGGCATCTATTGACAGATAATTACCTGTGCCTGCAATGCCCGCATGCCGCACACCCCCTGTGGTGTGTAATTGTGTTGTGGGCGCTGAAGTGCCAATGCCCATGTTTCCCATTACATAATGACTTTGATGAAAATAAACAGGACTGTATGAAACAATACCCCAGTTGCCTGCAGGATTTACATATTGTGCCTGAAAAGTGCCACCAAATCCGTAAGTTATGTAATCATCATACGTTCCTGCAAGTATGGCAGATCCATGGTTTGTTCCAGACAAAACAGCTGACAGGCCTGTGTTCCATTGATTGGTTGCATTGCCACCTCTTGCATAAACACCAGTACTTCTGCCCGATGTTTCGGCTGTGGTCTTTGAAGCATTGCCCGATAAGGCATAAGCATGTGTCATTGAATTGCTCCATGTGACACCAAAAGAACCCGTTGTTTCAGTTGCAGTGTTTACTGTGGTTCTGACAACAGTAAGTTTGGAACCAGGTGTTGGTGTGCCAATTCCTGCAAATCCACCTGATGTAATTCTCATGTGTTCGTTGTTGTTTGTGCGAAAAGCAAGATCCTGAGCACCTGTGGTTCCCACAAAATTTACAGCCGGATTGGTGCCTCCATTTCCTGTGAGTGCCCATCCTGTTGATGGCATTGTGCCCGATACAATTCGCACCCACTGTGTGTTGTCCCAGTAGTAAAAGCCTGGCGTTACATCGTTAATCGTAGCTGTGTTATATACAAGCAAGCTGTTGGCTATGCCTGCACCAACAGGAGCATTGGATGAGGTTTGTGTCAGTGCCACACGCGGAACAAGCAAACCCTTGTCATCCGACCGCAGTTCAAGAATGCTGGTGGAGTGGGGTGTGATGATGGTTTCGGAAATACCAACGTTTTGTGCTTTAATCTTTGTACTCAATAAAAACACCGAAAGGGCAGTAATGCCGCAAATTGTAAGTAAATGTTTTTTCATGGATTTAAGAAGTTAATTATTAAACAGCATGCTAAAATACAAAATTTTCATTTACTGTGTAGAGTTTTGTAAAAAATCATTACTGACCGACAAAAACAATTAAGACAATTTACATCCATTTGGAAAAACTGAATTTTGTCGTTCACTAGTGTAAAATATGAAAAAACGGGAATTGCTCTATGCAATGAACAAAGAAATTGACTGTTATTTTTCCAAAAGCAACTGTTCAAGCCTTTCAATACGCTGCTCAAGAGATTCAATGATTTGTTGTTGTTCTTGTATGGCTCTCACGAGATATGGGACAAAAGCAGTATAGGAAACTCCAAGTATTTCTTCCTTTTCAGGAGAATATGCTTCTTTTGTTCCGGCAGGTTTGTCATTGGCATATATAAATGCAGGCGATGTAAGATCAGTTCCTGGAAACAATTCTTCAACCTCTTGAGCAATGAAACCTACTTTCTTGTCTTCAGAATATAAAAATTTTGAATACTCTTTACTATACTCATATTCATAAATATTCAGCTGCATAATTCTATCAAGAGTATTAATAGTGGTTAGATTTTCTTTAAGTTTACTATCAGAGGGTATATAATAATTTCCTGTTGAAAAAACTCTTCCTATAAAATATCCGGCATAGTAGCCTGCAAAATCAGACTGCATGCAGCTTGCCCTTAGGCCATAAGAGCTTGTTCCTGAGGCATTTGTAGCGGCCCTTACACCATATGCAGAATGATTTGTGTTTGCTATTGCAAGCCCAAAAACACCAGATGGAATGTTTGTAGAAATATTATATTCGGTAACGCCTTCCATTGCATTGTATCCATTTGATGTATTTGTATTCTGAGCATATAAACCTCCACCTGCAGTTCCTGTATGATATCCATTTAGTGCCCATGCAAGTGTGGCATTATTACCATATGAAGATAAAACATCACCTGCAGCAGCAGTTGTACTGTTTAAAGAGAATTGACCATTTGCGTGTACACGCATTCTTTCTAACCCTGCAGTTGAAAATGCAATATTACTTGCAGCCGGTGCCCACATGCCTGTGTTTGTACTGCCAGTAAATGAATAGGCAGGTGCGCCAACAGTTGCGTTGATAGTTCTCACATGTCCGGTACTTTCAACTCTGAACAGATCACCATTGCCAACTGTAAATAATGCGAGAGGGGTTAAATCTCCAATGCCCACATTGCCACTACTGAGAATAATCATTCGTTCTGTGTTGTTTGTAAAGAACCGCATATTACCATTGCCGGTTTGAAAAATCAGATTGCCTGCCTGATAATTTCGCATGGTCCATTCATTTGTATTCACTGAAAACACCAAACCAACATCATTCGTTGCATTGCCTGATGTGAAATTGGTCATCTGAAATAAATTGCCACTAACATTGGGCTGATGCACATGCAAATAGCTGCGGGGCGTGAAAATGTTGTTGCTGACACCAACATTTTGTGCCATCAGTGCAGCTGAAATCATCAGGCACACAAAAAACAACAGGGGGGATTTGTTTGTCATAATTGTATGGTTAAAAAAACACTTTAGTTAAAAACGGAACTACAAAGTTAATGAAATATATTATAAAGGATAAAATAAAATTGTTAAAAAATTTTAATAAGAAAAAACCGCCCCCAAAATGAGGGCGGTTGTGTGGGTAGATAATAAAACCGTTTTTTAGTCTAATTTTGTTTTTCTGATATTTTTTGGATCTCTTGTTTGTTCTATGTTTTCAAATTGTCTTTCCATAGACTGAGGTTCTTCAAGCTGTTGTGGCACAGCCATTTCGTATTTTATGCCGGTTAAAAGCTCTTGCGGTAGCATTGCTGGCTCCCATCGTGGTGTTACATATTTTGAAACGAGATTTCCAAATTCATCGTATTCATCAGCACGCTGTGCAACTATTTGATATGAGAAAGGCACATTACTTGTACCACCGCCAAGCTCTTTTACTTTAAAACCCTGTGCAGTTTTCTCTGTAACAAAAACCCCGTTGCAATCTCCTTCAAGCTGCACAAACACTTTCAAAGGATGCTGGTCATCAACATGAATGTTTTTTGCAAGATTTGGATCAATAGTAATATACACCTCGCCGTTCAATAGCTGACCATGCCCGTAATCCATTAATAAAATTTCCACAGTTTCAGGACAGGTCATGACAACACTATTATTATTTACATCTTTGACTATTGTATTTACTGTTCCGTTTCCTTCAATTTTTCTGTTTGTACCAAGAGGTGTTCTCCCTCCAACATAGGCATAAGATGCCCCTCCACCATTAGAGAAATAACCTCCCCATGTGTCATTGCCGCTTCCGGTTGAATAACCAAATACTCCAAAACCACTACCTGTAAATGCACCACCTGATCCGCCAACCAATGTTTGTGGAGCCTGATTATTCCCAGAACCTACTACTCCGGTTCCTGTTGCATTGAGATTTTGCCCGTTCACAGCAATGGCTCCTGACTGATTTACTATTCCAAGCACACCACTTGCAGTTGTTCCGCTTGACTGTCCCTGAACACCAATTCCTGTGGCATTTCCGCAACCGCCGATAACACCAATTCCTCCAACTATACCATCATTTGTTACACCTGAAACACTGGAGTTGGCAAAGTAGCTGGCTAATCTTAGTGAACCGGCAAGAGCAGCACCTCCTGTTTGATTGCTGGTAAACAACCCTCCAAAACCAATTGCTGTGCCGTTTGCTGCTGTGTTTAGTCCCCTGACACCAGTGCCTGTATTTATCTGAGCAGCTCCTAAAACTCCATTAGCACTGGCAAAATTAGCCACTCCCGATATTGCTGTGTTTGTATAAATGGTTGTATTCCTGAGTGTTGCACCAATAGTTGGGGCACCTGTTTGATTTGATGTTGCATATATGGCCATACCTCCCCCTGCGCCGTTTGCAGCAGAGTTTACAGCATAAAGTGCATATCCGCCAGCATTAATGTTTTGTGCTTGCACGGCAGGACTTGCAGCAGTATTGTTTATTCCCATAATACCACGTGTAGATGTGCCTCCGTCTCCCCAAACACCTGCCCCGCCACTTTGTCCTGAATAAGCAAATATACCAACACCTCCTCCTGCGCCTGCTGCTGCGGAATTAATAGCCCATATCCCATCAGCATCAATATTTATTTGTTCTGCCCATATTGGAAATCCACCATTCCCATAAGTAGCAATAGCTGTTGGGAAAGTTGGAGAAACTACTGAAGTAAATGCATCTCCTGCATCTATGGGGGCTGTAATATTTACCATTACATTACCTGCTGATGTAATCCTCATCCTCTCATTTCCTGCTGCAACACCACCTGTTTTAAATACAAAATCCTGAGCGTCGTTGGTGCCTATCCAGTTGTTGGCTGGTGTTGTACCATAGTTTCCAATTGTAAGCCATCCGTCTGCACCCGATCCGCCTGCCATCAATCTTCTCCAGTTGGGAGCTGCTGTGGTTCCTGCGTTGTAATAAAAACCTGGTGTTACGGCGGTTGCTCCCGCACTGGCAGTGGCAGTGTTATATACCAGCAAACTGGTTTGTGGTGTGGCCACAGGTCCTGCAGCATTGGTAGCAGTGAGTGGCACATTGGGAATCAAAATCCCTCTGTTGTTAGCATTCACATGCAGGAGGGCTGAAGTGTGAGGAGTGGCAGTACCAATACCAACTCGTCCACCTGACTGAATCCTCATGCGTTCAGTGCCATCAGAAAAGGTAATATCACTTGCATTTGTTTGAAAAGTAATAAAACCATTTTGATAATTTCTCATTGTGTAGCTTGCTCCATCAACTGAAAAAACAAGGCCAACTGCATTTGATGCATTGCCTGATGTGGAATTGGTCATCTGAAATAAATTACCACTTACATTTGGCTGATGCACATGCAAATAGCTTTGGGGAGTGAAAATGTTGTTGCTAATGCCAACATTTTGTGCCATTGATGCATAATTCAATGCACACAAAAGCATGATGAGGGGGAAGAATTTTTTCATAACACACGTATTTAGTTTTTTTAAATTTTCTTTACAAAACAATATGCAAAATTACATTATAAATGACATGAAAACAAGAAAAAAGTTGCTTTGGATAAATTTTTTTCCCCCATTTTAAAACTGTTCTGCTTCCTGATTATGAAAAAGATGCGATTTATTTACAAACAAGATATTTAAATATTTACATAGGATAGATAAATAGATACATAAAAGGTGTTTTTGGAAATATGCGCGGGGGGTTCTGTCTGTTACTCCTAAACACAATATTTTCTATTTTATTTTTGCTATTTTCTTTTTTCTATTTAAAAACCACCCTCACACCATCTCCTCCGGATTCACCCATTCATCATATTGCTGCTCACTTACATGCCCCGATTCAATGGCGGCCTGCTTTAAAGTTATGCCCTCTGAGTATGCTTTTTTTGATATTTCGGCTGCTTTGTCATAGCCAATATGTTTGTTTAGTGCAGTTACCAGCATAAGAGAATTGTCCAGATGCTGTTTAATTCTTGTCTTGTTTGTAGTGATTCCCTTCACACAATTGCTGTAAAACGAACTACAGGCATCACCAATCAGCCTTATAGAATGAAGCAAATTATATATCATCATGGGTTTGAACACATTGAGCTGAAAATGTCCCTGCATGCCGCCGCTTGTAATTGCTGTATCATTGCCAATAACCTGAGCACACACCATTGTCAATGCTTCTGTTTGTGTGGGATTGACCTTCCCGGGCATAATAGACGACCCTGGCTCATTGGCCGGAAGTATAATCTCTCCGATTCCGCATCTGGGACCCGACGCAAGAAGTCTGATATTGTTTGCAATGTGCATCAGGCTTACCGCCAGTGTTTTCAATGCTGCAGAAGTTTCCACTATGGCATCATTGGTAGAAAGTGCTTCAAATTTATTGGTTGCACTTACAAAGGGATGGTTTGTCATGTTTGCGATTTCACTCACTGCTTTTTCGGCAAATCCTTCAGGGGCATTGAGTCCTGTTCCAACAGCTGTACCGCCAATTGCCAGCTCCGAAAGATGAGAAAGTGAATTCTTTACAGATTCAATTCCATGCTCCAGTTGCGAAACATATCCGGAAAACTCTTGTCCCAGAGTGAGAGGAGTTGCGTCCATGAGGTGGGTCCGGCCGGTTTTGACAATACCTTCAAATTCTTTTGATTTTTCATTGATTCCGTTTTTTAATGTCTCAACAGCAGGAAGCATGGCTTCAACAATCATCCTATATGCAGCAATGTGCATGGCTGTGGGAAATGTATCATTAGAAGACTGTGATTTGTTTACATCATCATTGGGATGAATATTCTTTGTTTTGTCAGTGAGTTTGCCCCCTGACAGCACATGAGCACGATTAGAGATAACCTCATTTACATTCATGTTGGTTTGTGTGCCGCTTCCGGTTTGCCAAACACTAAGAGGAAAATGATCATTCAGTTCACCATTGATAATTTCATCACATACCTGCATGATGAGAGTGGTTTTTTTATTATCAAGCAATCCATCTTGCAAATTGACTTTGGCAGCAGCTTTTTTTACAATGGCATAAGTTTGAATAATCTCAATGGGCATGAGGTTGTTTCCGATTTTAAAGTTTTCAAGAGATCGCTGTGTTTGTGCTCCCCAGTATTTATTATCAGAAACCTCAATGTGTCCGTGCGAATCATGTTCAGTTCGTTTCATAGGAATTGCATTACAAAAAGCAAAATTACGAAACTCATAACATACAATCAAATATTAACAGCTTAAAACATTTTTATAAAAGTCGTTTCCTTTATCATCCACCAGAATAAAAGCGGGAAAATTGACAACTTTAATTTTGTAGATGGCTTCCATTCCCAGTTCGGGATATTCCAGCAGTTCTACTTGTTTGATATTTTCCTGAGCTAAGATTGCTGCGGGACCACCTATACTTCCCAGATAAAAACCACCGTATTTTTTACATGCATCAGATACAGCCTGCGAGCGATTGCCTTTGGCAATCATAATCATACTTCCGCCGTGTTTTTGAAACAAATCCACATATGAATCCATTCTTCCGGCTGTGGTTGGGCCAAAGGAGCCTGACGGAAGTCCTTCGGGGGTTTTTGCAGGGCCTGCATAATAAATGGGGTGATCTTTCACATACTGGGGCAATCCCTGGCCACTGTCCAGACGTTCTTTCAATTTTGCATGAGCAATATCACGACCGACAATAATAGTACCGTTGAGAGAAAGTCGGGTGCCCACTTTGTGTTTTGACAATTCTTCAAGTATGTTATTCATAGGCTGATCAAGATTAATATTCACAGCTCCGGCATTGTCGTCCACATCTCTGAGATGTTCAGGAATAAAACGACCTGGATTCTTTTCAAGTTGTTCAATCCATATTCCGTGTTTATTAATTTTAGCTTTGATATTACGATCAGCGGCGCATGAAACACCCATTCCCACGGGGCATGAAGCTCCGTGACGAGGCAATCGGATAATACGAATATCAAGAGCAAAATATTTGCCTCCAAACTGAGCCCCTATTCCTGTATCGCGAGCTGCTTTATAGAGTTCTTCTTCAAGTGCAATATCACGAAAGGCTTGCCCGCCTTCATTTCCTTCCCGTGGCAGATAGTCAAGATATTTGGTTGAAGCCAGTTTTACGGTTTTCAGGTTGGCTTCAGCTGAGGTACCACCAATGACAAATGCCACATGATAGGGAGGACATGCAGCTGTTCCCAATGATTTTAGTTTAGAAACAAGATAATCTTTCAAAATGTCGGGATTGAGCAGTGCTTTAGTTTCCTGAAAAAGTGCTGTTTTATTTGCAGATCCTCCGCCTTTTGCAATGAACAGAAAATTATATTCATCTCCTGATGTTGCATAAATATCAATTTGTGCGGGTAGGTTTGTGCCTGAGTTTTTTTCTCTGTACATATCAAGAGGAATTGTTTGAGAATATCTGAGATTTTCTTCTGTATAAACTTTGAAAATCCCTTTAGACAATGCTTCTTCATCTTTGCCCCCTGTCCATACTGCCTGTCCTTTTTTTGCGAAAACAGTGGCTGTTCCGGTATCCTGGCAGAAGGGCAGTATTCCTTTTGCTGAAATTTCAGCATTTCGCAACATGGTGATTGCCACGTATTTGTCATTGTCACTTGCCTCAGGATCATTGATAATGGCAGCAATCTGCAGTGCGTGTTCTGTTCTGATCATAAATGAAACATCTTTCATGGCCTGAGCTGCAGTCATTTCAAGGGCTTTGTTATCAACAACAAGGACATCCTGTCCATTGAATCGTTCAACTTTAACATAATCACTGGTTAGCAAATAATAACCGGTGTCGTCTGTTTCAAGAGGAAATGGCTCCTGATAAAAAAACTGAAGGGTTTTCATATTTGAATTATTTTAAGTTAAGGTTATTCAGTGTCATCAATAACTGCTCGTTTCGGATTTATAAGCATAAGAAAGGAATATTATGGCTGTGTTTCACAATTCTTCGCAGAACACGGGTTCAAATTTATAGTAAATAATCATTCCTTTGAAACATTTTCTGAAAAAAAGTATTTTTGTGTGTAAATTTGCAGGAAATTTAATGTTGTCATATTATGAAATTTGTATTCAGATATTTAATTTTGATTTTGTTTGTTGCAGGAATAATTTCATGCAAAAACAGTCAATATCAGGTTTACAGACTTGAACAACAGCAAGATTTTATCAGCAAGGAGGGAATGTTTTATTTTTTGCCACGTACTGTGATAAATGTTGAAGTCACAGTTGAAAAAACAGATTATGTGAAAGGGCCATATGCTGGTTTTTCAGCAAAATATCTGGGCATTTCCAATGTGATTACAGAAAATAAATCGGAATACAGTATAGTTGATATAAAGGTGCGCACTCAAAATGAACCTGATCCCGATAAGATTTTCTTTATTGTTTTTCCTAAAAACAATAAGAAAAAAAATCAACTTATGATTAGTCTCAAAGAGAACGGAATTATTGAAAGCATTAATTTTCATGCAGATTCTGTAAATACTCAAATGCAGCAGGTGAAATATGCTACTGTGAATGAAGATTTTGATGAAGAAAGTCAACCTTTTAAAATGTTTATCAATTATAACATCATGGAGCAAGTGGATACGTTACTTGAATTTATCCATCTGGATACCATGACCATTGAGAAGCATATATATAAGAAATCACTGGTAGAAAAGGATGCAGAGCAAAGAGCAAAAGAAGCCTCTGAGTATCTGATTAAACTCAATGAGTATAAAGTTAATTTGCTCAGTGGATATCAGGAGGTGGAATATTCCGAATCCACATTACAGTATATGGTAAATTCTCTTGAACAGATGATTCATGAATACACCTCATTGTTCACAGGAAAAACCCTTAATAATACTATGACGTACAGTTTTACATACACTCCTGAGATTTCTGTGAAAAACAGGAGCTTTTTTCTGTTTAGCATTGATAAAAACAAAGGATTAAGTGACACTGAATCACCCGATCCATCAAAAAATATTTACATTGAGCTAATGCCAAGTTTAACAACCAGTAAAATTGCCCCCTTCGTCAGTAACCAATATGAAAATATCAAACATAGACGAGGTTTCTATTATAATATTCCTGAAAAAACCAAGCTTATCCTTACAAAGGGGAGGGGTGAGTCCATTTTTGAAAGTACTGTAATGGTCAACCAGTTTGGAGTTGTTCATTTTCTCCCGGCAAAACAGTATAAAATTCTGTATTTTGACAACAGCGCCTCATTGAGAAGAGTGCAATAGGTTTTATTGTAAAACAATTTTGGCAATACTATAATTCCCTGAAAAGTGAGAAATTTTGGTTGTATAAATTCCGGATGGTAAATTATTGAGAGGAATAGATGCGTTGTAAAAACTTTCAATGCCATTGAGCATATTGGAAAACACAAGTTTTCCCACAATGTCAAATATTTCAATTGTATATGAGCCAAAAGCAAATTCACCAAAACTGACATGTAAAATGTTATCAGATGCAGAAACATGTATCTCAGCAAGAGGATGTTCATTGATAAAACTGAGTATGCCAAGTGTTTCATGTTTTCCGTCAAAATCAAATTGGATTAGCTTATAATATGTAGTGCCTGCTGCAGGTTTTTTGTCATTATACTGATAATTAATGGTTTCATTGCTGTTTCCAGCGCCTTTCAAACTTGCAAGTTTTGAAAATTCAACACCATCTTTTGAGGTATGAATTTCAAATCGGTCGTTATTGGTTTCAGACAGAGTTTGCCATCTGAGTAAGGGAGTCCCGTTGAGGTCTTCCATTGTATAATATGATAGTTCCACAGGCAGAGTTACATTGTGGATGCTGATTTTTGCATAACATGCATCAGAGGGATTGACCAATGTGCCCGGATGTGCATCAAAGGGAATACACATCACCCTGTAGTTGGCTGGAGTTGATCCAAAATTAACAGTGACAGTGGTTGTGCCCTGCCCGCTGACAATGCATGGATTTCCGCCATCAGGACATGGGTTTTCATAAACCCTGGGAGGTGATTCATTAATTGCCCGAATCATCCATTTGTAATAAGTAGCACCCGGAGTAGGTGTGATAGTAAAATCATAATCAGTATTAGGTACCTGTTCGGAAGGACCGGTGATAGTGCCTCCTGACAATGTGCTGATGGCACAGTTGCGGCAAAGTACTTTAATTTCATCAATCCCCTCAACAGGATTTGAACATGAGCCGCCTCTTGAAAAACGAATTTTTATATTTGCTGCAGAGGGCAGCTGATAGGCAGCATAATGCCACAATCCATCAGGAAAATATTCATTGACAGGTATTTCTGTCCAGGTATAGCCCTGCCCTGAAGATACATGCACATAGGGCGAATTAAGGTGATATGATTCGTCAAAAGTATAGCTGTAATCAAGTGTTGTACAGGGATATTTTGCCTTCCATGCATATTTTAACTGGGCTGCAGCACAAGATGAAGTGTTCAGTTCTCTTGTTATTATCTGGGACGAACCACTTGAATTGCAAAATTCAAAACCTGTATAAAAGGCAACATAATAATCAGACCACACGCCAGTATGATTCCCTGTTCCATTTGCTCCGTTGTTCCATAGATAAGCGTAAGCATTACTTGCAGAACGATAGCTACGGTATGGTATTCTCACTCCTGTTGTGGTATGGTCGCCGCTGTTGACTGGTCCATACCACCTGTTTGTTGTAAAATTTTCAGTGTAAGTTGTTGCTCCGGAAATATTGGGAACAGGTGAACTGGTTGGTCCGTTGTCTTCCACCCGTAAATTATCAATAGAAATTCTGTTTGTTGAAGATGCATTGGGAAAATACATTAAAATTGAAATATTCTGTCCTCCGCAAACAAAGCTTTCCAGAGATAAGCTTTGTGTTGTACATCCTCCGGGTTGTAGTGCTGAAGCATTTGGTGTTATTGTTCCCCAAAGCACCCATCCATTGTTTTTTGGGTTGAATCGGTCCCAGCTGCAAGCTCCGGTAATTAAATAATATATTTGTATTGTTCCAGCAGATGTATTATTGCGTTTACTGTCAAAGGTAAACGTAATTCCCCTTCCTTGTGGAACATTGATTGTGTTGGTCATGACATAAGCATTCGTGGAGGATGTATAGTAAACATGATTTGCAGATATACATGTGTACATATTTCCGTTACTTCGTGTCATTCCTGAGATTGTATGAAAACCTGTAGTTCCAAAATCAAAATTCTGACTCCACAATACAGCTGAATACGTGCTGCCTGATAACAGCAAAAGAATAAATAATAAAAATGAACTGGCTTTCTTCATCGTGCTTTTTATAAATCATTACAAATGATACATTATAATCATGTGGTTTTCCAAATGTAAAGAGTTAACAAATGGTTAACAGACCAGGGAAATGTTTAATTTTTAATGATTAATGTTTAATGATTAAGTGTATTAGTTGAATACAGGTCAATCTAAAATTATGATTCCCCTTATTTTATTTTCTATCATTTCACACTGAGCGAAGCCGAATTACTACTATCTACTATATATTTTCTATCATCTATTTTTTTACACTGAGTAAGCGAAGCGCATCGAAGTGCTATCATCTATTTTCTATCATATGCATTAATAATAAATAAACCCCCAAAAACCCCATATTTTTGTACTTTTGCCCTCAATCCAAAAGCAACCCAATGTCACCGCAAATTACAGGTTTGTTTTTTCTGCTCTATACTGCACTGATTTTTGTAGTTGCTCACATCACTTCACGAAAAGCAGGTAATGAAACATATCTCACGGGCAACCGTTCATCTCCGTGGTTTTTGGTTGCATATGGGATGATTGGGGCGTCACTCTCTGGTGTTACTTTTATGTCAGTACCCGGATGGGTTGGAACATCAGGGTTTTCATACTTTATGATAGTGGTGGGATATATGGCCGGTTATTTTGTCATTGCCACCGTATTGCTGCCCCTATACTATAAACTTCAATTAACATCAATTTATTCCTATCTCAAAGGGCGTTATGGTGTATTCTCGCAGAAATCAGGAGCATTGTTGTTTCTTGTGTCAAGAAGTATCGGATCCTCACTGCGAATGTTTCTTGTAATATTTGTGTTGCATACATTTATTCTTCAGCATTTTGGAATTCCATTTGCCCTGAGTGCTTTTGTTTTTATCGTGCTGATTCTTCTCTATACTTTCAAGGGAGGTATTAAAACCATTGTTTATACTGATACATTGCAAACCACATTTATGATTGCTTCGGTAATTATTACCATTGTTCTCATTGCATCACGACTTGATATCAGTCTTGCTGACCTGATGGAAAAAGTAACCACAAGCAAATATGCAACAGTTTTTGATACAGACTGGACAAGTCCGCGTCATTGGTTGAAGCAATTGCTCAGCGGAATGTTTATTACAATCGTCATGACAGGTCTTGATCAGGAAATGATGCAAAAAAATCTTACCTGTAAAAATCTGAAAGATGCCCAGAAGAACATGTTTACTTTTAGCGGAATTCTGCTGTTTGTTAATCTGATATTTCTTTTTCTTGGTGCTTCATTGTTCATCTTTGCTGCTGAGAAGGGGCTGGCTTTGCCCGAAACATCTGATCAGATGTTTCCCATGATTGCACTCCAGGTGCTTGGTCCTGTTTCAGGAATTGTGTTTATGATTGGACTGATTTCTGCAGCATATTCAAGTGCCGACGGGACAATTACTTCTCTCACTACTTCATTTATTGTTGATGTCATTGATATTGATAAAAGATATCAAACAGAAAAACAAAAAAAGAAAGTCAGATATATTTCTCATTTTTTAATTACTGCCTTACTTTACATTCTGGTATTGACTTTCAGTTTGTTTTCAGGCAAGGCAGTGATTGATCAGGTGTTTACAATTGCAGGATACACCTATGGTCCATTGCTTGGGTTATTTGCCTTTGGATTGTTTACAAAATATCAAATCCATGAGAAGTTTGTCCCATTGGTTGTGATAGCATCACCCCTCATCAGCTATTTGCTCAGCATCAACAGTGAAGCCTGGTTTTGGGGATATCGTTTTGGTTTTGAATTATTGATTATTAATGGATTGATTACCTTTGCAATGTTGCTTGCTTTAGTTAGGAAAGAAAAAGGTGAGGCAGCAAAATAAGTCAAAACAGCATGAAGAAAGTAGCAATTACAGGGAATATGGGTAGTGGGAAAACCATAGCTGTCCGGATTTTTGAAAGCATGGGAATTCCTGTTTTTTATGCTGATGCTGAAGCAAAAAAACTCTATTCGCAACCTTTTATAATTTCAAAAATTAAAACATTGTTTGGACAAGCTGTGTTTGACGGGGATATTATTTCTTTTCCCAAACTTGCTGCTATAGTATTTAATGACAGTGCAAGTTTGTCAAAACTTGAATCAGTAATTCATCCAGAGGTAATAAATATGTTTAATCAATGGATTGAAAAGTTTCAGAAAGTTCCGTATGTTATGATGGAAAGTGCCATCATTTTTGAAAAGCAACTTGAAAAACATTTTGATACAATTATTATAGTCACTTGTCCCATAGAGATATGTATTTCAAGAATTATGCAACGAGATTCAATTTCCCGAAAGGATGTCATGGGAAGAATGAAAAATCAGTGGGATGAAGCTAAAAAGGTAAAGAAAGCACATCATGTGATTGTGAATGATGGTGAAAATGCATTGCTCCCGCAGGTGTTTGAGTTGCATAAAACACTGAGTAATGACTAGTCAGGTTTATGCATCCTGAAGCCGATTTCTGAAACATTTTGCTTTTCAATATTTTCATTTCTGCAAAAATCAATAATTTGTTCAAGGTTTGTTTTATTACCGTTAAGAATGTTTTGAACCTCATATTTTCGGATAATGTTTTCAATTTGCCCCCCTGAAAAGAAAAAATTCTCAGCCAAATATTCACACTCATTCGCTTTCAGAGCATTCATTTTGGTTTTCCATATTTTTGCACGGACTTCATTATTTGGCAGATGATATCGAATTTTAAACAGAAATCTTCGTTCAAATGCTGCATCCATGTTGATTACCATGTTGGTGGTGGCAATAAAGATTCCGTCAAATTTTTCAAGTTCGTCAAGTAGTATGTTCTGTATTGTATTTTCAACCTGAGCAAGATTGGAACTTACCACGTCTCTTCGTTTTGAAATAATTGCATCAGCTTCATTGAATAACAAAATGGGTTTCTTTTTATATTCACGGGAATAATCACGATATTCATTAAAAATTCTTTTTACCAGTTTCTCGCTTTCGCCAAACCATTTTGATCGTGTTTTGCTCATGTCAACTGCAATAATTTCTCTTCCGGTTTGTTTGGCAAGTTGGTATACTGTTTCAGTTTTTCCGGTACCGGGATGACCATATAATAGAACTGTCAGTCCTGTTGGTAGTTTTTTTTCAATCAATCTCGACCTGATTTGTTTGAATCTGTTCTCTTTCAAGTATTGTGTGAGCATACTAATCTGAGAGAGTTCATCGGAGTTGAATATTAGTTTTTTGGAAATAATTTGTGAGGGATTGATAATGTTTTCGTTTTTTTGTTTCAAACAGGTCATTAAACCAATTTCTCTGAGAATTTTTTTAGCAGAAGAGCTGAGATTTGCTTCAACTTCATTAAAAAAAAGAGAAATATCTGTTTCAATGAGACCTGTTTTAATAAGATTATTGTTGTTATTGATAATGTCCTGAACAAAACTGACACGCCTGGCAGGAATATCATACATAATTTCTGCCAGAGCACTCACTGAAATATCATTATATCCTGTAAGAGTTTTCCATGTGAGGTATGAGAAAAAATATGCATCTTCCATTTTAAGATTAAGAAAATTCAATTTCTGAACATATGCCAGATGTTTGTTTTCTTCAAAAATTTGTTGCATATTATTAAACAATTCTGTTGCATAGATTTCATCATCTTCTCTGAGTTTACTAAGGTTGAAGAGTTCCTCAAGTAATTCGGAATGACATGAGAATGAGATTTTTTTTAAAACCGGCAGCGGCTGATTGAGAAGTATTGCCTCAGTTATAGTTTTGTTCATAATAAACAGATCATCAGCAAGGGCAGGTTGTTTGCTATCTGACGACCGTTTTCTGGAAATAACGGATTTTGAAACAAGCTCATTAAAATCATCACTGAATTGAAGCAGTTGAATTGGGTTACAGTTAAGATGACTACCCATATCGCCGATATCAGCCGGAGCACCCTTATAGTTTAGGTTGCAAACAAGTGACACAATAAATGCCTGTGATTCAGTTGCATGAAGGTATTCTGCAATTCTTTTCAAATCAGGGTGCAGTTTTTTCATCAGGGTTGGAGAAAGTTTGCTATCTTTTGATGAATCAAAAACATTACTGATGCTTTTGAGGATTGTGTTTTTAATGTCATTTTCCATAGTATTTTTTTGTCAAAAGTATATTCTGACAATGCCAAAACATGACGTTTAAAAAAGCAGGGATTAAAAATTTTAATTAGATAAAGCATTAAAAACCCAAAGAAAACACAAAAGATTTCAGGTGTTATTTATTGCTCTAATATAAATTTGTGTGGTTATTTAATTTTTTTTGTTAACTTTGCACAAATACATAAACACCAAAATGACCCCTATTGCCAAATTCAATCATTTGTATGAAAATCTGCCC
>CAZGIW010000007.1:0-73814 GCA_964526285.1 uncultured Bacteroidales bacterium | reverse complement strand
GTCGAAATAGAAGGGGCAAATAAGTCGGTGAAAATCAAAAAATGGGCGTTTTGATTCAGCCTCGGGATGTGACGAATATGTTGTACTATGCAATACAAAATCAATAGCAACGGTTGAAACCATTCTAAAACCATTGTTTCTTAACTACTATAAAGGTAGTTTCGGAAAATAGCAATTGCTTTTATATATCTTACACAGACACTCACTACAGTAACTATCTGATAAATAATATCATATAATCCAAAAGGCGAAAATGCTCTAAAAAGGTCAGATTTTTGGGCAATATTATCTATATTTGCAATCTTTTTAAAACCTATGTGTTTTTTATGACCAAATTAAACTGTCTGCAACTTGATAGATTGACCAAGCGCTACAGAAATGCGGAAGTTGACAGCCTTAAGGATGTGAGTTTTTCCATTTATAAAGGTGAAAAATTTGGCATACTCGGACCCAACGGTGCAGGTAAAACTACTTTGATATCAATCCTGTGTGGCATTCTTCCACAAACTTCAGGCAAATACAGTTTTTATCGTGACAATAAAGAGTTAAGACCTTTTGATATTAAACAATGCCTTGGATTTGTGCCACAGGAATATGCTTTTTATGAAGAGCTGACACCTGTTCAGAATATGAATTATTTCGGGGCATTGTATAATCTTTCGAAACAAGATATTAAAACCAGAACTGATGAAATTTTTGCTGTACTCGGTTTGTGCAAAATTGCAAATAAAAAAGTAAAGATTTTTTCAGGTGGCATGAAACGAAGAATGAATCTTGCCATTGGAATTCTTCATAAACCTGAAATGCTCTTTCTTGATGAGCCCACTGTTGGTTCTGATGTACAAAGCAAACATGCCATGATAGAATATCTGAAAAAAATCAATCAGGAAGGAACGACCATTGTCTATTCATCACATCTTATGGCAGAAGCAGAATCATTGTGTGACAGAATTGCCTTTATAAATCAGGGAAAACTGATTGTATGCGATCATATTTCAGAACTGTTGCAAAAGCACAAAGCACCTGATTTGGAAACACTGTTTATTCAATTAACCGGAGCAGAATATTTTGATGTTTATGAGCAGATTTAGTAGTTCGGTAAAAAAAGAATACCTTTTGCTTATCAGCGACAGGGTTGGTTTGCTATTTATGTTTGTGATGCCCATTATTCTGGTTTTACTGCTTACGATTATTCAGGACAGTGCATATAGAAAAATTAATGAAAATCAGATAACTCTTTTGCTTGCAAATCAGGATGATGGAGAACCGGCTGCTGAATTTGTGCAGCTTCTTGAAGAATCAGGTTTATTTGAAATTGCACTTGTTGATGTTGAAAATGCTGAACAATTAAAGCATGAACTTATTGCCAGAAAAAAACTGGCAGCAGTGTATATTCCTTCCGATTTTTCAGAAAAAATTATTGCCAAATCAAATCACGTGAGCTCAGTCATGCTAGCCGACCTTATGCTTGTGGATATGCCTGAGGAAAACGGCGGAATTGAAATGCCCGATTTGATTTTTTTTCATGACCCGATTATGCAGGAATCATACAGTTACACCATTATGAATGTGCTCTATTCCTACCTGAATATAGTGGAAAACTCACTCATGCTGGATGTGGTGTATGAGCTTATCGGTTTTGAAGGAAAACCTGATGATTTTAAGAACGCAATGATTCAAAATAAAGTCAATATCAAACAAACTCCTGCTTCAACTGTCAATATTATTCCAAACACAACCCAGCACATGATTCCGGCATGGACAATTTTTGCCATGTTTTTTATGGTGGTTTCACTGGGCAGTAATATTATCAGAGAAAGAAAAAACGGCAGTTTTACAAGATTGAAAACCATGCCTGTCAACTTCACACTTATTTTTGGCAGTAAAATGTTCATCTATGTAATAGTGGCGTTGATTCAGGTTGTTGTTATTTTTTCCGTTGGAGTGTTTGTGTTTCCTGTTATGAATCTTCCGGGACTTGTTATTCCGCAAAATATCCCTGTTTTATTTCTGGTGGTTATTATCACAGCCATCGCTGCTGTGAGTTATGCTCTGATGATTGGATCACTTGCAAGGACACAGGAACAGGCAAACGGCGTTGGTGCAGTATCCATTATTATCTTTGCTGCTCTTGGCGGAATTCTTGTGCCTGTCTTTGTGATGCCTGAGGTAATGAAAACAATTAGTAAAATATCACCTCTTTACTGGTGTCTTGAAAGTTTCTACTTTTTATTTCTCAAAGGAGGAACCTATCTCAGTTTACTTAAGAATCTTATCCCAATTTTTATATTTATGGCACTTTGCCAGATTGCTACATATATCAAACTAAAACAAGAGCGTATCATCGGTTAGAAAAATTTTTCTATTATGAAAGAAAATGAATTGAATAAAGATTATGAAAAACAGAAACAAATCCTTTATGTGGAAAAGGATGATGGTTCTTATGGTCCTGTTCAAACAGGCTCTTATCTGACAAACAATTATCTTGATGATTTCTGGCTTAAAAAGATTAATCTTGAAAAGCAACTGACCGAAGATGTTGCCCAGAACAGAAAAAGTCTGATATACTACTATATGCTTCTCAGAGAATTGTCTGAAGCTGAACTGGCTGCACGTGTGGGAATTCCAACCAGATGTGTGAGAAAACATCTCAATATGAAGCATTTTACCAAAATCAAAGTAAAAACTCTTGAACGATATGCCCATGTATTTGGAGTCAATGTGGCTGATTTGTTTCAGATTATTCACTATGAAGAAAGCAATGAACTGAAATCCTTCTTCATCAAAGACAAGGAACCTGAGTTGTTTGTTATTTCTCAGCAAAAAACAGACAATCCCTTTCTTTCCATTACTAAAATTAAAAAGAAAACACAATGATTCGTATTCCGTTTGAACATAAAATGGCAGCCCACTGTGAGACAGGCTCACTGACTGCTTCGCTCAATCATGCAGGTCTTGACATCACCGAACCAATGGTGTTTGGTATCGGAAGCGGCATTTTTTTCGGATATTTCAAAAATCCCAGATTTCCTTTTCCCATATTCACTGTCAGAAGCAGACCGGGCGAAATCAGAAAAAATATTGCCAAATTGTTTGGAGTGAAATTTATCAGTAAAAAATATAAAGATCCTTCAAAAGCCTTGAAAGAACTGGACGAACTTTTGAAAAAGAATATTCCCGTTACTGTTCAGGTTGATTTTTTCTACATGGATTACCTTGGTGGTCATGAACGTGTGCACAACAATATGCATTTTATTAATGTCATTGGAAAAAATGGCACCAAATACATCATCAGTGACAGTTATTTTCCCGAAGTTGTTGAGCTTGAAGCAGAATCACTTATCAAAGGACGCTTTGCAAAAGGCTCAATGGCTCCCAAAGGATTTATGTATTATACAGCAAATGTACCTTCTCAGATTGATTTTCAGGGTTCAATTATCAAAGGGATAAAAAAAGCAGCCCACTATATGCTCAAACTTCCTGTTCCTTTTATCGGAATTAAAGGCATTTATCGCTTTGCTGACAAAATTGAATTGTGGCCAAAATATGCCCGCGACACTGAACATCTGTCTCATGAAATTATGAAAATTCATATACTTCTTGAAGATCAGGGAACAGGTGGCGGTGGTTTCAGATTTATATACGCTACTTTTCTCAGACAGGCTTCTGAAATTCTTAAAAACGATCAACTGATGGAGCTTTCAAAACAAATGATGAACATCGGTGACAACTGGAGAAAAATATCATTGTTTACTGCCAGAATCGGAAAAAACAGAGATCTGAGTCCTGAAAAAATGAAAGAACTTGGACAAATGATCAGAGAAAGAGGTGATGAAGAAAAGGCTATTTTCAATACTTTATATACATTTGCAAAAAAGTTCAAATAATTTTTGTTCAACAGACTAAATTTTGTTCACTATGGATGCTTTGAAAACTGAAATAAAACAACTGATTATTGATTGTCTCAAAATTCCCGATATCACCCCCGAAGATATTGACAACAGCACTCCCCTGTTCTCTCCCGAAAATGCATTGCAGCTTGATTCTATTGATTCTCTTGAAATTATTATTGCATTGCAGCAAAAATACAATGTGAGAATTGACGACCAGAATCTTGCACGTTCAATCCTTGATTCAATTAATTCAATTGCTGATTTTGTGGAAAAAGAAAGACAAAAAGCAAATCAGTAAATATCTCTTTTCCATTACCTCTCACTGAAACATACAATATAAATGAAAGCATCCTATGTTGCAATAGGAATCAGTACTTCAAAGTTGTTCAAAATGCTCAAAATGAACAACTTTCTTTACAATCCACGATATTTTTTCCGACTCATTCTTTTGCTTCAAAATGCTTTCTGGTGCTCAATTTTTAAAAGAGTTGAAAAGAAAAAATTTCACAAAGTCATTGTTAAACAAGCAGTACCGCAAAAGCCGGTGTTCATTGTGGGACACTGGCGTACCGGCAGCACATTTCTGCACCAACTCATGAGTCTTGATAAAAATTTTGCAACCTCCAGTGTCTATCAGGTTACTGTACCTGAGTGTTTTATCTCATTTGAAAAATATTTTAAACCCACAATGAGAAAAATGATGGGAACAAAAAGACCCATGGACAATGTGACTTTTGGACCTGACGCCCCTCAGGAAGATGAATTTGCACTGCTCAGAATGACACTTGAATCACCACTGTACAGAATTGTTTTTCCAAAAAAATCTAAATACTTTCTCTCTGATTACGAAAGTTTTATGAATGAAAACAGAATGTCAGAAAAATGGAAACAATCCCTGCTTTATTTCTACAAAAAACTCACATTTGGTAATAACAAACAGGTTCTTATCAAAAATCCCTTTCACTCAATGAGAATACAAACCCTGTGTGATGTTTTTCCCGATGCAAGATTTATTCATATTTACAGAAATCCATTTGATGTGATTCCCTCAACAATCAGAATGTGGGACATTATTGCCCGCCAAAACTGTATGAACAGAAAATGGACAAAACCTGATGTTACCGAAGTTTCAAAACTGTATCAAACAATGCTCAACAAAATTGAAGCAGATCTTTCACTAATGCCTGAGGGGAGAGTAAGCACTGTAAAATATGAAACATTTGAGAAACAACCACTTGAAGAAATCAAACGAATATACAATGAAATTGGTGCTGAGTTTCACAAAGAACTTGAAGAAAAAATTGAGAAGTTTCTTGAAGATGAAAAGGACTTCAAAAAAAACGAACACCGCCTGAATCCGGAGGAAATTAAGATTATTTCTAAGTCACTTGAAAAACTAATCAGCAGGGAATCATATTCTTTGCATTAATACAATATTAAATTGAAAAGTATTATTTCTTTTCTGAGCCGATATATTGACCTGAAGATGGGATTGTTTGGTGCGTTTTTGATGGGAGGCATTGTGTTTATGATCAACTATTTTTCAACATATCTCACATTGTTATCTCTTATTGCCGGTTTGAAACAAGCAGTGTATACATTCTTTCTGGGAGGAGCCGTGTTCAGAGCTACAGAATATCTTGCAACAAACATACAGCACAAAACCAAAGCAATTCTGGCAGGTGCATTCATTCCTTTTTTTGTCACACTTCTGCTTGTATTTGGGCTTCACAATATGAGGGGCACCCCCAGGCCACTTGAATCCACCCTTCCAACTGTGTTTGTATTTACAGGAACTCTATTTTGGGCCATAATAAAGAGAAGAGCAATGGAAAAGAGAAAGAAATTGGAAAAATTGTAACTGAATAGCATATTTTTTCTAGCAATCGTTAATGCTTGATAATAAACCAGTTTATTGTTTTCGCCATTAAAGAAAAAAAAAATCCACCCAATAACACTTCTGTGGATTTTGGAGTTTCTGTGGTTCTGTGGCTAAGTTTTCGGATTTTTCTGCTACTAAGACACCTCACATAGTGATCCCGATGGGAAAGTCACAAAGCAAACACAAAACACGATTAAATTCCTTAGTCACATCGTGATAAATGAAACTTAGTGCCTTAGAGACTTTGTGGCAAAATAAACGATTTTTTTCTGCCACTAAAACACTGAAACACAGAATTACACTAAAGAACATTTCTGTGGATTTTGGAGTTTTTGTGTTTCTGTGGCTGGACTTGCGGACTTTTCTGCCACCAAAACACTTCACATCGTGATCCCTTTGGGAGAAGCACAGAATTTCACCAAAGGTCACTTCTGTGGATTTTGGAGTTTCTGTGGTTCTGTGGCTAAGTTTTCAGATTTTTCTGCTACTAAGACACCTCACATAGTGATCCCGATGGGAAAGTCACAAAGCAAACACAAAACACGATTAAATTCCTTAGTCACATCGTGATAAATGAAACTTAGTGCCTTAGAGACTTTGTGGCAAAATAAACGATTTTTTTCTGCCACTAAAACACTGAAACACAGAATTACACTAAAGAACATTTCTGTGGATTTTGGAGTTTTTGTGTTTCTGTGGCTGGACTTGCGGACTTTTCTGCCACCAAAACACTTCACATCGTGATCCCTTTGGGAGAAGCACAGAATTTCACCAAAGGTCACTTCTGTGGATTTTGGAGTTTCTGTGGTTCTGTGGCTAAACTTGTTGATTTTATCGCCACTATGACATAAGGGCACAAAGAAATCACAAAGCGAGATTAAATTACATCATGAAACATAAAATTTTTCCGGAAGTGTTGCATATGGGGTTAATAGAAAAATTGCTGAAAAGCTAGTTTAATTCCAGTTTTTCCAGTTCTCTGTAATACTCCTGCCTGTGGACTTCATCTTTTCTTATATGTCTTGTAATTGCCTCAAACATAAGCAAAACGGACGCACCTTCAGTCACCGCCAGTTTCTTTCTTCTGATGAGCGAAAAAATTTGTTTGAAAAACCTCCTCTTTGCTTTATCTCTGGTAATCAGATGAGTATATAAAAGCAGAAATGATGTTCTAAACTTCATTCCTGCCGAAATTGATTTTGTGGTTTTTTCTACGGCAAAATATCCATTTTCCAGCATCCTTATTGTTCTTGCACTTATTCTTTCGTATGAATACAAATACTTTGTTGTTTTGATAAAGTGATCGAAAAGGGTCTTGTTGTCAAAATTCTTATATCGCATTACCGGATATATTCCAACAAAAAATTTTTTACTCAAATTGTGTACAATCCTCCCCTCCTTTTCAAGCCTGTCATACATTTCCATCCCACATGTTGTACCCAAAATACTTAAAGTGAACACCGGAAGTGAAGAATTATCAATAAATTCTTCAAATACTTTCAGATCTTCCAGGGTATCATCATCAAAACCAACGATGAAAGATGCATACACATGAATTCCATGTTTGTGCAACCGCTCAATAATTTCATTGTACCTGGCAGGATCATTCTGATACTTATGAGAGGTTGCAAGGCTATCCTTTTTCAGTGACTCAAAACCAATTATCACATAATTGCAACCTGCTTCCGACATTTCTTTCAGTAGTTCTTCATCATCAGCCACATCAACACTACTCTGACACATCCAGTTTCTGTTCAGTGGTTTCAATGCTCTGCACAATTCCTTTGCATATTTCTTATCAATTGCAAAATTTTCATCTGCAAACAAGATGTTTTTCATTGGAAGTTGCCTTATTTCATGAATCACATCCTCCACTTTTCTTCTTCTCACTTTTCTTCCAAACAAATGTGTAGTTAAGCAAAACTCGCACTGAAAGGGACAACCTCTTGATGCCTGCACATTATAAGAAAGAATTTTGCGGTTGTCTATTAAATCCCACCGTGGCACGGGCGATGTTGAATAATCCGCAAAGCCGGTTGTTCTGTAAACCGGTTGCAAATTGTTGTTTTCAAAATCATTGAGCACGCGAGCCCAGTTTTGTTCAGCCTCGCCCACAACAATACTATGGGCAAAGGGGCGACACTCTTCAATGTGAAAACTTGGAAATGTTCCTCCCATTACTACTTTCACTCCCATTTTTTTATACATTTCACCAATTTCAAAACCTCTGGCAGAATTGGAAGTAATCATTGTTATTCCAACAATATCAGGCTTTAGATTTTTAGGAATTGGTGATATATCTTCATCCACAATACGAATATTGTAATTGTCAGGAGTGAGTGCAGCAATGAGTGGCAGAGCAAGCGGAATACTGTTTGTCTTCTTCCCCATGAGTCTGGCAATCTGAATCTGGGTTGAATAATGGTTCAGCGTTTGCTTTGGTTTAATAAGTAAAAGATTGTATTTCTTATCAGACATGTCAACAAGTTGAAAAGTGCAAAGTTAAGATTTTTGTTAAAAATCAAAAATTTAACCTCCACGTGGTCATGGGATAGAATGCCATTTTCTGATAGTTGTGAATTTTTCCTGTTGTGACATCAATTCTCTCAATGTAAATACTGGTATAATTGGTTCTGTATTGAAGATCAATTGTCAGTTCAGAACTTGTTTTTACTTTATTTCTTCTTATTCCCAACCTCAGGCTCATTCTTCTGTAGTCCTTATATCTCACACTGTATGCATTTTCCCAATCCATCACCTCAGTTCCTGAATTGACTGTAGATTCAACATCAAAGGGAACATATGGCCGGCCGCCGTTAAGGGTTAATCTAAGACCAATTACCAAAGCTCCGTTTTTTTTCTTTCCGATTATTTTTTCATATCCGCCCACCATATTAACCAGATAGTTGGAACTAAAAGCTGTGGGTCGTGATATTCCGTCTGAACCCCTGAAAGTGGACTGAAAAACTGAAGCTGTAATAAGAAAAAAATACTGTTTATTGAAAAATCTCTCAAGAGTTAATTCAACACCATAGTTTTCTCCTGTACCTGAATTTATCAAACTGTCTTGTCTTCCCACAAAATACTCAACGCCCGAATTGAGTATTGAATATGCCCCCACGCCCTGCCGAACAGGGATATTGAACAACTGCTGATAATAAATCTCCGTTTTCATTCGAAAGTTATTGGAAATCAGATAGTCATGACCAAGCACATAATGCTTGCTTCTGGAAAAATCCAAACCAGTATTGGTGAGAACATAAGTACCATCGGGCTGATAAGTTTGTGCAAAATAGACCAAACGCGGCTGCATCTGGCTATGAATACCAAATCCGGCATTGAGAGAGTGATGTTCGTTTAAAACCCATTTCAGGCCTGCCCGTGGCTCAATTGACTGACTGCCGTTGAAATCAAACAACTGATAATTGATACCTGCCACAACTGTGAGTAAATCAGTAATTTTGTAGCCTGTCTGACCAAAAGCTCTGAACATTTGCAAACGTTCCTGTGCATCTGTGTCATACATAAAAACATGACTTCTCAGTGTACTGTCTAAATATGAGATATCATACAAATCATAAAAAACTCCAAAATCCACATCACTTTTTGCACTGAACTTCCTTTTCAGTATTCCTGAAAATGAATACTTCATTTCAGATGAAAGCTCACCTGCCCTGTGAAATGGCTGCAGATTGCTGACCGAAAAAGTATCTACGGATGAAGAAACCTGTGAGCCTGACAACGAGAATGTTGTTTTAAGTCTTGTATCATCATTGAAAAAGTATAAATTTGATAAGGCAATCATTCCCATGGCAGTGGAGTTTGACACATCTTCACCGGCTTCATCAAACATCCAGTCCTTTTGGTCTTTGCGTGAATCAAAAATATTGATTGAGCTTGTACCTCCCAAACCGATAATGGCAAATCTCCCCTTTTTGTATGGCAAATTGATTTTAAAATTCAGATCCTGATATTTGGGATCAATGCCCAGGTCAAATCCAACGGAGTTGAGAATATCAATTATTGAATATCTGTATGCTACAATATATGAAGCATTATGATTTTTTGAAAAAGGACCTTCTGTTCCAAATTCAAGTCCATTCCATCCGGTTTGAAGCCAATGCTCACGTTTTTCATTATTTCCGTTTCGCATTTTCAAGTCAAACACACCTGATAACGCATTCCCATATTCTGCCGGAAACGCCCCAGACAAAAAATCAGAGTTTGTGAGCAGATTACTGTTGAGTATTGTAATTGGTCCACCAGTGGTTCCCAAAGCTGCATAGTGACTTGGATTTGAAATTTCAATATCATCAAGTCTCCATGCAATTCCCATTGATGAATTTCCTCTGATTACAATATCATTTCTATTGTCTCTGCCTGTCATCACACCTGCATAGTTTGATGCCATTCGTGCAGGATCACCATAACTACCGGCATATCTGGATGTTTCTTCAGGAGTAAATGAACGTGAACTTATGATAGCCATGGAATTAACTGGCTGGTCTTTACGACTATACGACGACACAACAAACTCTTCAAGGCTATATGCTTTTTCAGTAATTTCAATGTTCAGAATCATTTCTCTTGCTGATGTCAGCACCAGATTTTCAAAACTTACTGAATGGTATCCCATCATTGAACACTCGATATTAACTCTTCCTATTGGGACATTTGTCAATCTGTATTTACCGTCAAAATCAGTTGTCACTGCAATCAAAGGATTGGAATCTTTCACCATAACAACAGCTCCCACAACCGGTTTTTGTGATTGCTTGTCAACCACAACTCCTCTGATAGTTTGTCTCAATGGCTCCTGTGCATGTAAAACAGCCATGCACCCAAGCAAAATCAAGAAAATTAGAAATCTTGAAGGACTGTTATTCATTTTTTTCGGTATTACAACAATATAAAACTATCTGTCCACTTCCTTTCCAAAACTCTTATCAGTCATATCTTCACTTCTGGGTTTATACAAACCATTATCAATCTCTTTATTAATGACTTTCATAAACAATTTGAACATTTTCTGGGTTTGTGTTTCATCCTTATAAAATGTATCCCAGGCATAATGATATAGTTCCTGAAGTTTATCGGGGCTCATGTTTTTGGGTTGAAACACAACTTTTCCTGCATTGTAGTCATTCCAGTTAAAATTAAAAATCCTTTTCTGCTTCATCATATCATCCCATGCACGGGTGTGAGGAAAAGGAGTCATCACAGTGAACTCTGCCAGGTCGAGATTGATTTCGAGGAGAAAATCGATAAGTCGTTTGATAGAATCTTCGGTATGATCATCGAGTCCGAGCAGAATGGTGCCTTCCACACCGATACCATAATCATGATATCTTTTAATGCGTTCTTTGATATAATCAGAAGTATCAAACACAGCCTGATACACATACCAAGCCCCTGCCTGGGCAGCAAGATCGAGCACTTCGGGTTTGTCTTCAATGGTATGGCTGCACCAGTTTTTCTTCAGTGGAATCATGGCTTTGAAGAGGTCTTTTTCCCACTGTGTATCACAAGCAAGCGAATTGTCAACAATAAAAAGCCTGTTGTTATTGATTTTTTCAAGTTCTTCAATAGACTTATCAATGGGGCGGGGTCTGAATTTGCGACCTCCAAGATAAGAAACGGCACATGGATAGCAGTTGAAACGACATCCTCTTGATGCATGAAACAGATCTACCATGCGTGTTCCTTTATGATAATATAATTTGTCGTTGAGAATTTCTCTCCTTGCAGGGCCTATCATTGAAACATCGGGCAAATCGTTCATAAAATCATACACTTTCTTCAGCTGACCTTTTCTGAAATCATCAAAAACCTGTTCCATTTTTCCTTCTGATTCACCAAGAAACACTGAGTCGGCATATTGTTGTGTTTCTTCAGCATGCAGCATAGTGGAAATTCCTCCAAAAATTACTTTTTTGCCAAGCCGGCGATATTCGGTGGCGATTTCCCAACCTCTTTTTATCTGTGTGGTAAGCATCATTGAAATGCCAACAAATTCTGTTGTATCATCAAACTCCAGAGGTTCAACATTTTCATCAGTAAAGGTGACATCAACATATGAGGGAAGAGATGCTGCCATAACAACCGGTCCATGCGGAGGAAGATGAAAGGTTGTTTGACCTTCGAGTTTTTCCCATTTGGGATAGATAAAGTGAAATTTCATAAATATATTTTCAGTAAAATCAATTGTCAGATTCAGTTCAAATCACAAAATTAAGAAAAATGTAAGTAATGATTTCATTTTCCAAATATTCGTGCCTGAATAAAGTTTCAGCAATACAAAAAAAGGTGTTTGTTTTGGATAGTGAAAAAGAGTAAATGTGTTTAGACCTGAGCAAATGAAAAAATTGTTCTAAATTTGCATACCTCTAAGCCATACACTGTGAAAATTCTGCTCATTAACACTCCCCGCTCTCCATTCAATGCAATTCTTGAGCATGCACCTGATGAGGCAAAGCGGTTTATTCATAAAAAACTCATCGGTCCTCCGCTGGGATTGCTTACTCTTGCTGCAGCTGTAAAAGATCAGGATGTGATTGTGTTTGATACAAAGGGGGAATATGATTTGCATCCTGACACACCTGAGCTTTCTGTACTGGTTGAGAGTCTGATTCATGAGCATCAGCCTGATATTGTGGGTACAACTGTAATCAGCAGTGAATTTGATTATGGCCTTGAAATTTTACGAACCACTAAAAAAGTAAATCCTGAAATTACAACCATCATTGGCGGACTGCATGTGACCTTATGTATTGAAGACTGCACAGATCCATCAATTGATATTGCCATCAGAGGACATGCAGGGCAACAACTTCGTGATATTGTGACTGCCCGTAAAAAAAATGCTTCTTTTGAAACAGTAGCCGGAATTTACATCAACAATAAAGAGGGACTCAAACCCAGCACAACACCAGCAAAAGCGTGGAATCCGGCAGAAAATGATTTTCTCATGCCCAACAGGAGTTTGCTCTCCAGATGGAAACAAACCTATCGGGTTCCCAGTGCACCTTCGCCTACAACCTATATTTTTACTTCGCTGGGATGCCCCTATCAATGTACTTTTTGTTCCATATGGAGAGAATATTGCGGTGATTATCTAAAACGTGATATTGAAAGTATTATCACAGAACTGAAATCAATTGATTATGACATTGTTCGGTTTGCCGATGCCAACACCATTGTGGATGTTGATTTTATTGACAAATTGTTTACACGAATTGAAGAAGAAGGCATACATAAAGAATATATTATGGATGTGAGAGCAGACACAGCGGTGAACAATCCTGCACTGATCAGCAAACTAGCTCGCAATGGTCTGAAAGTGGTGATTTGTGGTTTTGAATCATACAAAGAAGCTGAGCTGAATAAGTACAATAAAAAATCATCACCTGCATATATTTCAAAAGCTATTGAAATTTTTCATGAGCATGACATCAATCTCAGGGGCAATTATGTGATTCCCACAGATTACACAACAGAAGATTTCAAAGCCATGGCAGATTATGCTTCTCAGCACAAGGTGGCTTATGCAGGTTATACCATACTCACTCCCATGCCGGGCACTGTGTATTACAATGAAGTGAAATCAAACATCATTGATCATGACCTTAGAAAGTACAATTTCTTTAATCCTGTGTTGCCAACAGTGTTGCCAAGGGATGAATTTTCTGCAAATGTTGGCAATTTATGGTTGATAAAAAAGGGAACAGATGTGATTTAGATCTTCGTTTCAACCAACCTTTAGTCAAAAAACTAAATGAAGAAATTCACATTGGTCCAATACCAGTTCAGCACATACCTGATTCCGAATCTGAATTTTGTAAAACGATCGGATTCAAAATTTCCAACAGGCTCATAATAACCAGCGTAAAGATACAAACCTAAATAGCTTATTCCCAGGTCAGCCCCAATTCGTATGTCATCTTTACAGTTGTTTTCTATTGCAGGCGAAATACGAAATGCATACTTATACATAAAATGATAATTAAATCCAAACCTCTGCCCTACATAAGACGCATCTTTGGTGAATATTCCGGTGGCTGTTAAAAATGGTCCAAACACATGATAGTGTACATTGGGTGTTTTCTTAAACCAATATGCATTAATTCCTCCCTCAACTATATGAGCTTTGCTATAGCTATAGCCCAGTTGGAAACCGGGAAAAGGGAGATTCTTTTGCCCAAAAACCATAAAAGATATAAGCATACAGGTAATTAAACATATTGTTTTTGTAACTTTCATTGGTTATTTTTTTTTCCAAAACTAGTATTTTTTTTTATGTTGTGAAATATCTAACAAAGAAATAATCCAAACACTTCATCATTCGACATTCGTTATTTCCCAGAGGGACTCCTTCGGAGCATGATTCGATATTTTAGTGGTCGTACCACCCCGTCCGCATCAATTTCGGCCTTTGCAGCTGATGGCATGCAAGCGGCCACCCCTCCATGAGGGGAATGTGTCGCGATTGTGGTTTGGTGTGACAAATGTGACGTGAGAGGTCGGTGAACCATGCCGAACCAGGAAATAGGTCTAAAACTCACTGAAGTAACATTAGGCTTTCAGCCTGGAAGAGCCGAACACCGAATGACGTTCAACGTTACCAGCTTCCCAACCGCACAACGTATGACTCTCGTTCAGTGCTACCCTTGCGTACAATCCTTACGGTGAATTTCGGATGAGGCTCAGCCTGCTTCATCATTTCTCCAATAACTACTTGGAAAGGTTAAGACCTCTTAAAAAAGAAAAATCAAAAATCTTATCGTCCTTGTCTTCCCATAAATTGAACACATACCTGAATCCGAATCTGAATTTTGTAAAACGTTCTGATTCAAAACTACCAACAGGCTCATAATAACCAGCGTAAAGATACAAACCCAAATAGCTTATTCCCAGATCAGCCCCAATTCGTATGTCATCTTTACAGTTGTTTTCTATTGCAGGCGAAATACGAAATGAATATTCAAGTTTTCCTGGAACTACATTAGTATACATAAAATGATAGTTAAATCCCAGCCTCTGCCCCACATATAACGCATCTTTTGTGAATATTGCTGTTGCTGCTAAAAATGGGCCAAAAACATGATAATTTTTATTGGGTGATGTTTTAAACCAATATGCATTTATTCCTCCATCAACTATATGAGCTTTGCTATAGCTATAGCCCAGTTGGAAACCGGGAAAAGGGAGATTCTTTTGCCCAAAAACCATAAAAGATATAAGCATACAGGTAATTAAACATATTGTTTTTGTAACTTTCATTGGTTATTTTTTTCCAAAACTAATATTTTTTTTTATATTGTGAAATATCTAACAAAGAAATGATACAAACACTTCATCATTCGACATTCGTTATTTATGATTCGATATTTTAGTGGTCGTTTTACCACCCCGTCCGCCTTCGGCAAACAGGGGCTAATCCGTTTGCGGAGGTTGCTGGGAGTCTCGTTTTGACCACCCCGTCCGCATCAATTTCGGCCTTTGCAGCTGATGGCATGCAAGCGGCCACCCCTCCATGAGGGGAATGTGTCGCGATTGTGGTTTGGTGTGACAAATGTGACGTGAGAGGTCGGTGAACCATGCCGAACCAGGAAATAGGTCTAAAACTCACTGAAGTAACATTTGGCTTTCAGCCTGAAAGAGCCGAACACCGAATGACGTTCAACGTTACCAGCTTCCCAACCTCACACCGAATGACTCAAGTTTAGCAAGTACATGGCAAAGCGTGTTTCTCCCGTTTAGCCATGCCATATTGATTTAATCAATTCATCAAAGGATCTTCGGGCATTTTTTTCCAGAAATCGTAGTTATTGCCAAGTTTATTCACCATTGCCAGCCAAAGACCGGAGGGAGTCTGCTTCCATATTTCTTTAGATGTTGCTTTTACAATAGCCCAACTGTTTAATTTCAACTCATTGTCCAGTTGTTTTGGCTCCCAACCCGAATAACCTATAAAAAACCTGATACTTTCAGGTAAAATGATATTCAGTCTGATGAGTTCATTCACCTGCTCAATATTTCCTCCCCAAAAAAGACCTTTGTTGATTTCTATTGAATTTTCTATTCTGTCGCCAAGTGTGTGCAGAAAATACACATTCCCTGTTTCAACAGGTCCCCCAAGATACATCCCTGCTTCAAGCACCGGGGAATTTTTGACTACCTTATTAAAAGTCACATCAAGAGGTTTGTTCAGAATTACACCAACCGTGCCTTCCTGTTCAGAATGTTCAATTAACAACACAACCGAACGCCTGAAATAGGCATCCTGCAGCAAAGGCTCTGATATGAGTATCTTTCCTGTTGCAGGTTTCTGAGAATTTGACTTAATTTCAAACTTGTGGGTCATGATTTGTGAATATTTGCTAATTTTGAGCGTTTTTCAAAAATTATACCGTTTCAATGAATCGTCAGGAAAATTTTGACAAATATACTAGTCTCAGAGAAAAATACCAAATTTTTTCATTTGAAGGCTTTGATTATCATATTAACGGTAATTCCATTCATGTTATTTTCCGGTTTTCTGTTGATAATACATTTTTCTTTAAACCAAAAACAACTTTCTTTCTAAAAAGTTGCACACATATTAATAATGAAGATATCAAAATTCTTTTATTTCACGTGGGTATGGTTGAACTCATCAGCTACTGGAAGGCATTTTGCACAAAAAAAGTACTAATAAAACCATTTCTGCTTGATAATACACAGATACAATGGTGGAAAAAATTGTATTTTCAGGGACTGGGTGAATTTTTCTGGTTAAATTCAATTCATGCTGACCCGAAAGAATTTATGGAAATTCAATGTGAGTCTGAAAATGCTTTAAAACCTGTTGAATGTTGTTTTTCTGAAAATGATACACATATTGTGCCCGTGGGCGGAGGTAAAGATTCTGTTGTAAGTCTTGAATTTCTTAAATCTGCTGATTATACTGTCAAACCCATGCTGGTCAATCCGCGAAAAGCAATGACTGACTCTGTTGAAGCTGCAGAAATACCAATATCTGATTGTTTCATTATTGAAAGAACAATAGACCCACTTCTGCTCAAACTGAATGACCAGGGCTATCTCAATGGTCATACCCCGTTTTCATCTCTTTTGGCTTTTCACTCTCTTATTGTTTCCTGCGCTACAGGGATATCAAACGTAGCATTAAGTAATGAATCAAGTGCAAATGAAGCAACCGTTCCGGGCACCAATATTAACCATCAATACTCAAAATCATTTGAGTTTGAAAGCGATTTCAAATCATATGTTCATCAGTATCTCCATCCTCAAATGAATTACTTCAGCATACTCAGACCTCTTTCAGAGTTGCAGATAGCACATGTATTCAGCCGGTTTGACAAGTATCACCACTTATTCAGAAGCTGCAATACCGGAAGTAAACAAAATATTTGGTGCGGTCAATGTTCCAAATGCCTTTTTACTGCAATCATCATGCTGCCGTTCATGGGACCGAAAAAAGTGAACATAATTTTTGGTTATGATATTTTTAACAATGAAAAATTACTTCATGTTTTTGATCAACTCATCGGCAAAGCTGAGGTGAAACCATTTGAATGTGTAGGCACACCTGATGAAATTAATCTGGCACTGAGTTTTGCCATAAAACAACATTATTCTGATAAAAATCTTCCGGTTTTGCTTGCACACTATATGAAAAACGAACTATTTTGTGAAATCAGCAAAGAGAGTTTTTTTAATATAATCATGGAACAATTTGATAATCAACATTATTTAACAACAAACTTGTATGAACAGCTTAGAGAATTTGTCAGAACTGTTTAAACAGGAATTTGCACCATACAGGCATGTGGGAATCCTTGGTTTTGGTCGCGAAGGGAAATCTACATATATGCTTATTCGCAAGTATTGCCCTGATTTGAAACTTGTTATTGCAGATCAAAACCCCAATGCCATTTCAAATCAGTTATTGAATAATGATGCTTATATTGAGATACTTGAGGGAAAAGATTATCTGAATATTTTCAACAAAACAGATTATATTTTTATTTCACCAGGTATTCCATTGTTCGGCACTGTAGTTCCGCCACAGGTAAAAATAAGTTCACAAACAGATTTTATTTTCCGGCATTTTGGACAAAAGATTGTTGCCATTACTGGAACCAAAGGAAAAAGCACCACCTCATCACTTATTGCTCATATGTTGAATGTGAAATACAACAATATTCCCCTGGCAGGAAATATTGGTATTCCTCCATTTGATGTGATAGAACAACTGCAGTCTGTTGATTATGCGGTATTTGAAGTATCGTCACATCAGTTACAATACATTTCTTCAGCTCCAAAAGTTGCTATCTTGCTCAATCTTTTCCCTGAGCATCTGGATTATTATCCTGATAATGAACGATATTACAATGCGAAAAGAAATATTTTCAAATATCAGAAGAAGCATGACTGCATCATACTCAATAATGATGAAAATGAGGTTATGGCTACGTTTGAACATACCCCTGCTGATATTTTGCATTACTCGCTGCGTGATCATGGACTCATCGGTGCTTTTGTTAAAGACAATATTATTTGTCACAGGAATGAAAAAACGAAGCAAGTGATTTGTGTGGATGAATTGCAGCTTAAAGGGAAACACAATGTATCTAATTGTCTTTCAGCTGTTTGTGCCTGTCATTTTCTGAACCTGAATATTGACGAAATACATACAGGGCTTAAAACATTCATTGGTTTGCCCCATAGAATGGAAAAAATCGTAACACAAAGTGGCAGAATTTTTTACAATGACAGCATTGCCACTATTCCTGAGGCAACACTTGCTGCCATAGAGGCTCTTAATCCTGTTACGACTCTTATTCTTGGAGGAATGGACAGAGGATTGCCCTATGATAAATTTCTAACTCAGATTTTTTCTGGCAATGTGAATACAATTTGTTTTTACGGTGATGCAGGATTGAGAATGTATGAAGAAACCCACAAACGCACCCACAATAAGCATCTTTTTTATCATCAGGAATTTGAACAAAGTGTTAGACATGCAATTTCGTTAACTGCGAAGGATGAAATTTGTTTACTTTCGCCTGCGGCATCAAGTTATGACCAGTTTAAAAATTTTGAAGAAAGAGGAGAAGCGTTTAGGAAGATTGTTGTTGAGGGTTGAACGAGTTTTGTTTATTTCATTAATTTAAACTAGCGGATGCTTCTACTAATTATCCCGACTTGTCCCTTCGGGATCGTGATTCCTATCCCGTCCCATGGTGATCCCTATCCCAAAGGGAAGCCTTTGGCTTGGGAAAGTGAAGCCTACGGCTGGGGACGAATCAGCGAACTACTAGTCAGCCAATGACGAATCTGTAATGATTTAATCATTCCTTAATCATTAAGAATTAAGAATTAAACATTAATAATTAAACAACAGGTTCTCTACATATCCCAGGTATCACCGCTATTGAGCAGGTCTTCCATTGATCTGATTTTTCCTGCCTGACGTTGCTGACTGATTTGTTCAATCATCAAATCATCATAAGTTGAAGCAAAGGCAGATCTGATAACACCTAATGCCATTGGAAATTCAGGTGGAGCCATCCTTACAAGCATTCTGTGAATCCCAGGATCTTGTGAATATTTATCGTGCACCAGGATATCACTTTCTGTAACTCCGTTTTTGCCAATTTCCACAACACGCAATTGTGTTCCGTCAATGACAATTCCTTTATTTTTTTCTTTACCGAAAATCATTGGCTTATCATGTTCCAATATGAGTTGAGTTTCATCTCTGAATTCTTTATCTGTAATTGCAGCATGAGCCTTATCATTGAAAACTATACAGTTTTGCATGATTTCCATAACTGATGTTCCATCATGTTTTGCAGCCTGGAACATAATTTTTGTCATGAGAGGAATATTATTATCCACGGCACGTGCAAAAAAAGTTCCCTGTGCGCCGAGTACGAGATTTCCTGTATTAAAAGCATTTTCAATTGTTCCGTAAGGTGATGTTTTAGTCACACTTCCCATTGGAGAAGCAGGAGAATACTGTCCTTTTGTAAGTCCATAAATCTGGTTATTGAACAGAAGAATATTCACATCAATATTTCTTCTAATGATGTGAATAAAATGATTACCTCCAATGGCCATAGAGTCACCGTCACCTGTAGCAATCCAAACACTGAGTCCCGGATTGGCAAGTTTTACACCAGATGCAATTGCATGTGCACGTCCGTGAATTCCATGAAAACCATATGTATTTACATAATATGGAAATCTTGAAGAACACCCGATACCTGAAACAATAACAAAGTTTTCAGGTTTATATCCAATTTGAGGAAACACTTTTTCAACAGCATTGAGTATAAAATGTGCTCCGCATCCAGGACACCATTTCACCATCTGATCACTGATAAAATCCTCTTTTGTCAATGTACCTGCTGCTCTGCCGATTGTATTATTGATAGATTCTTGTTCCATGACTATTTCTCCTTTAAAATTTGTGTAAACTGCTCTCTTAATTCTTTAATATTGAAAGGTTGTCCCTGCACTTTATTGAACTGTTTGTAGGGTATATGTGGCAAACTGATACGTAAGTATTTAACAAACTGTCCGTTATTCAATTCACACACAAGAATCTTTTTGTATTGAGAGAGTAATTTTTCAGTATTTTTTGGTAAAGGATAGATGTATCTGAAATGAGTGTGTGCAATTTTTTGTCCTTCGGCTCTGGCTTCTTCAATTGCTTTTCGCACAACACCAAGTGTGCTACCCCATGTAACAACAAGTAATTCATCATCTTTACTCCCATACACTTCCTGATCAGGAATTTTATCAGCCACTTTCAGCACTTTCTCTTCTCTCAGTTTCACCATCAATTCATGATTATGGGGATCAGTAGAAACGACACCATCAATATTTGTCTTTTCCAACCCACCAATTCTATGTCTCAGACCCGGAGTTCCCGGAATTGCCCAATATCGTGCAAGTGTATCAGGATCTCTTTCGTATGGTTTGTAAGATTTTTTAGGATTGGCATAAGGAGGTTTAATATCTGGAAGTTCTGACATTTTGGGAATTCTAAACAATTCCGAACCAAAGCCAAGATAACCTTCTGTGAGCAATATGGCAGGTGTCATGTGTTCAAGAGAAAGTTTTGAAATTTCAAAAGCAGCATAGAAACAATCCACGGGAGTAGAAGCAGCCATCACAATCATAGGAGCTTCTCCATTTCTTCCGTACAGTGCCTGCAATAAATCTGATTGTTCAGACTTTGTTGGCAATCCTGTTGAAGGGCCACCCCTTTGTACATTCACGATAACAAGTGGTAATTCAGTAATCACTGCTAAACCCATTGCTTCAGATTTGAGCGAAAGCCCCGGTCCTGATGTTGTTGTACAAGCAAACGCACCGGCAAAGCTGGCTCCAATTGCAGAACAAATTCCCGCAATTTCATCTTCTGCCTGAAATGTTCTGATTCCTAAACTTTTATGCTTAGAAAGCTCCATCAAAATCTCTGTGGCTGGTGTGATTGGATATGACCCAAGAAACAAATGTCTTCGTGATTTTTCGGCAGCAGCCATCAATCCCCATGCAACTGCTACATTTCCTGTAATATTTCTGTAGCGTCCCTTCACCATTGGTGCTTTGGGAACTGTGATAGTCTGATGAATCGCCTCAACAGTTTCAGCATAATCATATCCCGATTTGAGTACAACCTTGTTGGAGTTGAGTGCAGACTGATTTTTTTTGAATTTAATTTCAAAAAACTCATATGTATGTTTGAGTGGTTTATCAAAAATATAATACAACATTCCCAAAACAAACATATTTCTTGATCGCAAAGCCTGTTTATTATCAACACCTTCCATCCCTTCAAGACTCTTTTTGGTTAATGTGGTAATTGGGGCTTTAATAATATTATACTTTTCTAATGTTCCGTCTTCAAGTGGATTCGTTGTATAACCAGCTTTTTCAATGGTTTTTTCATTGAATGCATCTGAATCTGTAATAACTAATGCACCATCCTTTGCCCATTTCAAATTTGATTTTAATGATGCAGGATTCATAGCAATAAGTGCATCACACATGTCTCCTACACTATAAATTTTTTCATGTCCAAACTGAAGCTGAAATCCTGAAACACCTGCAACTGTGTTCTGTGGTGCTCTCACTTCTGCCGGAAAATCAGGAAATGTAGCAAGATCATTTCCGGACAATGCTGCTGTTTCTGCAAACAATGTTCCTGACAACTGCATACCATCACCCGAATCACCAACAAACTTAACCACAATCGCTGATTTTTCAACTGTGGGTTTCTCTTTGATAAGTTTATCTTTACTCATTATTATTGAAGTATTAATTATTTTGGCAAAATTATAGGTTTCTATAATATCCCTGACTTTTTATGAAAAAAAATTTTGCAAGTTTTTAACGAATATTTATCAATATGTTAATAACTAAAAAAAAATTTAAACCACTCCTATGGTAAATGGAATTATATTTATCTATTCTATTTATTTCTCTGTCTGAGTTTCATTACAAAATCCCTTATTTAAAATTACTATAAATTTCATTTTTTGTAAATAAATATGTTTCTGTTTTGAGTTTTTTTCTATTTTTGCAGCACAAACACAAAATAATAAAAATCATGGCTTACGTAATTACAGATGATTGTACTGCTTGCGGCACCTGCATTGATGAATGTCCAGTTGAAGCTATTGCAGAAGGTCCCATTTACAAAATTGATCCCGAAATCTGCACAGATTGCGGTGCTTGCGCTGATGTTTGCCCGGTTGAAGCAATTCATCCCGAATAAACATTTTGCATAAAATTTTTTATTCAAAAAGCCCCCCGGTTTGCCGAAGGGCTTTTTTTTTATTTTTGCCAAAAGATAATCCTGTAAAAACAAACTTTATTGTTTTATCATGAAAGTTTTAATAAAAAAGCACAATGCAAACCAAAAAAGAATGTAACCTTATTAGCTTATTATGAAAAATGTAATTTTTTATTTTTTTAGTTTTTTAGTTGCGATGTATGGATGCAATCCTAAGGATACTGAAAAACCGGATGATGAAATTTTGGCTAAAGATACTACTAAATACACCTGCACCAAGATGTTGCCTGTTTCAGATACAACATTTCAAATTAGCGAACATGATGTGAGCGTAAAATTATGCACACCTGATGAAAAAAAAGGCACATTTCTTCTACTTCATGGATGGAATTTTCCGGCTGATGACTGGTGTACAAAAACAAAACTCTGCAGTCATGCCATTGAAGATGGCTATTGTGTTGTGATGCCTCACATGGGAAAAAGCAACTTTCATACAAATATTTATCCTGAAACAAGACCTGATTATTCAGTATTTCCCGGACTTTTGTGGCTAACAGAGACTGTTATACCAGAGCTACAGAAAATGTGTCTGCTTGTAGATGGTGAACGAAATTTTATTGTGGGTTTATCAACTGGTGGAAGAGGTGTGGCAATGGTTTGTCAGCAAATGCCATGGTTGTTTACAGGTGCTGCGGCACTTTCAGGCGATTTTGACCAGTCGGCCATACCAAACGACAGAGTGCATCAGGGATTTTGGGGACCATACAACCAGTTTCCTGAAAGATGGACAACCATTGAAAACCCTGTATTTCGAATTTCTGAAATGCAAACTCCAATTTATTTGGGACACGGATTATCTGACAAAGTAACACCTTATTCTCAGTCTCAATTATTTTACGATTCTCTTAAGAAACACAATCCCAGTCTGAAAACTGAGCTTCATCTTCCCGAAGCAGGGCATGATTACGAATACTGGGCATCAGAAGTGGATAATATTATGAGGTTTTTCAGGGGGATTGAATAAAAGAAAACGATTTACTATTGAGTCGTGATGTTGCCATAATAAAATAAGTTTGCTCAAAATATTTTTTTCAATTTACTTTGCAAACTTATTCAAAAACATAATGAGCAAAGACCTAAAAAATACAGCTGTAAAACTGGGTTTATTCACTATCACTTCATTTGTTATTGCCAATATGATTGGAACTGGTGTGTTCACTTCACTGGGATTTCAGCTCATGGGCATAAAAACTCCTTTTGCTATTATATTTTTATGGCTTCTTGGAGGAGTTATTGCACTATGCGGATCGCTGGTATATGGCGAACTGGGAGCTGCTATGCCTCGTTCAGGTGGAGAATACAATTACCTCACACAAATATATCACCCCGTTATTGGATTTTTGGCCGGGTGGATTTCTATTACCGTTGGATTTGCAGCCCCCGTAGCATTGGCAAGTATGGCTCTCGGCACATATACAAACAAAGTATTTCCTGAGCTTTCATCTGTATGGGTTGCCATTTCTACTCTGTTGGTTATTACTGCAATCCATTCATGGGATGTGAGACAGGGAAGCCGCTTTCAGAATATTTTTACCATTTTTAAAGTTTTGCTGATTATTGTTTTCATTTTCTGCGGATTTCTTATCACTCCATTTTATCAGAATATTACACTTATCCCTGACTCTGTCAGCTGGAACGAAATTATCAGTCCTGCATTTGCAGTTTCTCTCATCTATGTTACCTATGCATATTCTGGATGGAATGCCTCATCCTACATTGCAAGCGAAATTAAAAATCCTGCCAAACTTCTACCAAAATCATTGTTTTTGGGAACAATCATTGTCACAATTTTATATGTACTTCTCAATTATACATTCCTTCTTACGGCGCCAGTGAATGAAATGGAAGCTCAGGTTGATGTGGGTTATATTTCTGCTTTTCATATTTTCGGAAAAACAGGAGGAGATATTATGGGAATGCTCATTTCATTTCTGCTCGTTTCATCAATAAGCTCAATGGTGTTTGTTGGACCACGTGTATCTCAGGTTATGGGCGAAGACTACAAACTTCTGCAATTTCTTTCTCTGAAAAACAAAAAAAGTATCCCTGTGTATGCCATACTTGTGCAATCCTTTATCAGTCTGATTATGATTATCACAGGTTCATTTGAGGCTGTGCTCACATATACGGGTTTCACTCTGAATTTATTCACTTTTCTTGCAGTGGCTGGAATTTTTGTGCACAGATTGCGCTACAAAAATATTGAAAGACCATACAAAACTTTTGGTTATCCCATTGTCCCAATCCTTTTTCTTGTAATTATGAGCTGGACATTATTCTTCCTGCTCACAGAAAAAACAACGGAATCACTACTCGGGCTTGCAACTGTATTCAGCGGTCTGCTTCTATATTTCATCAATCATTTACTTAACAGAAAACTAAAACAAACATAAATTATGAAGCATAACATCATTTCTTTATTTGGCATCAGCATTATGAGTTTGCTGATTATCAGCACATCGTGCAACCGCTGTTCTCAGAAAGCCAAGCATACAGACGACACAGCAACAACAGAAGACCCTGTAATTCAAGACGTTAGCTACAACCAACAAATCACTGACATTGCCATGTTTATTGCCGGATTGCAAGTTGACACTTCAAGTGAATTATTTGAACTGAGCCAAACCACTCAGTGGCAGCAATTCAAACAACGCATGGATGAAAAATGGGACATGTTTTATAATGATGTTGACAGCAATATCACACCATGGATAGAAAAAGAAATGAGACTTGTTAATCAGCAATATAACACATTATTTTATCCTTTCAGTGGTCCTGATTTCATCAATGCAGATGTGTTTTTTCCTGATATGGAAGAATACATCTTTTTTGGACTTGAACCTCCCGGATCTCTTCCCAATCCACTTTCAGTGCCTGAAACTGAACTGAATGATTATTTCAAAATGTATGAGCAAAGCATTTATCACATTATTTATCTGAGCTTTTTCAGAACACATTCCATGAAAGTGGATTTGTCAAGCAGAGAAGTGGATGGTGCAGCTCCTGTATTATTGATTTTTATGGCACGTGCCGGCAAAAAAATTATCAGTATCAAACCTTTTAAATTTGGAGATAATGGTAGTCTGGAATATGATAGTTTGTTTAATAATTTTGCTCCCAATCAGAAATTTCAAAAAGGCGTGGAGATTCTTTTCCGTAATGAAAATGATCCAAAAGTACAGAAGCTGGTTTATTTTTCAATAGACATCAGCGACGGATATCTTTCACGCAATGAAAACGTGGTGGCGTATCTTGAAGGTATTGACCCAAACTGTGCAGTGTATATAAAATCTGCATCCTATCTTTTACACGATCCGTTTTTTGAGACAATCAAACAGCTTATCCTTGATAAAGGAAATTTTATTTTACAGGATGACTCAGGAATGCCATATAAATATTTCAACAAAGATGAATGGCAGGTGAATATTTATGGAGAATATGAACGTCCCATTCCCATATTTTCAAGATATTTTCAACAGGACATGCTTGATGAATACAAAAAGCAACAGCCTGAGCCATTGAAATTCAGACGTGGTTATGCCAAAAAAAGTAATTTGCAGATTGCTGTGAAGAAAATTGCAACCTGAGTTGAGGGACTTTTTTTCAAACACAAGAGTAATATCATTTTTTTTTCTGCCACCAGTACACAAGCGCGATTATTATTCTTAGTGAAACCTTGATTATTAGTGACTTAGCGACTATAATTGCGGTCATTTTCTGCCACCAAAGCACCAAAACACAGAATTACACCAAAGAATTTTCTGTGGATTTTAGAGCTTTTGTGGTGCTTGTAGTGAGCAGTTCGGCGGGCTCACTGTGGCACCCGTCGAACTACTGTGGCTAAGTTTTCGGATTTTTTCTGCCACCAAAACACTTCACATCGTGATCCCTTTCCCGTAGAGAAGCCTACTGCTCGGAAAAAACACAGAATTACACCAAAAAACATTTTTGTGGATTTTGGAGCTTCTGTTTCAACAGTTGCAAAGATTTTAATATTACCCCAATCAGTTTCAAAAAAATTACTACTTTTAGAAAAAATTTAAATTCATTGTTTTATGAACGCAAAAGCTACAAAAACAGGGACAAGAAATCTGGCACAAAATTCTCTTCAGCAGCATGTTAAAAAAGTTGTTGACGGAAAACTTCATTTTGAAAATGTATTTCAGTCTGTATCAAGAATGATACTTGGAGATTCGGAAAAAATCAGAAAAGTAATTGTAAACGGTCGCAGCACTTATGATTTTGGTGTATTCAGAGATGGTCAAAAGCACATTATTGGAATGTATGATGAAATCAACAGTTTTGTTTCCTTTGTAAAAGATGCTGCAGAGGGAGGTTCATCTTCCGAAATGGCCTTTGTACTCATTGGAGAACCTGGAAACGGAAAAACATATTTTGTTGATTTTTTGTCAACACTCTATCGAAATTTCACTTTTCTTCCTGAGAATAATAGATTTACTTTCAGGTTTAAAAATCTTGACAAAGTAGGAAAATACGGTAAAATTACAACGATAGAATCACAAACCTACGAAGATCCGATGATTCTAGCCATGAATCTGGGCGAAGACAAAAACTCAGGAATGGATTTTATAGCATCATGCGGAGCAAAACCAAAGCAAATTGAACAATTTTATAAAAGTTATCGTCCTCTTGGAGCTTGTTCATACTATATCTGGCATCAGATTTTGGAACACTGTAATGGGGATTACAACAAAGCACTGAGTGAGTTTGTTGACATCATTAAAGTCCCTGTAAGCGAATCACGAGGAACACTCACAGGCAAATATGCTGCAAAGGATAAAATCACCTCATCAGCCGTTGATTTGCTTGGAGAGGAGTCAATTTCCAGACTTCTTCATATCACAGACACAGACAATCCATATCGTTTTGATTTGAGACGAGGTGCCCTTGCACGTGTAGCAGGTGGTGGTATTCATTTTGCCGATGAAATTTTCAAAAACAAACGTGACCTTGTTCAGGTTTATCTTGGAGTTATTCAAAACCGCACCATTGAAATTGAAGGATTCAAGTGGCCACTTGATACTTTGATAGTTGCCACCAGTAATAATGCTGAATTTGGACGTTTTCTTGAAGAGAAGGAACAAGCTCCCATTGTTGACAGATGCAGACTCACTTATATGTCTCATGTTACTAACCTGCACCTGCAGAAAGAACTCACAGGGTTTGCCCTTGGAGGAGTTGACAAAACGACATTTACAGGCGAAAAACTACATATTGACCCCAATCTGAACAGTGCACTTTCTACTTCTTTTGTACTTTCACGTATGCCTCGTCATGATAAACTTACACCTGTTGAAATGATGCAGCTGGCAGCAGGTGATGTGGCCGGTGAAAAGAGTATTAGAACACTTGCTGAAGTGATTAGCGACCTGAATACAGACCCTGACATTACAAGAAGATTTGGACAAAAAGGATTGGGACACAGAAATCTGGGTAGAGCAATTCAAATACTGCTTGAACAATCAGAAACTCAGGAAGGAAAATGCATGTATGCAGGAGATATTTTCCCTTCAATTGAAAAAATAATTCTTGATTATGTTCATGACCCCAACGACAGGATTAAATATTTTGAAGATCTGAAAACTGCCAAAACAATTCACAGAAAAAATATCATGACAGAAATTTTCAATGCATACATGGATGAGCCCAATGCCATTCATAAAGATGTGATGAATTATGTGAACATGGTTATTGGTATTGACGCTAAAAATCTCGGACCTGACAAAATGTGGACATATCAGGATCCCCAAACAAAGAAACTTGTTGCCATAAAAATAGATGAAACATTTATCAACAGTGTTGAAGAAAGGTTGGGATTAAAAAACAACGAACAAAAACAAAGCTTCAGAACAACCATTACAAAAATCTATGGACAGAAAATGATTACTGATTCAAACTACAATTTCATGGATAACAATGACCTTGTCAAAGCAGTAACCGATGTGAGGCTAAAGAGTGATATTGCAGGGGCAGGAAGTCTTGTGGGCGCCCTTGCCAACCGTTCTAATGAAGAAAATCAGAGATTATATAACCGCATGCTTACTACAATGACCGAACGTTTGGGTTATTGTCAAACTTGTGCTCAGAAAACAATTGAGTATTTCTGTACACAGGATGATGCCAGTTAGAGTTTTAGTGACGAGAATAAAAGAGAGTATTCAATGAACAAACAATCTGAACCATATCATTCAGAAAATCTGTCTCCGGAGCAGCGCAGGATTATTGAGATTGAAACACATCAATTGAATAATGCTGAAAGCAATACGCCTTCCCACAGACTCAATGATGAAAACATGATTTATACACTGACAGATTGGGATGTGCTGCCGGGATTTTCACCTGTTACTTCTCCTGTTACTTCACTTCAAACGCTTGAAGAATTGCTGGACAGAGACAAAAAACGTGAAGATGATGGGTTTCCCCGAAGAATCAGGCTTGGAAAACTGATGAAACCAACCGGCAAGAACAAATCAAAAGTTGTTATTGTTCCAACAACCACAGAACCAAAGTTTTATCATGATGACAGTATTACAGAAGATGATGAGCAGCAAACCGGTGGATCGGGAGAAGGAGAAGAGGGTGAAGTTATCGGACAGCAACAGTCTCAGCCTCAAAAAGGTGAAGGCGAAGGGCAGGGAGCAGGACAGGGTGATGGATCTGATCATGAAATGACATCACGCGCTTATGATTTGGGCAAGATTCTTACAGAAAAATTTCAGCTTCCCAATTTGAAAGATAAAGGAAAAAAGCGTGCTTTTTCAAAATTCACTTATGAACTGACAGATATTAACCGACGTTTTGGACAATTGCTTGAGAAAAAGGCAACCATGAAACGTATTATTCAAACCAACATTTTGCTGGGGCGAATCCAACCTGGAGAACCTGTTAACACAGAAGACCTGATGATGGGTCCGGATGATCTGGTGTATCGCATTATGTCACAGGAAAAGGATTTTGAAACACAGGCAGTGGTATTTTTTCTCAGAGATTATTCAGGTTCCATGCAGGGAAAGCCCACTGAGGCAGTAACCACAATGCATTTATTTATCTACAGTTGGCTCATGTATCAGTACAAAAACAATGTCATCACTCGTTTTATCCTGCACGACACAGAAGCAAAAGAAGTTCCTGATTTTCACACTTATTATCAGTTGCAGGTGGCCGGTGGAACACGTGTAGCTCCTGCATTTCAACTAACCGAAAAGATTATAATGGAAGAAAATCTCACAAGAGATTACAATATTTATATATTTTATGGAACTGATGGAGATGACTGGGATGAAGACGGTAAAGAATATGGCGATTTACTGGAACGACTTTGTAATATTACCAACCGTATCGGTATTTCTGTAGCCAAAAACTCATGGTCGGGTGGTGGACAAACCAATGTGGAAAAAAACACTGAAAAAACCGGATTACTACAAAAAAAACCTGAGTACATTAAAATTGATGCATTTCAGGCAGACACTGTTCAGGAAAAAGATTTGATTGAAAGTATTAAGAAAATTGTGAGCTAATTATGTATCTCATAGACCAAAGAACAAAAATTATTATGGAAGAATGTAAGGCCAGGGCAAAAAAGGCAGGACTTTCATTCTTTGACGAAACCTTAGAATATATTGTGACCAACAAAGACATGATTAAATTGTCTCCAAAGGTGATGATTCCTACTTTATACGACTATTGGGTGCATGATGTTGAAGTTCTTCAGGGAGAAGGAAAATACAAACTTTATCCTGCCAATCCATACGAAACTGTAATCAATAGCAGGCCTGCCATTTCATTTTATAATGACAACAATCCAGACTGGCTAAACATTATGATCTTTTATCATGTGATTGGTCATATTGATTTTTTTCAAAACAATCAGCTTTTTGAACACACATGGAATGATGATTTTGTGGGTGTGGCACTTGCCGACAAAAGACTGATTGAATCACTGAGAAGCAAGCATGGCAGATGGGTTGATTATATTATTGAATTTTCCAGAAGCATTGATAATATCATAGGGTATTTCAATTTACTCAGCCGTCTCTCCTACCCTCAAGGCATGGAGCCTGACAACAAAGTTGTGTATTTTTTCAATACTTTCCTTCAGGATTTTGCCAAAGTTTCAATCACAGAACTCAACAGACAGAAAGACCTTTACAATGAACTTGTTGATAATCATGGTGATGTGGGCAGAACAATGTTTTTCTCTGAGGTTCAAAACAAATATCCTGAATTTGATTCGCTTTTTGCAAAATATCAGCCTGATGCCTCATCTTTTGATGATATTCTCATGTATATCCGTGACAACAGTCCATTTCTAAAACGTGAAGAAAACAAATGGATGCAGCAAGTGATGACTATCATCCGTAACACAGCTTTTTATTTTGCTCCTCAAATCAGAACAAAAATTATGAATGAAGGCTGGGCAAGCTATTGGCATGACAAGCTTTTCATTGGTGACAAAAGAATATCAGGTCATGAAGCCGATTATGCAAGAGTAAATGCCGGAGTGACATCAATCAGTCGCATTGGACTAAACCCCTATGCCATTGGGCTGAGAATGTTTTATTACATTGAAGAACTGGCTGAAAAAGGAAAACTTTCACACTACTTTCAAAGAATGACAAATGCTACTGAAAAAGAAGCTTTTGACAGTAAAACGGGCAAGGGTCAAGAAACAATTTTTAATATTAGAAAGGAATTTTCTGATTTTACATTTATCAACACCTTTGTAGATCAAAACTTTATAAACAAATTCAATTTATTTGTTGTTGGAAAAAGGATGAATGAAGATAACGGGCTGATTGAATATTACATAAAAAGCCGCAAAGCTGAAGACTATAAACAAATGTTGCTTGACAGTCTTTACCATCCTCCTTTAATTAAAGTTGATGCTGATAAAACAGGAGAAAAAAATCTGTATCTGGTGCATCAGTTTGAAGGCAAACAATTGGTAAAAGATTTTATTCCTGACGTGCTCATTGGTATTGAATTTCTCTGGGGCTCACAGGTTCAACTGGAAACTTCTGATGTAATAAGAGTGAAGGATGAGTCAAATCCAGGTAAGGTAAAGCTAGATGAAAGACGCGTGCTATACACATGCAAAAACAAACAGATTTCACGAATTGAAATTTAAACAATTCAAAAAATGAATAATCCTCTGAAAAAAAATAATGACAGACAAAAATCGCTTGATGATGTGCAAAACCTCATTGCAACCTATGGAAAACAAATCCATAATACGAGGATAGAAACACTCATGCCTTTTGATCAGTTTTTGTTTCGTGCATCACACAAACCTGAAAAAACATTCAGAGATATTTTTCAGCTGTTTTTTGATATGGTCAATCATGATGTCCCTGAAGGGTTTGATGAATATCCGGTGACTAAAGATTCAGCAGGTTTTCTGAACTACCAGATGAACAATCTTTTGGTGGATGGATGCACTGAACCATTTTATGCAGACAGAATATTTGCCAACCGGTTTATGAGTGTTGTCAATTCATTTAAAAAGGGTGTACAAAACAATCAGATTTATTTTTTTGAAGGACCTCCGGGAAGCGGAAAGAGTACTTTTTTAAATAATCTTTTGGAAAAATTTGAACTTTACACACAATCTCCCGAAGGGGCCATGTTTAAAATTGCCTGGGTTTTAAAATTGAATGATTTGCCAGGGTATAATATTTCAGGCGAAACAACTGATTTGAATGAACTTGTAATTTCATGCCCCAACAATGACCATCCAATTACACTTATTCCTGTTCACCTGAGAAAATCTTTTCTTGAAGAACTCATTCAGAATAAAGAATTCAAACAAAAACTCAATAACAGTAAAGAGTTTGAATGGGTATTTAAGCAAACACCCTGTGCCTTTTGCAGAGGGATGTTCAATCAATTGATGACTGTTTACAAAGAATCATCTCAGGTTATGAAACGTGTGTATGCAAGGAGAATGGAATTCAGCCGGCATTTCGGAAAGGGAGTTAGTATTTTCAATCCCGGAGATCCTCCTGTGGTTGGAGCTATTGAAAACAGAGAATTGCAGCAAAACCTCAACAGACTGTTTAGCACTGATGAAGTATCCTATCTTCACTCCTATCTGGCCTATACCAACAACGGGATCCTTGCCCTTATGGACATTAAAGATAAAAACAAGGAACGCCTTATGAACCTTCACGGAATTGTAAGTGACGGAGTTCATAAAGTAAATCATATTGAAGAACGAATCAGAAGTTTGTTTCTGGGAGTGATTAATCCCGAGGATACTTCAACTTATGAAAATGTGCAATCATTTAAAGACAGAATTGTAACAATTCGAATTCCTTATGTACTTGACTATACTACTGAAGTCAGTATATGGCAACATAAATTTGGCAACAAAGTTATTGATGCTTTTATGCCAAGAACACTAACAAACTTTGCAAAACTTATTATCAGCAGTCGTATGTTGACAAACACAACGGTGTTTGATAACTGGCTGAAAACACCTGAAAAATATAAAAACTATATTGACGAAAATCTTTTGTTGCTCAAAATGGAACTATACATTGGAAAAATTCCCAAATGGCTGGATGATGCTGATATTTCCAATTTTAAAAAAGAAACACGAAAGCGTATCATTTCAGACACTGAATTTGAAGGAAAATCCGGAATTTCTGGAAGACAATCTCTGAATCTGTTTAATAAATTTATCTCCAAATATGACCTGAAAACTCAGGAAATCAACATGTTGCAAATTATGGAGTTTATCAGAAACGAAAGCTCCCTGAAAAATGCCATCCCTGCAAAGTTTTCTGATGCTTTGTTTAATCTTTATGAATACAATATACTTGACGAACTAAAGGATGCAGTCTATTTTTACAATGAAACCAAAATGAAAAGAGATTTGAAAAATTATCTCTACGCTTTGAATTTTGAAAAAGGAGAAAATGTTCGTTCACATTACACGGGTGATGTATTTGAACTAAATGATGAATTTTACAACTCAATTGAACCATTTATTTACGGTGACACTACTGATATTGAGGTAATTGAAAAGCTGCGAACACAGGAACATCTCACTTATATTACACAAACTCTCACCAAAGAAATCAGAATGAATGATATTCCAATCGAGCAAACCGAGCAGTTTTTGGCTTTGCTGAGAAAATATCAGGATAATCTGAAGGAGTCTGTGTTGGCTCCTTTCGAAAATAATGATCATTTCAAAAGATGTGTTCAGGCATACAATACTCAAACCTTCAATAAATTTGAAACAAAATTGAAAAAAACAGTAAACCGCATTATTGAGAATTTGATTAAAAACTCTGGATATACTGAAGAAAGTGCACAATATATCATTATTTACGTGCTGGAAAACAAACTCAACGAACGATTTAAAAATTTCGGAATTAATTGATTATAAGTTCTTTGCAAATACAAATCTGATTCTGTTTAAGAGGATGAGTGTCTAATTGTTTCGTTAATAAAATATACTTGCAGATGATTTGCATTTTCTCGGGCATATCCAACAAGACCCCAAATTAACACTATTTTAACACTTTTTAACTTATATTAACAACCGATTGTTAGACATGTGTTACATTTGTAAGTCAAAGGAAAAGAAAAAATTTATTTATGGGAAAATTTTACTCCATTTTGCAAGCATTGTTCATGCTTGCAGTTTTTTCATTATCACTCTCACAGCTTAATTCACAAAATGTTGTTAATAATGGCAATGGTATTGTAATTAATCAGGGAGCCTGGCTCGTGATTGGTGGCAATTACATCAATCAAACCGGAGGTCAGGATGGTTTTGTGGATATTGATGGAAAGATGGTAGTCAACCGTGATTTCATTAATAATTCAGCAAATGAAGTATTCATCAACATTGAAACAGCTCCCGACGGAGAAGTAATTCTCAACGGATCTGCAATTCAGAATATTTCGGGAACCACATCCACAAGATTTGAAAACCTGAATATACAAAACAGTCGAAAGGTACTTCAGACTGATTTTTGTCAGGTTGCCGGAAGGCTATATGTGCAGGCAATTCTTGATCTTAATTCCAACACCTTTGTCATTGATAATTCATCTCCACAGGGCATTACCTATTCTTCAGGTTTTATTCTTTCTGAAACCACTCCTGATCAGGGATTAGGAATAATATTGTGGAACATTGAAAACAGCAGCGGAAATTTTGAAATACCTTTTGGCACAGGAAATTCAGCAAATAATGACCTTGATTTAAATCTGAGTATCACTACATCAGGATCTGATGAAGGTTTTATGAGTTTTTCAACTTTTCCTACATCTACAACAAATTACCCATTGCCTTCGGGAATATCATCACTTGATCCCTTTGATCCGGCAATTACAGTTGATAGATTCTGGCTGGTGGAACCAACATTCATCAGCAAACCATCTGCTTATATCACTTTCATGTATGATTTTCCATCAGCTCACGGGATTAACAGAAATTCACTCAAAGCTATCAGACACAATACTGATGGCAATTCATGGAACGACTGGGGACCAGCAGGCGATGCAAATGCAGCTGCATTAACTGTAGCCACTCCAATAATTACACCTCAGAATTTCTATGCATGGTGGACTCTTTCCGGTGAAGAGCAGGCTGAATATGTATATGTTCCCAATGCATTTTCTCCTAACGGAGATGGAGTAAACGATGAATTCAAACCTTTTATCAACGGTTATGAACCTGATGAATATGTCTTTTACATATTTGACAGATGGGGAAAACAAATATTTGAAAGTAATAATCTGGAGAATGGATGGGACGGTACACACAATGATTCTGAATGCAAACAGGATGTCTATGTGTGGTATGTGATTTTCAGTGACATGAATAATAAAATTCAAACATTAAACGGAATCGTAGCATTAATTAAATAAACATCATTATGAAAAAAATGTATTTTCTCAAAAGTTTATTTCTTCTGATTTTGACAGTTTTATATCTCACTGTCAATGCGCAGTATAACGTAGGCATAAATCCAACCGGAGCTCAGCCTGATCCTTCAGCAGCGCTTGATGTGGTTGCGAATGACAAGGGGATGTTGATTCCCCGGATGAATACTTCACAAAGGCTGGCTATTACCAATCCGGCAAACGGACTGATGGTTTTTGATACAGATGCTTTGTGTGTATTTTTCTATCAGGCACCTACAGCAACATGGTATAACATATGTGATATAATTGGAGCTACAGGTCCACAGGGACCACAGGGTGATCCGGGACCACCAGGACCAGCAGGACCAGCAGGACCAGCAGGTGCAACGGGACCGGCAGGACCGGCAGGGCCAGCAGGACCACAGGGACCACAGGGTGATCCGGGACCGGCAGGTGCAACAGGACCAGCGGGACCAGCGGGACCAGCAGGACCAGCAGGACCTCAGGGACCAACAGGTGCTACAGGTGCAACAGGACCGGCAGGTGCAACGGGACCGGCGGGGCCAGCAGGACCACAGGGACCACAGGGTGATCCAGGACCGGCAGGTGCCACAGGACCAGCAGGACCACAGGGACCAGCGGGACCAGCGGGACCGGCAGGTGCAACAGGACCAGCGGGACCAGCAGGACCGGCGGGACCAGCAGGAGCAACAGGACCGGCAGGACCAGCGGGACCACAGGGGCCACAAGGACCTCAGGGAATACAGGGACCTCCGGGAGTTAATTTAATTCAGGGATCTTCTCTTTCTGCATCTCATACAATAAGTACTACTTCCTGGTCAACTATTGGAGCTATGACTTTTACATTTACAGCTATTACAACAACTGCATATGTCAATTTCAGTGTGGCAGGATATGGTTACACAAATTCAATGGCCTTTGTTCAATTCAGAGTGTTAAACAATGGAGCTTCTTTAGGCGGTACAAATACTAAAATTCAAAGTTATGATGATATGACAGGTACTGTCACTCCATGGAGTTGTAGTTTTTCAAGAGTTCTAACTGGTTTAACCATTGGGGCAAACTACACTCTTTCGGTACAGGCAAAAAGAGATGGAATTCTTGGAACTTATGATGCTATTGTTAATCCCGGATTGGATGGACACCATATGTCTTTATCTGTTATTCAATAATATATGAAATCATGAAAACTCTCATAAGTATACTACTATTTGTATTCACAAGTCAACTGATTTTTGCTCAACAGGAGAAAACCACTACTGAGCCTAAACTGGCAGTTTCTGAAACTACATCACAAAAAGATGATACTTTAACAAACAAAGCTGATAAACATGTTCAGGAAACGCCTCAACTTATGACATCAGATAAAAAGCAATACCAAAACAAAAAAACAGCAGAACCAGCAACCCCACAATTAATGAATGCAGGCAAAAAAGAAGATGAGTAATAAAACAACTTCAGCTTTTTTATTGGACTAAACAATTCAATATCTGATATTTATTTCTTCCTTACCAAACTCTCATAATAGTCCCGGCTTATTGGCATGCCTCTTTCTGCAGCAAATATCAAGTCATTAAAAGCAAGTTGATACTGTCCTTGTTCGTTATAACAAAGACTACGGTTTACATATGAAGAGAGCTCTTCAGGATTCAAATCAATGGCAGTTGAGAAATCTGCAAGGGCTTTATCATAATCCTTGAGTTCAAAATATGCAAGACCCCGCCAGGAGTATATTTCATAATTATCCGGCTGAAATGCTATGGCTTTGCTTAAAAATTCCACAGCTTCTTTATGCCTCTTCAACTGATGCAGGGTGATTCCTTTCCAATAGTATGCCTCATAATCATCGGGCAATAGTTGTATGGTTTTTTCAAAATCGGGCAAAGCACTTTCATTATCTCCTGTTTTTGAAAAGGCAATGCCTCGCCATAGCCACGCTTTTGCATCATCATCATTGATTTTGAGATATGAATTATAATCAGGTAAAGCTTTTTCAAACATTTCCAGCGTGCTCAGTGTATTTGCTCTTCCAATTAAACCGTCTTTATTTTCAGGATCTAAAGTAAGTAAAATATTAAAATCCTGTAAAGCAGCCTGGGGCTTGCCTGTATTATACAATAATACTGCACGATTGGCATAAGCACCAGCATAAGTTGGGTCAAGACCAATAGCCATGGTGTAATCATTATATGCCTTTTCAACGTAAGCATTCTTTTTCACTTCGTTATCTGCATAGAATTTCAGTGCATAATAATCAAAGTATAAAAATCCTCTGTTATTATAGGCATATGGAAATTTGGGATATTTTTCAATAACATCTGTAAACAAGATATCTCCGTCTTTCCAATAGGCAACCCTATTGAATGACAAAATTGAAAATACGACAACAAGAATTGTCAATAATCTGGTGTATAATAAAGAATTTTTATAATCCCTTCCCTGTTTATTCTCATATAGTGCCCTTAGAGGTAAAACCATAATAAAGAACAATCCCAAATATGGCACATAGGTATATCTTTCGGCAATGATGGCACCACCAACGGGCATGAGTTGTAACACAAGAGAAATGGTAATAAAGAAAAATGCAAATCCAAATATTACTTCTCTACCCCATTTTTTGGAATACCAAATGACAATTCCGAGAGCAATAACAAAAAGAGGCGCTAAATAATAATACCAAGGCAGTACATCATCTATTTTAAGTGGATAGGGATAAAAAGCAGATAAATGGAAAGGCAATATGGTTTTTACAATATAAAGCAGGGTTCCCCAACAAACTATGAGAATTCTTTCAAACAAAGACAACATTGGGGTGAGATCCTGTATTGCAGTATCCTGAGATCGAATTGCAAGAATTCCAAAAATCAGTGAAATTGCAAATAATGGAATTTTTTCAAGCACCAGAATTTTGGAAAATTTTCTTTTCTGTAAATAATCAAAGGCAAATAAAAGAACAGGAAGAGTAACAGCAGCAGATTTGCTGAGGCATGATAAGAGAAAAAAGATTGAAGTATAGATAAATTCTGACATTTTCCCTGTTTCCAAATATTTCATATAACGAATCAAAGCAAGTAGAAAAAAGAGTGTATATAAAACATCTTTCCGTTCAGATATCCATGCCACGGATTCTACGTGCATTGGATGAAGAGCAAACAATGCTGCAATGAATATTGCGGGTAGCTGACGATTTTTAAAAACTTTTGTAAACAGAACAAACACAAGCCATGTGTTGGCAAGATGAAGTAAAATATTGTTCAAATGATATAGCCAGGCGCTTTCACCAACAAAGCTATACTCAATAGCATAGGTGAGCGAAGTGAGCGGATGATAGTTGTGCATATAAAACGAACTGAATATTTCTGCAACCGAAGACATATTCAATGTTTTGATATAATCATTCTTCAAAATGTATCCTGCATCATCCCAGTTATAAATAAATCCATACCCTGTTGCTCTGAAATAAACAACAAGTGTAGCCACTCCAATTAACAACATCAGATATAAAGGAGTTTTAGGATTTTTAAAAAAACCTTTTACTTGATTGGGCTGCTCTTGAACAACCTTATTTTGGTGTTGTTGTTTATGCTTTTTTTGTGGTGTTTTTTTACTACCCATAGGCTAAATTATTTATTGAACGTGTATGGCTTTGTATGCATATTTCTGGACTTTCTTCCTTACTTTAAGTGATCCCAGTTTTCTGTTTTCAGCATCAGGATACACCCTGTTTGAAAGAAAAACAACCACAAGACCATGTTTTGGATCTGCCCAGGCAAAAGTACCGGTAAAACCTGTGTGACCAAAACTTAGATTAGAAGCCTGTTCACAGGAATTTCCTTTGTCTCTCATATTATCAGGACGATCAAAACCCAGTGCTCTTCTATTAGCTGGAAACTGTTTGGATGTAAACTTCGAAACTGTAGTGGAATCCAGATACCTGTGTCCCCCGTATTTGCCGTAATCCAGAAACATTTGCATCATTGCTGCCACATCCAAAGCATTTCCAAACAATCCGGCATGACCTGAAAATCCGCCAAGCATAGCAGCAGCAGGATCATGTACGTAACCATGAACCAACTGATTGCGAAATACTGTATCAAGTTCAGTGGGAACAATGCGGCTTTTATTGAATTTATCCAATGGATTAAAAGTCATTGTATTCAACTGCATTGGCTTGTAAAAAGTTGTATGAAGATATTCATCAAATCCCACACCTGTCACATTTTCAATGAGCTCTCTCAGTAAAATAAAACCCAGATCACTGTATTTGTATCTTTTTCTCTGAATCTTTGTATCCAGTATTTTTTGATAGAGAGTGTCTTTATATGATGTCATTAACCAAAGGTCATCTGCTACAGGCAAAGCAAATTCAGGAGAATATTTATCTGCCAAATAAATATTTCTAACAGAATCACTTGTTACAATATTCTTATAAAATGGAATCCAGCCCACAAGACCACTCTGATGACACATGATTTCGGATATTGTAAGATTGCCGATAGGTGAATCACGAGTCCATAACAGATGTTTCTTCAACTGGTCGTTAAGTGCAATTTTCTCTTCACTGAACAATTTCATAACAGCAGCTGTGGTAGCCAGAATTTTTGTTAAAGAAGCCAAATCATAAAGATCCGAATTTCGGACGGGAATTTCATTTTCATAGGTATGATAGCCAAATGATTTATGAAAGAAAACTTTTCCATGCCATGCAATGACAATCTGACAACCAGGCATTGCACCTTTATCTATAGCATCAAACACACAACTATCAATTGATTCAAGTGCTTTCAAATTTACTTTCAAATCCAGAGGGTCAACAATTTCCAACCCCTTTTTAAAACTATCAATATGTCCAGTTCCAGCACTGAATCCTCCGGCACTTACGGGCAACTTTCCCCTGAATGGCAATAAACCACATACTCCCATCGCTGCTGATCTCTCGCTTTCTTCACATTCTTCATAGGCAACAATGACTGATTTGAGCCATGAAATCTCTGACAAATAATTTAAACCATACGGATTTCCAAATAAAACAAGACCTACCTTATGCCTGGAAGAGACTCTGTAAATAAACCGGGCAACAGATTCATTGATCCCATATCGTTTACGGGCTGAGTTGTTCATCCCATAAACGCAAATGATAACCTTGTCAGCATCTCCTATTGCTGAAAGTGTTCTGTTGATTTCCATTTCAACTGGTGACTGACTTACCATCACATGATCAAAGGCAGCGTATTGTTTCATTGTTCTTACAAACTCAGTTTCAGTTTGACGTCCAACACTCACTACAACATTCTTCTTTCCCTGAACATCTTTTACAGGAATCAGGCTGTCATTATTGACTACCAGTGTCATTGCATGATTATGAACCCTGTAGATAAAGTCATTCAAATCCTGATTGTTCAAATCAGCAGGAATTCCTTTAGCGTTGTCAATCAGCTGATAATCTGACAAATAAACATATTTAAACTTCAATATTTTTTTACACTTTTCATCAATCAATGAAAGGGGAATTCTTCCGGAATACACAGCAGCTTTAATTGAGTCAATTGCTACCTGAGGTTTCTGAGGCATCAGCAGAATATCATTACCTGCCAATAGAGCCAACACTTCCATTTCTCCCGGTTTAAAATGATCACTTACCCCCTGCATACCCAGTGCATCTGTGATAACGATTCCATGATAATTCATTTCCTGCAGAAGCAAATCATTTAACACTTTAGGTGATAAAGAACTTGCCAGATTATTACTGGGATCAATAGCAGGAATGTACAAGTGTGCAGACATAATTCCGGGTAATCCATACTTTATTAATTCTTTAAAGGGAAACAAATGCACTGAATCAATCACTTGTCTGCTATCATTAACAAGCGGTAGTTCATAATGAGAATCAGCATCAGTATTTCCATGCCCGGGAAAGTGTTTGCCCACAGCAACAACACCTTCATCATTCATTCCCATATAGTATGCAATTGCTTTGATTGCCACATTTTCAGGATCTTCACCAAAAGATCTGTAATTAATAACAGGATTTCTGGGATTATTGTTCACATCAGCAACAGGTGCCATATTCATATTCACTCCAAGACGAATACACTGGGATGCAACCCACTGACCATACTCACGAACAATATAATTGTCTGTTATGGCGCCCAATGTCATGGCATAGGGTAATCGGCGAATACTGTCCACTCTCATTGAAACACCCCATTCTGCATCAAGCGCAACCCATAATGGAATAGTTGCCTGAGATGAATACCTGTGAGTCAATCTGTTAATCTCCCCTGGTTCACCTCTGAAAATGATAATTCCTCCTACTTTCTTATCTTTTACCCATTTATCAATTGTTTTATAATAACTTTCGTTTTTGTTGGGATATACATCCATCATAATCAGCTGAGCAATTTTTTCGTCCAAAGTGAGTGTTTTCATTACTGAATCAGCATAAATTTCACTCATCATTTCTCTCACTGCCAACTTATGAACAGTAGTTTCTTCGGCCTGCCCTGGCTGAATATTCTTCAAAGCCGGAATGAATATCAATCCGGAAATTATTAGTATGATGCTGATTATCTTCATAGATACAAAAACGTGTGTTACAACTTCAAAAGTATAAATTTTTTCATTTTATCAGAAAAAAAAGAATGGAATACTATTCAACATACAACATCAAACCTTTTAGATATTTCCCTTCAGGATGTGTAATAGCATGTGCATGGCAAGGAGCATGTGTCAGTTCCTGAACAATCCTAACATGCCTGCCGGCAATAATTGCCGAAGACATGACAGTACTCTCAAACAAGCGTTTGTCCACAACCTGAGAACAACTGTAGGTAAAGATTACACCACCCTGACGAACTTGTTTTATGGCCAGTGTATTCAAACGCTGATACCCTTTCACTGCCCTGTGTCTGGCATCGCTGTGCTTGGCATAAGCAGGTGGATCAAGAATAATCACATCATATTGATTATGTATTTTTTCAAGATATTCAAACGCATCTGACACAATACATGTATTCACATCTGTATCATATCCGTTGAGTGTCAGATTTGATTTTGCCATCTCAACAGCTGAAGCAGAGGAATCAACAGAATGAACAAAAGCAGCGCCGCCTTTCAGGGCAGAAACAGAAAAACCACCCGAATAACAAAACATATTCAGCACTTTTTTTTCATTAGAATACTCTGATACAATTTTTCTGTTTTCCCTTTGGTCAAGAAAAAAACCTGTTTTTTGTCCAGCGGCAACATCTACATAAAACTGATTTCCGTATTCACTTATAACAAGTTTTTCCGGCAATTCCCCATACAACAATCCGGATAAATCACTGATATTATCATCTGACTGTAATGTATCTTTGAATTTACAAAACACTGCTTGTAAGTGACTACCTAAAACATGTTTCAGTGCTTCGGTAATAACTGGAGTATTCATTTGAAACCCTGAACTGTGAGGCTGAATAACAGCAACCCCATTATAAAAGTCAACAATCAATCCTGACAATTGATCTGCTTCTCCAAAGATAAGCCTCCAGGCGTTTCCTTTTCCACTTTCTGAAAAACCATAACCCATTTTCAATCTGAAAGATAATGCCTGCTTAATTCTGCCTATAAAAAAATCAACATCTGCATCTCCTTTCCCGAAACTTAGTATACGAACACAAATTGAACCTTTTTGAAAATGCCCAAAACCAAAATACTCTCCTTTTGCTCCGAAAATATCCACCAAATCACCATCTGAGGGATTACCAAGTATTTCTTTCACTGCTCCTGAAAATACCCAGGGATGTTTTCTTTGCAATGAATCATATTTTCCTTTTTTTAAAATAATCTGTGCTCTGTTCATTATAATATTGTATTTGTTAAAAAATCTCTGTTAATGTAATAACGATATGGTAGCAGAGCATCTTCTCCGGCATAGTCAACACCAATTCTGCGGTCTGCAACAATTTGATTATCAGGAATATTTATCCCGTTATCAAGAATAAAAATCACATCAGATGTGAGTTTTGCCTTGTTGAACGACATATCAATTCCAAGAATTTTGCTCACTCTTCCCGGGCCTGTGCCGGAAATTATATCTTTTTTCATCCCTTTTGATGGTATGCCTTCTTTGGGAAAAACAGAACGTATCAAGACAGCATCTGGAACATGTTCATAATTTGTGACCACATTAAACAAATAATGTATGCCATAACACAAATACACATATGCTACACCCCCTTTCAGATACATTGTTTCTGTCCTTTTTGTTCTTCTGTTGTTCCATGCATGACTTGCTTTGTCAGTAATTCCTGCATAGGCTTCAGTTTCCGTAATAATTCCTGAATTCACTGAGGATGAATTTACTACCAGTTCTTTGCCAAGCAATGCTTTTGCAATGAAACACACATCAGTGTTCAGATAGAAATCTTCTTTCAGTTTATGTTTCATAATTGTGCAAAATAACAAAAAAGGCTGCATATGCAGCCTTTTTAATGAACTTTTTTTATCTTTAATTAATTCCCTCGCAGAATAGTGAGTGAACCGTGATGTTCCTGATCCAGATATCTGAAGATATAGAAATATGTACCTTCAGAGAGTCCGCCTCCATCCCATTGATTATCATAATTTTGTTGTTCATATACTTTCTTACCCCAGCGATTGAATACCTGCAAAATATTATTGGGATATTTATCAGCATTGGGAATAACAAATTGATCATTGAATCCATCCCCGTTTGGAGTAATAATATTTGGAAAAATGAGAATATCATCAATAATCTGCAAACATTTGGTCACTGTATCTGCACAATCATGTTCATTGTACAAAACAAGTGTCACACAATATAAATCTTCTACTCCGGGAAACGTGTGTACGGCAATTGGCAGATCTGTTGACGTTGTGCCATCTCCAAAATCCCATAAACCATCAGTTGAATATGTACTATCTGCGTAGAAAGTAATCACGGGGTCATAGACTTTGCCAACTTCAGGAAACCATGTAAAATCTGCTACAGGTTGTCCATAGACTTCAATATAATTTGGGCGAATAAGCGTATCATCACATCCGGCATCAGTGACAACAATTAAACCAACTGTATATTCGCCCGGATCTGTATAAGTATATTGTGGATTTTGATCTGTTGACGTGTATCCATCTCCGAATGACCAATACCAGTTGCTTCCGGTGGGAGCTGTAAAATCATTAAACTGAACTGTAAGCGGCATACAACCACTGGTTGGTGTTGCTGTGAACACAACTGTAGGAGCAAGGTTTACATAGACACTATCATAATAAGGCTGACTCGTACAACCATTTTCAGAAACTTCGAGACTGATATACTGCCATCCTTCAAATGGCCATGTAACCTGATAGGGTCCGACACCTGTACCTGAAAGAACCTGTCCGCCACTGAAGAACCAACTATAAGTAGCTCCTGAACCGGCATTTCCGGTGTACTGAATATTTGTAAATAAATCTGAACAGATTGGTGATTCAACATTGAATGTGGCATTGGGAACAGGATTTACCTGAACACAAACCGTATCTGAAGCAGATCCTGACCATGTTACTGTATCTGTCACTGTGACAACATAACATGTATCCTGAGTAGGAAAAACCTGAGGGGGGTTCAAAACTATAGGGCCATGAGACCATTGCACTGCAGTGCCTGACGGGCAGAGAATTTCAACCACATCAACGCCCCAGTGATCATAAACAAGGCTCGTGATATCCTGTTGAATCCAACGAAATCTTGTATTGGGTGTTTGAGCTAAAGGAGGAACCGCAAACTGATACTGAGCCCAAACTGTAAAAGGGGTATTGTAATTTGTAATGGAGGAGTTATTTGATCCGGGAGGAATTGCATTTGCCAAAATCACACCATCAGGACGAAAATAAGCTATATCTACCCATGAAGCACCAGAATTGATTGAATACTGAAGAGTAATGCCTTCGTCCATTTCATCAGGTCCTTCGCATGGGGATGATTGTGATTGAATTGCATATTTCATCCAGAAACTGATTTCGCAGGCACCTACCACATTAAAATCAACTGTTGTAAGGGTGCGTGGAACAGGCACATTATCTCCCATCCATAAATATATCAAATCAGGGCCAGTTCCACATGGATTGGTAAAATCAACCCCAGTTGTAGCAACCCATCCAGTGCCTGGAGTTCCGTTATTAAAATCATTGGCCATCAAAAAACCACATCCACCGGTTGCTGTTAATGTTACTGCTTCACCGGCACAAATTACTGCAGGATTGATATTGGCTGTAACGTCACATTGGGCATTCATTTGTTTTGAATACAAAATAGCTACAAACCCTAAAAATATTAATTTTATGTATTTCATAGTCATCAATTTTTTTTATATAATATTACTTAACACTGAAATTGCGAAGTTCGAAATGAGATAGAACCCAGTCGTCCATGTCGTAATTCAAAAATTTGGAAAACATTTTTAAAGTTTTGTCTGTTCCAAATTTACAATTTCCTTCTACTGTGGAAGCAGCCGGCACTAATACACTACGATGTAGTTCAGGATTATCTGTATTGAAATTCACTGTGTTTTTTCCGTAAAACAAAACAATGTCCCAATCAACCTGTTTGGCAACTGGGGTTGTATTTACAAGCTTTATGAGAACATATTCACGAAAATAACCTTCTGCTTCATTAATACATTCTTCAAACTTGTAGTACTGTTGAATACCATCAGCTTCCTGATATAAAATCCAGTCAGTTGATCTCTCAACGACAGGATATGTTTGTGCTGACTGTGACCAAACTATTTGACTTGAAAACACAAGCAAACACAGTAAAATTAATCTGTTCATTTTCATATGGTTTAATTTTTAACTTTTGTAAGAATAATTAAAAAGTAAAAAGTTTAATTGCGAAAAAAAAAATTATGTATTCAATATGCAAAAATAAAAAAAAGGTTGTGAATACAACCTTTTTTTTCAATATTTTTTAAAAAACAAGTAGTTTTTAATTCCCTCGCAGAATAGTGAGTGAACCGTGATGTTCCTGATCCAGATATCTGAAGATATAGAAATATGTACCTTCAGAGAGTCCGCCTCCATCCCATTGATTATCATAATTTTGTTGTTCATATACTTTCTTACCCCAGCGATTGAATACCTGCAAAATATTATTGGGATATTTATCAGCATTGGGAATAACAAATTGATCATTGAATCCATCCCCGTTTGGAGTAATAATATTTGGAAAAATGAGAATATCATCAATAATCTGCAAACATTTGGTCACTGTATCTGCACAATCATGTTCATTGTACAAAACAAGTGTCACACAATATAAATCTTCTACTCCGGGAAACGTGTGTACGGCAATTGGCAGATCTGTTGACGTTGTGCCATCTCCAAAATCCCATAAACCATCAGTTGAATATGTACTATCTGCGTAGAAAGTAATCACGGGGTCATAGACTTTGCCAACTTCAGGAAACCATGTAAAATCTGCTACAGGTTGTCCATAGACTTCAATATAATTTGGGCGAATAAGCGTATCATCACATCCGGCATCAGTGACAACAATTAAACCAACTGTATATTCGCCCGGATCTGTATAAGTATATTGTGGATTTTGATCTGTTGACGTGTATCCATCTCCGAATGACCAATACCAGTTGCTTCCGGTGGGAGCTGTAAAATCATTAAACTGAACTGTAAGCGGCATACAACCACTGGTTGGTGTTGCTGTGAACACAACTGTAGGAGCAAGGTTTACATAGACACTATCATAATAAGGCTGACTCGTACAACCATTTTCAGAAACTTCGAGACTGATATACTGCCATCCTTCAAATGGCCATGTAACCTGATAGGGTCCGACACCTGTACCTGAAAGAACCTGTCCGCCACTGAAGAACCAACTATAAGTAGCTCCTGAACCGGCATTTCCGGTGTACTGAATATTTGTAAATAAATCTGAACAGATTGGTGATTCAACATTGAATGTGGCATTGGGAACAGGATTTACCTGAACACAAACCGTATCTGAAGCAGATCCTGACCATGTTACTGTATCTGTCACTGTGACAACATAACATGTATCCTGAGTAGGAAAAACCTGCGGTGGATTTAAATCAATGGGACCATGAGACCATTGCACTGCAGTGCCTGCAGGGCAAAGTATTTCAACCACATCAACGCCCCAATGGTCATTGCTTAGTGATGAATATGCGTGTTGTCTCCATCTGAACATTGTACTAGGACTTTGAGCTGCAGGAGGAACGGCAAACTGATACTGAGCCCATGTGGTAAAAGCAGTAAGAGTTCCTCCGGAAACAGTAGTAAACCCTGTTGTCCATGGATATGAAGGACAAATGACTCCATCAGGTCTGAAATAGGCAATATCTGACCAAATTCCTCCACCATCAGTGGAATATTGCAGAGATACACCTTCTCCAACCAGGTCTGGTCCTTCACATGGTGAAGCCTGACTCTGAATGCTAAAACGCAACCAGAATGAAATTTCACATGCTCCTGTAACATTAAATGGAACAGTAGTTAATGTACGTGGAATTGGAACATTATTTCCCATCCATAAATAAATGGCATCAGGACCGGCACCACATGGATTGGTAAAATCAACCCCAGTTGTTGCAACCCATCCTGTTCCGGGAGTGCCGTTATTAAAATCATTGGCCATCAAAAAACCACATCCACCGGTTGCTGTCAATGTAACGGGTTCGCCAGCACAAATCACTGCAGGATTGATATTGGCTGTCACTTCACATTGTCCAAAAGAACTGGATGATGCCAAAAAAACTAACAATATTGTTAGAATATATCTTATTCTTCTCATAATCAGTATTTTTTAATAATAATCTATTTCACTGTAAAATTTCTAAGCTCAAAATGTGTTAGAACCCAATCGTCAAGCTGATAATTGAGAAATCTTGAAAACAATTTCAATTCAAAGTTTTTGTCCAGTTCACATGTGGCTTCTCTCGTAGTTCCAGGAGCTAATACAACTGTCTTGTGCTGCTCAGGGTTGGCTTCGTCACAATTAACGCAATTGGGCCCATACCATAGAACTACATCCCAGTCAACTGTTTTCTCTAAATTTGTAATGTTTACTAATTTTAATAAAACTTTTTCTCTATAATATCCTTCGGAAGGAAGATTACATTCTGCAAACCTGTAAAACAATTGAACTCCATCAGCTTCCTGATATAAAACCCAATCGGTTGATCGTTGAATTTCAGGATACCCTGAGCCACTTTGGGCAGAGAGAGAAAGTGCCCCTGTTAATAAAAGAATTAAAATAAATTGAATGTGTTTTTTCATATGAGTTTTTTTTTAATTTCCAAAAACAGTTCTTTTGATTGCAATATTAATAAAAAGTTTAATATCTGAAACAATTAAAATGTAAACTTTGGTAAAAAAGCCAAAATCAAACCCATTATGTCTTTTAAAAATAACATTTAATATCAGACATTTTCCAATCAATGCATTGATTCATAAGCTAAAAAAAGGTAATTGCTCAGTACATTTTTGTGATTGCACAAAATACAGGCAATACAAAAGGCTATGTTTCTCTTTTCACTCCTTTTACAAATCTATGTTTGCCGAAAGAGTCTTTTATAATCTCAATATCAGATAATTCATCCTTAAAATCCTGAAACAATTCAAACACCTCTTTATTCAGATTTTCGTTGATTTCAAAAACAAATAAACCTCCGGGTTTCAGATAACGAAATACATAATCTTTACACACAGAATAAAACTTCAAAGGATTTTCTTCTTTTGCAAACAATGCCAGATGTGGTTCATAATTCTTTACGCGCTGCTTTATTTCTGCTTGTTCGGACTTAAGCACATAGGGTGGGTTGCTCACAATAACATCCATATCTTCTGTTACAGGTAGTTCTTCATCATTGAGCATATCATGTACAAAAAGCTTCACATCCAAACGATTTAAATTCGCATTAAAGCGTGCTGTTGAAACCGCACATGGGTCAATATCTGTGGCTGCTACAGTTGAATTTGTATAAAGCGATTTTAAGGCTATGGCAATACAACCACTTCCTGTTCCAAGATCAATTATCTGCATGGGTTCAGGTCTTCCTGAAAAATATTCTTTCACTATCATGAACAATTCTTCTGTTTCTGGCCTTGGAATCAAAACCGATGGGTTTACCCATATTCGCAGGTTTAAAAACTGTGCCTCTCCGGTGACATATTCCAGAGGTTCATGTTGCTGCATTCGTTTCACTGCCTGATTCAAAAAGGAAAAATGAACATCATGTATTGGTTTTTCTCCCATAGTCATGAGCTGCAAATGAGATAATCCACAAAAACGATAAACCAGTACAGACCAGATTATCTTCAACTCTGTGAGCGTATAAAACCCATCAAGTTGTTCAAACAAAAAATTCTTATATTGTGAGAAAGTCACCTTTTTTTTTGCAAAAATAAGAATAACAGGATTAATAGCCATGGTTAAGTAATAGAAACAATAGTATTCATTTATAAATATAATTTCCTGAGTTCTTAATATTATATATTTGCAAAAAAATTAACGACAAATACAACTTATTAAAATAATTGCTGTCTTAAATTTTTGAAATCACTAATTCTTTGCAACATGAAACGATTTGTTTTATTGATTTTTATTCTTTCAATAGTTTTTCAGGCATTTTCACAAAAGGGAAAACACGGTAATTTTACAGTTACTGTCGCCGACCTTGTGGTGAATGAATACACCCGACTTACATCTGATGCGGGTACTGGTGCCACAACATTGATTGTTCAGTCAAATAATCTCAATGCAAACGGTAGATTTTCAGGACCACTGGAAGCCGGCGATTTGCTCATGATTATTCAAATGCAGGGTGTTACTTTGAATTCATTTCCTTCTAGTAGTAATCCACATAATGGTAAACCCTATGATGATTCATGGGGGACCATCATGAATTATAATAATTGTGGAAATTATGAATTTGTTGAAGTTGCCGGTGTTGCAGGTGGTAATATCATTGATCTCACATGTGGATTGCGGTTAAATTATACTGCCTCCTGGAAAGTACAGGTAATTCGTGTTCCTCGTTATAATTCTCTCACAATCAACGCCCCTGCAAGCATAACATGTGATGCATGGAACGGCACATCAGGTGGAATTGTGGTTTGTGAAGTTGACCAGAATATTTCAATTGCAGCCGGTGCAAGGATTCATGCCGACCACAGAGGTTTCAGAGGAGGCATTGCACAAACCAATTCCGGCGGTTATGGAGGAGGACAATGGAGTCATTTTAGTTTTGAGGAAGGAGCCGAAAAAGGGGAAAGCATTTCAGGATATCAATCTGAATATGAAGCACTTGGTGGCGGCATGTATTGCAAAGGCGCGCCTGCCAATGGTGGTGGTGGTGGCAATATGCACAATGCTGGCGGTGGAGGAGGCGGTAACGGCGGTGATACTGCATCATGGTCAGGATATGGAAATCCAGATATTTCCAATCCCAACTGGATTACCGCCTGGAATCTGGAATCGGCAGGATTTGCTACTCACACGAGCACTGGCGGGGGAAAAGGAGGTTATACTTTTTCAATTAACAATAGAGATGCCCTTACTACAGCACCTGGAAACACTCTTTGGGGTATGGACAACAGAAGAGTTGAGGGAGGTTTGGGTGGTCGTCCCCTGGAATACAGCACAGGGAAAATCTTTCTGGGAGGTGGCGGTGGTGCAGGTCATCAAAATAATGACGATGGAGGCTCTGGCGGAAACGGTGGTGGCCTTGTTTATATTTTGGGATATGGCGATATAAGTGGCAGTGGAACAATAAACTCAAACGGACAGGATGGGTATCCTGCTCTCGGAGCTGCACCAGGCTTTAATGAAATAACTGGAACAGATGGATCAGGCGGTGCAGGTGCAGGAGGTACAATTATCGTGAATATTCACGGAACTGTTTCGGGAGTATCAATCACAGCCAACGGAGGAAATGGAGGAAATCAAATTATTCAGGAAGGAATTATGACCGGCAATCATGAAGCCGAAGGTCCAGGTGGTGGTGGTGGTGGTGGTTATATTGCCATTTCAGCCGGTACACCAACAAGGCAAGCAAATGGAGGTGCAAATGGTACAACCAATTCATCAGGACTTACAGAGTTTCCTCCCAATGGCGCCACGGCAGGCGGCAACGGAGAGCATGATGCAACCATCACTCCCACTGTTCTCACAGTTCCCAGTCCAATTAATGCATGTTTGGGTGATGATATTGATATTACCGCATTATTAAGCGGTTTTGTCCCCGGCGGAACACAGATTATCTGGTGGGATCAGGCTGCTGCAGGAAGTGTGATTCATACAGGAGTTACCTATTCCATTACCAACGCAAGTAATTCTGACACTGTGTGGGTGGGATTTTGTCCAGGCTGGTACAGGGTTCCTGTGATTATTAATATCTCAGGTCCCATCTGTGTTGCTTCTCCTGATACCACTATTTGTGCTGGCAGCAGTGTTCAACTTGGAGCTTCAGGAGGTGTTTCATACACATGGAGTCCATCGGGCACACTGAATAATGCAAATATTCCAAATCCTGTGGCAAGTCCGCTAACAACCACAACATATTATGTTACTGCCACTGAAGGAGCTTGTGAGAGCATTGATTCTGTGACAGTTGTAGTATCAGAAATTATAGCAGGAATTTCAGCAGACACATCAATTTGCGCCGGAGAAAGCGTACAACTCATCGCATCCGGAGGCGGCACATATTCCTGGTCAAATGGTGGCAGTCTTTCAAATCCGGCTATATCAAATCCTGTTGCATCTCCATCTGCCTCAACAACATATACTGTCACAATCACAAACGCTTTCAACTGTACTGCTACCCAATCAGTTACAGTGACAGTTCATGCTTTGCCTGACCCATATCTGGGGCCTGACACAACCATTTGTCTGGGAACAGTGTTAACACTTGATCCGGGAGCCGGATATACAACCTATCAATGGTCACCGGCAGGTTCAAATCCCACTTTGGATGTGAGCACAAGCGGAACATATGGAGTTACTGTGACTGATGCAAATTCATGTGAGGGGACTGATGAAATTATTGTAACTGTGGTCAACCAGATGGATGCAACCATCACATCGGGGATTGAATATTGCAGCAATTCAAGTCCTGTAAACTTCACTTCAACAGATGCGGGTGGCACATGGTCGGGCAATGGAATTACAAACCCTGCCACAGGGGCATTTGATCCTTCGGTTGCAGGAGCTGGTTCTCATCAGATTATTTACGAAATTACAGGATTGTGTGGTGATGCTGACACTGTAAATGTGACTGTACATCAGGCGCCAGTATTCAATTTAGGGCCTGACACAACCATTTGTCTGGGAACAGTGTTAACACTTGATCCGGGAGCCGGATATACAACCTATCAATGGTCACCGGCAGGTTCAAATCCCACTTTGGATGTGAGCACAAGCGGAACATATGGAGTTACTGTGACTGATGCAAATTCATGTGAGGGGACTGATGAAATTATTGTAACTGTGGTCAACCAGATGGATGCAACCATCACATCGGGGATTGAATATTGCAGCAATTCAAGTCCTGTAAACTTCACTTCAACAGATGCGGGTGGCACATGGTCGGGCAATGGAATTACAAACCCTGCCACAGGGGCATTTGATCCTTCGGTTGCAGGAGCTGGTTCTCATCAGATTATTTATACAATTTTGGGAGCCTGTGGTGATGCTGACACTGTAACAGTTATTGTACATCCTGCTCCTGTGGTTGATCTTGGTTCCACAACAATTTTCTGTGAAGGGACAAATCACATACTGGATGCCGGAGCCGGATATGCCATTTACGACTGGAATCCTTCGGGCAGTGGTCAGACATATACAGTAACAACAGCCGGAACTTACTCTGTTACAGTAACAGATAATGAAGGGTGCAGTGGAAGTGCAACAATAACAATGACAGAAGAGCCCTGGGCAGATGCAACAATTGTAAGTGCAGGGCCATTTTGCAGTAATGATAATTCAATAACAATGACAGCATCAGAGTCTGGAGGCACATGGTCAGGAACAGGAATTTCAAATGCCGTTTCGGGCACATTTGATCCATCAGTTGCCGGCGCAGGCACACATGAAGTTGCATACACTATCAGCGGTTTATGCGGAGATTCAGACACCACGTATATCACCGTGTATGAAGCACCTGTTTTGAATTTTACAGTTACTCCCGAATCTTGTGCAGGTGCTCATGATGCATCCGTAAGTATAGCAATTTCAGGAGGATCAAGCCCTTATTCTGTCAGCTGGAATCATGGTGCTATAGATGAAACATTAACTGATTTGGCACCAGGCACATATGTTGTTCAGGTTTCTGATGCCAACAGTTGTAGTGAAAGCGGAGACATCGAGATTGAAGCAGCTCTCAATGACTGTTACTCAGCCCATATTTACATTCCGAATGTATTCTCTCCCAACGGAGATGGTGACAACGATGTTCTGTATGTGAGAGGCAACGGACTTGAATATATTGAATTTAAAGTTTATAATCGCTGGGGAGAAATTGTATTCCAGACAGAAACCCTGAGCACAGGATGGGATGGCACATACAAGGGTCAAACTGTTGAACCAGGGGTGTATTCATATATGCTGAGATATACTTTTGCCGGAGAGAGCCGGCAAACCATGAGCGGTACAATAACAGTTGTTCATTAATCATCTCATCAACCGAAAAAAAACCGTTTACAGGTAATTCTTTTTCTTAATTTTGTGTAATTTTTTTAATCAATTCGCTATGGAACATTTTGATTTCTTCTCATGGGTCATTGTCCCCCTTTTGATAATATTATCAAGAATTGCAGACCAGACAATCGGGACACTCAGGCTTGTATATCTGAGTAAAGGCTATAAAAACATTGCACCCATTATGGGATTTTTTGAAGTACTAATATGGATCATTGCAGTGAGTCAGATTTTCCAAAAGCTGGATAATTATTTTTATTATTTTGCCTATGCTTTGGGATTTGCCCTTGGGAACTATATCGGGCTAAGACTTGAAGAAAAACTATCATTGGGCAAAGTTGTTATTCGTGTTTTTCCAAGACATGATACAGAAAACATTGTAAAGGAGCTTTCAAACCGGGGGTTTGGGTTGACAATTATGGATGCACATGGGACACGGGGACCTGTCAAAATTTTATTTTCTATTATCAACAGAAAGAACCTGAATGATTTTCTTCAAACCATCAGGCAATTTGACGAACATACATTCTATACAATTGAAGATGTAAGAACTTCAGCTGATGGAGTTTTTCCAGTTGCAGAAAGGCGAAGAAGAAGAATTTCAGGTTTAGTAAAATTTAAATAACAGCAAACCCTAACTAATAGTTTCGCACTCATTTACTCTGTATTGGAATGACTCCCATCACAAAAGGGTGGATTTTTTGTTTTTTTGCAGGCACAAAGCCACACTTTTGCATCAGTTTCAAGTAAAAATCTTTTGGGCTGAATACCTGTTCCAAAGTGCGATCCATCACAAAAGGGATGTTTTTTACTTCTTCCGCATGCACACCAGAAATATTTTCCGGCTTTCAAGTCCATTTCGCATGGTTTTGTGTCATACATAACAGGTTCTTTGGGTAAGTCAGGTCGTTTTTTCATAACATGATGAAATTTGTTTAGGGAATAACAATGAATTTTGAAGTAAATAATTTGTTGGCAGAACTGATTGTCACATAATAAACACCGGTTCTCAGGTCATTGATTTCAAACTCCAGCCTGTTTGATCCAGAGAAAACATACACTTCTTCACTCACAATTTGTTTACCTTCAACATTATATATAATAGCCTTTGCTGATCCATTTTCTTTTGAATGAAAATCAAGGGTAAAAGCGCCGTCACATGGATTTGGATACAGTGAAAAGTCAGACAATTGCAACGCCCAGGGCTCGCACTCAGGAATACGGAGCTTAACTCCAAAACGTTCACGTACATGTTCTTTTATCATACATGAACGAAATATAAAAAATTCGTTGATTTCATTCATTGCATCAGCCCATGTATAAAAGCTTTCAGGCACTCCATAAAGAGCTGATTGTTGGGCAGCTTCATCCTTCATCAAACTGTAAATATGCTGAAATACTGGAATTACTTTGTTTAAGGTAAAAGTGTTATTCAGATGATGTTCAAACCTTGAAAAGAAAGCATCGCTGAAGGTATTATTTTCCATGAGTTTTCTCAAAAACAATGTAGAAATACTGTTTGTGGGCCAGGTTTGATCAGAAGTACTTAATGCATGATTGAAACCATTAAATTCAAAATCATGAAGTCCTGCATCACCATCAAAAAATATCCATCTGAACTTCGATCCTTCTCTTCTTTCTCTCCAACATCTCACATTGTTTGCTGGCCAGTCATAATTTGTCAAATAAATCTGAAAAATCTGATAATCAATAAAACTCTCAACATCCATAATACTTTTTACATAATTATAGTTTTCACTGTCTGATAAATCATTTTGTTCAATAAAATAATAAAGCTTCATAAACTCTTCATTATCTCCGTATTCAGCGTATCCTGACCAGTTTTCCATCAGGTCAATACTATCTTTGGGCAATTGATGATAATCACTGAGAAAGTGTTTATCAATTCGCTCCTGAAGAAAATACATTCCTCTGTACTCACCATTAATATAGAGGATAGCAGGTCTTATTTGCAAAGACTCAAAATTCAGAGACGCAGACAACATTAATGAAATATAATTTTCAGAACCGGCATCAGACCATGAGGAGGCGAACGGAATAAGGACCAACCTTTTATACTTATCTATATTTTTTGAAGGAAAGAACCGATAATTGAAATATTTGCTTCCGTAATCATCTCTTGCATATAGCCTGAGACCCTTTTGAGAGAATCGCCTCATGTTTCCTCCATGAATTCTCAATCCGGCATTCTGTCTGATTTGCGAAGAGTTTTCAGCATCAAAAAACTCAAACCTGATATCTCTCTCCCATTGATCACCTCTATTGAAATAGTTTCCTGTCCACAGGGGATTCTCTTCATCCCAATAAATACCCGGAACCATAATTCCTATTGTATCACAAAACAAATCATTGTATTGCGCTGATAATGAAATCACTGCAAAACCAGAATGATGACTGACACCCAGTGATTCTATGAAATATGTATGTGTTTCGGGATGGCTGACAATTCTGTTGCTGTCATTAAACACGGCCGCAGTGATTATAATTACATTTTCAGGCCTTTGCTCAGGCAGAAAAAATAATTCTGGAGGAGATAACAGAATTGATGACATATCAGAAGGCGACTGTAATGAGGAATCAAGCAGAAGGGGCACAGAGTATATCATAGAATTTTCATCAGGCAAAGATCCATCAGTTGTATATCTTATGTGCCCGGGTAAATTACTGGTAGTCAACTCCAGAGTAACAACATCTTCATAAAAACCACCCTGATGTGAAAATAACGAAGGATAATACAAATCTCCTTCAGCGTTATTGTATCCGGGAGTGGGACATGAAAAATTATGTAACAAGCCTGTTCCGTTGGGATTCAAACCAAAGCTGTAATTTTCACGAAGTGAAACAGCGGGTAAGGAATGTACAACTGTTTCATAATCAGACAAAAAAAGATGTTCACCCGATGCGCTGATTTTAAAATTTGTATGAAGTTGGTTACCTGCTTCTGCTCTGTCCTTCCCTGAAGCAAAAACAATAAGATAACTCCCTGCAGGCAGCAAAAACTCAGGAAATCTCCATTTTTGAAGATTATTATAATCATCTGACAAAAAATAATCTGACATAAGAACCGGCTGAGAAGAAACATTAAAAATTTCTATCCAGTCACTGTCATCATTATCTTCATCAAAAAACCAGGCATTGTTGTCAGACATAAATTCATTGATGACTATTGTCTGTGAAAAACTCACAGTTGAAACAAATACCATCAAAGCAAACAACAACCTCATAAGACAATAAATCTGATTTCAAAGTTAATCATTTTAATCAAATTTGTCCATAACAATTATGGTATTACTTTTCAGAATATACATGAAATATTTACCATAAAATGTTGAATAAACAATAAAATTGTCAAGATCATATAATCGGGCATACAACCTGAAAGTGCAAATATCTGTTGCTGTTATATAGGGCTCTGATTTGAGATGACTATGCATATGAGAAACCACCTCATGCCCTTCATCTGTATAAATTTCAAAATTTATCAGGGTTTGATGGATTCTTTTGTACTTTGTAATATCCCCCTCAAAATCTGTTTCAAACAAGTAGTCATTACCAAAGGGCACAACCCAGTTAAGTGTTGTTCCTGTCAACAAATAAAACCTGTAGCCAAAATCCTTTTCCAGCAAAACTGTATTAAAAGTATAGTTTTCGTATTGAATCACCTTGTACTTCTCTCTGATAATATTGTCAATAATTTTATCCCTTATATTCACCAGATGTGCTTCTTTCTCCGTCACAGATCTTTTCTCTTTACTAAAGAAAACATAATCTTGGTTGCCGAACTCATAGTCCATTTCAAGAATTACATACTCCAGATTTTCAGAAAAAACAATTGATTTTACTCCATTCTCAATTTCATAAACAATGTATCCTCCGATGATTTTTTCAATTTCCGGGTCATACAATGCACTATCAATACTAACCCATGCTGCCAACTCAAAATAATACAAAACTTCGGCTTCATTTAATATTGAATCGTGAATGAGATTAAGTGTTTCTTCATCTGGCAACTTGTTCTCCTGTGATTTCAACACATGGGAAACATTGAAAAAAATCACAAAAATTGCTAAACTAATAAATGTTGATTTCATTTGTTTTAATTTTTGAGTAACTTTAACAAACTCCTCACATCATCTGTTTGAATGTAATCGGGGTTTTTCTTAATGGCGTCAATGTTTTGCTTTTTGTTTTTAACATTCCAGAGTGTAATTCTGATATTATGTGCATGGGCAAGTGCTACCTGCTGAGCTGAAATTTTATCATTTGAAATGGTGATTCCATACAAGTTCAAATCTTTGGCTATTTGCAATCCATCTTCAAATGTTTGCGGATAAATGAACAACTTGAAATCAGGCTTTAATTCCTGCATTGTTTTTAAAAAATATGTATTGTTTGATTCTATGAGAACATTATTTTCAAGGTTATGTTTTTCCACAATATCAATAATTGCATGAATAAAATCATCACAATAATGCTCGAAAATTTCATTTTCATAATAAAGTTTACAGTCAAATGTATAAAGATATTTCTTATTACCGGAAAAGGCAGAAAAAATTTCATCAACAGACACCACATCATATGAAGTAAAAGGTATATTTGTATAAGTTGAACCTTTTATTTCATCCCATGTTTTAGACCTGACCAACCCGCTGTTTGATGAAATTCCGCTCATATCCCTGTCGTGAAATGCAATCAGCACATTGTCCTTTGTAAGCTGCACGTCAAATTCAACACCATCCACTCCAAGATTCAAACATTTTGTGAGTGACTCCATACTATTCATTGGATAGAGATTTCCAATTCCCATGCCTCCATGTCCCAGCTTTGAAATTGCATTGTCATTGAGATTGACAACATCGTATGTTTCCTTGGTGCAGGCCACAAAAAAAAACAACCAACTTAAAACAACAAACAATTTCATCATAACAAATTTAAAATGAATAACCTATTGAGACACCCAGAAAATGCATATATTTCTGATTGTTTTCCAAAACAGGAGTATATGTGATTCTCAATAATAATCTATCATTGAAAAACATATTTGTAATACCAGCAGAAAAAAAAGTGTGAAAATTATTTTCTCTCTGGAAACTGAGTGATTCTCTGTTGAATTTCAATATCCCGGTATACATTTGCCCTGCCCCGATTATGAATCCGGGTTTATGAATAAACAAATAATTTACACCAACAGGCAGGATAATGTCGGGATTGAATTTCTTGTTTCCATCAGTCAGATGATATGTGCTGTATCCAATTTTTGCAGAGATGGCTGATTTATCTCTAAGAAACAAAATTCGCTCATAGTTGAGTGACATATAGCCGGCAACACCTCCGGCTTCAACATAGATAAGGTTTTTTCGCATAGTATTGGTTGTATCCTGCGCTGCAACATTGAAATTATTGTAAAGGGCAAAAGCCAATATTAAACAAAATGCAAATCGTATCATTAAAAAAAACCAGAAATGGTCTTTTATTGCGTAATTGGTTTGTAAGAAAGATATAGCGAGCTGAATTCAGCAACTTTATAAATGTTGCCAACCTTTACAACTCTGCATGGTCTGTTGCTATCGGCACCCAGTGTTTCCACAAAAAGCTTAATATTTGTTCCCTGTGAAGTCTGTGAATAGCTGCTTGAATTGGTATACATTTTCACCACATAAGGAGGTCCGTTTGGAGTATACCCATTTTGAGGTGATGCACCCTGGTAATAGATAAAAGGTAATCTGGGATAATTGGTCAGATTTCCCTTTAAGATTGTTGTTTCAGTCACAATTTCTCCGTTATAACTACCTTCCACTGTTGATTCCATAGTTAAGGGATATGTGCAGGTGGCTGTGAGACATTTTGTCCCTTCAATGGGGTATTGCTGAATGATTCTCATGGCAACAATAACCATTACAACAGCACCCTGGGGAGTGACAGCTATCTGGTTTTGAAGCTCCACAAACTTTTCAACGGTGTGACACAACCGACTGATTGTCACAGTAGTTTGAGACTGATTTTCATCATACTGTGTTGGATGAATGGTACCCTCAACAGTACCAGTAATTACTTCATTATCAGGGGGCAAGACTTCACCCTGTGGTTCATCATCAATATTGTCATCATCTTTTTTGCATGACACATAGGTGAGTACCAATGATGATAAAGCGAAAACAAACAAAAATTTTTTCATAATTTTTTTTTCAAAAATACAAAAAAATACAAATACTCAAATTTTTTCTTCAATGTGTTTCATATTATGAAACACATTGACCACATCATCGTCTTCATCAAGTTTTTCAAGAAGTTTTTCCACTTCGGCGGCATGTTCTTCTGATAATTCTTTTGTTTCTTTGGGGATACGTTCAAAATTAAAAGTAAGAATATCAAATTGATTTTCTTCCAGATATTTCTGGATTGGGCCAAAACTCTGAAATTCAGCATAGATATGGATTTCATTATCATCCACAAACACTTCTTCTACCCCAAAATCAATAAGTTCCAGTTCCAGTTCTTCCAGATCCAATCCTTCTTTCATTTCAACTTTAAAGATGCACACTCTGTCGAAGAGAAAATCTGCCATTCCAGATGTTCCGAGATTGCCTCCATATTTTGTAAAAATTGCTCTCACATTGGCAACAGTTCGCTGATTATTATCAGTTGCTGTTTCAACAATGACAACAACACCATGGGATGCTTTTCCTTCAAACATCACTTCTTTATAGTCTTTTGCTTCTTTTGAAGTGGCACGTTTTATAGCTCGTTCCACATTATCTTTGGGCATGTTTTCGCTACGTGCTGTCTGAATCAGCAGTCTGAGTTTTGAATTGGCAGCGGGGTCAGGACCACCTTCTTTCACTGCAATTTCAATATCTCTTCCAAGTCGGGTAAATACGCGTGACATATTTCCCCATCTTTTCATTTTTCGTGCTTTTCTGTATTCAAATGCTCTTCCCATAATGTGTTTTTTTGATTTGCAAAAATAAGTATTTTGCTAAATAGGGAAAAAAATCATTTCAGTATGTAACATGTTTTTGATTTTATGTAATCTTTTTTTTTTCTGTGCGCTTGTAGTAAAAGAAAACCAAAAATCTTATCTGTCAGCAGTGTTAAAACTCTTTTAATTATTTAAACAAGTGCTGAAAGACCAATGCTTTTAAAAGGTTCTATTAATTAAGAATAGGAGACTACTATTTTTTTCTCAAACCGTCAACCATTCTATGCTTTTAATACATAATATAGATTAGTTCTTAACACATCGGATTGAGAAGCCATGTTCTTTCATAAATGTTTGTCTTCCTACTTTGGTATCGTTCCAGACTATACTTCTGTAAAACGCATTATATGAATAGTTTTGAGTCGAAGACCACCAAATTGCAAACTCATTCATTAAAACAAAGGCACCATCATCATTTCTTCTGCCAGCAGGTAATGCATTAAAACCTGAAGTTCCAAACTGTGAAGCGGAGGCAAGTGCTCCTGACGTCCATAAAGTATTGTTGCTTGCCATTTGACTTCCCTGATCTGTTCCCCTCCATCCTGTATTATAGGCTTCATTTGATGGCAACCCTAATACCATTTCCAGTTGAGCCCATTCTGTGTCGGATGGCACATGCCAACCTTCAGGACATAAAAGCCCTGTATTAACAGCAGCCCAATTATATAATGCACCCCATTGTTCTTTATTAGTTAGGGAATTGTTGTACCAACAATAGGCAGGAGATGTAGTTGAGTTCCATTGAGAATCGCTTGTAATGTTTGAAATTGCATTCCCATTACTTAACCTGGTAGTCTTTAGATTCTCTGCCATCCATGTCTGTGTTCCAATTGTTACTATTTGATATTCATTTCCATCAATATCGGAAATTGTTGTTGGAATAGCTTCATTTACTTGAATTAATTCTGAAACTGTATGTTTTTTCTTTTCTTTTTTTGAATATGCTGTCAGACTAACCAAATAAGTGCCAGGCGTATCATAGCTATGGCTGGGACTTTTCAAAGTTGATGTAGTTTGATCTCCAAAATTCCAAAGAAAACTAACGGCATTTGTTGAAGTATTATCAAAAGAAACAACTTCACCTACCTCAACAGTAGTTTTTGATGGAATAAAAGCGGCAGTTGGTTCTTTTTGACATGATTGAAAAAAAAACAACATGCTCAATAAAAACATAAAAACTAAATACTTTCTCATATCTTTTGGTGTTTAATGTGTTTCAGAAATCATTTTTTTGATTATGAAAAACATGCTTCTCTTTTTTTATTTTTCAAAATCATTGCTAAATTACAACAATTTAAATATTTAATCACAAAATTTAATAATATTTTTTTTTAGTAAAAAAAAATTTATTACAGAACCTCTGAAGAAAACCATTCACAGGTATAGGAAAAACAAAACAAATTTGCAATTTTCGACGCTTTTTTTGACTTTGATTGTCTGCCTTCTGCTATATAGCCTGCTTAACTCTTTCCAGTTTACTGATATCATATCCGAAATCTTTAGCTTTTTCCACAAGCATGTTATATGTATGTTCATCCATCTGCGGTTGTCTGCATAAAATCCATAAATAATCAGGAGTTGAACTCCCAATCAATGCATATTGATAATTTTCATCCAGCTCAAGTACCAGATAATCAGCCCAAAAGCAAAGAAAAAATGTTACTTGTAAAAAGCCTGGTTCATGAGCATTGGGCATTCTTGCTCTTCCCTTTGCGTTTTTTTGTTTTCCATCAAGAGTATGTTTGTAGCCCTGATTCAGAACTGAAATCTGTCCATTGCTTTTCATCTCATAGGTTGCAGTAACTCCAACAAGATCCTTTTCAAATTTATGGGGGAAACGGGCAATTTCATACCATACACCCATAAATTTCTCAATCTCAAGATGTTTAACAGTGGGCAAATCCATTTTTTTCTTTGTTCGTGCAAAACAGGGCACCACAATGAGGACTGCAAGTATCAATACAATGATACCTAATATAATAAAGATGATTTTCATAATTTTCATTTCAGAATTAATATACAAACAATTTTTCAATTTCACCACACAAAATGTGACCGACAATAATATGCATCTCCTGTACAAAAGGTGTATCATCGGAAGGAACATTTATGAGAAAATCACAGAAATCTTTCATTTTGCCACCCGACTTTCCGGTCATGGCTACAACTATCATATTTTTTTCACGAGCTGCAATCATGGCCTTAATAATATTTTCTGAATTTCCTGAAGTTGAAATAGCAATCAACATATCCCCTTCTCTTCCTTTGGCCTGAACAAGTCGTTCATACACCACATCAAAACCATAATCATTTGCCACAGCAGTGAGATATGATGTGTTTACATGCAAAGCTTCTGCATCGAGTGGCGGTCTGTCTGTCTTGAATCTGCCTGACAATTCGGCTGCAATATGCTGTGCGTCAGCAGCACTACCGCCATTGCCACAGAGTAACATTCTGCCTCCCTGATGAAATACACCAGCGGCAGCACGAATAACATCTTCAATAATTTGAATGAGTTTTTCATCTGAGTGTAATTTATTTAATAATACAGAAGACTGCTCAATTCTTTTCTTTATTTGCATTGCAGGGAATTTTTCTATTAAAACAATAAGCAAAATTAAGAAATTATATCATTCAAATTTTGTTTTATTATTAAAGAACTGATGTAAAAAATGTTTTATCTTTGTGGCAAAATCATAATAACTATTTAAAATATCAAAATATCATGAGAATACATTTGGTAACAGGAGCATGCGGATTTGTGGGACGCAACATGGTAAAACGACTTATTGAAACAACTGAAGACCACATTTTTATGGTTGATGATTTGTCAATTGGGATTCACCCATCAGAGTGGTTTCCGGGGTATACTTCCTCTCCCATGAATGACATTGAAATTGTTGATGTTCATAAACGAATTTATTTCTGGAAAGGAGATTTCAGGGTGTTATTGTTTTATCTTCGCGACAATCCGCGCTATATTCAGGACACATATGGTCTTGATTTTGAGAAATTTGCAGATGTTTTTCACTTTGCAGCAATAGTTGGTGGTCGTGCAAAAATTGATGGTGATCCTATGCAGGTTGCCCTTGATTTATCAATAGATGCAGAATTTTTCTACTGGCTTTGCCGCAATCAACCCGAACGAGTGCTATATCCAAGTTCAAGTGCTGCATACCCAATAAGCCTTCAAACTGAAAGTGATGCAATTGCACTAAGTGAAGGTGATATTGATTTCACAAAAAATCTTGGTGTTCCTGATATGACATATGGCTGGTCAAAAATGACAGGTGAGTTTTTGGCACAGATTGCAGCAAAACACTACGGACTCCGTGTTGTTTGTATCCGGCCATTTTCCGGCTACGGAGAAGATCAGGACTTAAGTTATCCCGTGCCTGCAATTGCAGCCAGAGCAGCAAACATGGAAGATCCATTCGAAGTATGGGGAAGCGGAAAACAAGCACGCGATTTTGTTCACATTGACGATGTTATTGATTTAATTTTTATATTGATGGACAAAGTATCTGACGGCTCAGGATGGAATATCGGTTCGGGAAAGCTCACCAGTTTTCTTGATATAATCGAATTATTCACCGAATTTGCAGGATACAAACCAACAATCAAACCTTTACTTGATAAACCAGTTGGTGTTCACTCAAGATATGCCAATATGGATTTGGTGACTGAAAAATTTGGATGGAAACCTCGTATTTCAACCAGAGAAGGAATGAAAAGAGTCTATGATGCAGCAGTAGAAAGACTGAAAAATCAGCATTAGTGCCATTTTTTCAACGAGAATCAGATTGTTATGAAAAAAATTGTTTGTTTCGGGCCAGGCCCAAAATTCAAGGGTGGGATAGCAAATTATAATACTTCTCTTGCCAAAGCTTTTGATCAGATTGAAGATTGCGAAGTTCATATTGTTTCATGGACACAGCAATATCCTGCAATTATTCCCCGTGATTTTATTGACAGAAAAAGCCGAACCGATCAACTTGAAGGCACAAATATTAAAGTGCACTACATGACAAATTTCAATAAACCGTCAACCTGGCGAAGCACATTCAGGCTTATCAGAGATCTCAAACCTGATATGGTCATCTTTCAATGGGCAATTGCTTTGCAAGGAATTCCCCTTGGTAATATTGCAAGGAAACTAAAGAAACATACAAATATTGAAGTTATTTTTGATTTACATTTTGTCATTCAGAAAGAAAACAGTAAAACCGACAATTATTTAACTAGCAGGGGCATCAAACATGCAGACACCTATGTGGTTCATGCTCTGAAGACCTTTAACGAACTCAAACAATTGTTTCCCAAAGCCAGTCTTATGCTTCAGGAAAACGGAAGGAGTAATGATAAGACTGCCAAAACCGTTATCAAACTTTATCACCCTGTTTACAATATGTTTAAACCCGACCCGGAATTGGACATTGAAAAGGTAAAATCAGAAATGAAACTAAACAAACATGTGTTTCTTTTCTTTGGTTTTATCAGGAAATATAAAGGACTGCATAATGCTATCGAAGCTTTTGCGAAGGTGTTGGAAAAACGAAAAGATGTATCACTAATCATTGCCGGAGAAGCCTTTTGGAATACACTTGACACCAAAAAGTTTTCCACCAGGCTTAAAAAATTTATGTTTGGAATTGCCAAAGCTTTATTTTTGAAAAAATCAGATGATGAACAAAATTATCGTCCGCTTGATGCCATTGATAAGCACGGCATTTCTGAATATGTATATCAGCATATTGATTTCATTCCAAACGAAGATGTTCACAAATATTTTCAGGTGAGTGATGCTGTGGTTTTGTTTTATGAATATGCCACTCCTTCAGGTGTTGAATCCATTGGATACAATTTTAAAATGCCATTGCTGGCCACCAATGTTGGTCATTTTCCTGAAACTGTAAAAGATGGATATAATGGATATTTAGCCGAACCAGACAATATCGAATCAATGGCTCAGGCAATGATGAAAGCAATTGAAAATCCCATCCCCAGAAATAATGTTGCAGACACTGCTAAAAATATGTCCTGGGATAATTATGCAAAAGCGATTTTGGGATAATTTTTTGTCTGATTAAACAGCCTTTTTATTCTTTATCATTTCGTTTAGCAATAAAGCCATTTTTTGGGTAAGTCTTTTTCGGGAAAACTGTTGGATTTTTTCTGTGTCAGTATAAGAATTCTTGTTCTTGTAATCCTTCCAAAGAGACAATATGGTTGTTTTCATTTCATCAATATTGCCAAATCCTGCCCTGAGTCCGGCTCTTGAATCTCTGAGAATAATGTCAGAGTCGCAATTTTCAGGCCCAATGAGCAAAATTGGTCTTTGCGAAGCCAAATACTCATAAAGTTTTCCCGGTATACGCCCCATTACATCATGTGTATTATTCAGTAATAAAAGAAGAATTGCAGATTTAGCTGAAATTTTCAGTGCCTCATCATGGGGAACATAGGACAAAAATTCTGCATTCTCAATAAGACTAAATTTTTCAAGGTTATCTCTTATTGTATAATCTACTGATCCAAGAAACCTAAGCTTAAGTTTCTCTCTAAATTCTAGTGATTCTTCACATAAATTAGAAAATACTTGCCACAACTCAACCGGATTTCTGTCTTTATTTAAAACACCAACATGGGTAACAGAAAAATCACTATCAGTTTCAACAGGTAAAAATTGAAAATCATCTTCATCATATCCGTTATTAATAACAGAAACATTTTTTGCTCCCAAATCTTTCATTAACTGCCCCCAGTTATTGCTAACTGTAACAACCCTATTGGCTGATTTCAGCACTTTTCTTTCCAGTCGGTGATGTTTTCGGTTGGCACACTTTGAAAGCATTAATTGCTGATAAAAATCAATTTTTGTCCATGGGTCTCTAAAATCGGCAAGCCAGGGAATATTGAGTTTTTTTGAAACCTTAAGAGCAATCATGTGCATTGAATGTGGTGTCCCTGTTGAAACTATCACATCCACTGGATTCTTTTTTAACCATTTTTTTAAAAAACGGGAAGATGGCTTAATCCACATGCAGCGGGCATCGGGAATAAACAAATTTCCGCGTATCCATATGCTGAGTTTATCCTTGAATGAATTTCCTGATTTTTTCTTTTCAACAAAATTATCAATTGTATGGTCTTTCTTTTTTCCTGTGAAAAATTTATATAAATTGTAGGGTTCTGTAATTTTTCGTTTAATTACTGTGATATCTTCGGGAATATTTTTCAATAAAGACTCATCACGTATTGCTGCTTCCGGATTCAGCGGTGTATAGACAATTGGCTCCCAACCATATTCACGCAAATATTTTACAAATTTAACCCAACGATAAACTCCACCACCACCAGTGGGAGGCCAGTAATAAGCAATAATCAGAACTTTTTTCAATCCCATGAGGCACCTGTTGCTTAATCCTGAAATGTTTTCTTATGTATCAGATATTTGTTCCTGTCCTGAGAATTGCGACTAATAAGCTCTGCAATAAAACCTCCGATAAACAGTTGAGAACCGATTATCATACATAATAGCCCCAGATAAAACAAAGGCCGTTCAGTCATTTTTCCTTCGTACATGAATATTTTTAGGTATGCCAGATAAACGGCGATACCAAATCCAATAACAAACAAAAAAGTGCCAAGGAGCCCAAACAAATGCATTGGTCTTTTTCCAAATCTTGAAATAAATGAAATTGACATCAGGTCAAGAAAACCATTAATGAATCTTGATAACCCACCATATTTGGTTTTTCCAAATTTTCGTGCCTGATGTTGAACCACTTTTTCTCCAATATTGCTGAATCCTGCAGTTTTTGCAATATAGGGAATGTATCTGTGCATCTCACCGTAAACTTCAATACATTTGACAACATCCAGTTTGTAGGCTTTCAGTCCGCAATTAAAATCATGAAGTTTAATTTTTGTAACCCGACGGGTGGCCCAGTTGAACAATTTTGTAGGGATGGTCTTACTGATTGGATCATGTCTTTTCTTTTTCCATCCTGAAACCAAATCAAAACCATCTTCAATTATCATCTTGTAAAGTCCTGGTATCTCATCGGGCGAATCCTGCAAATCGGCATCCATTGTGATAACCACATCACCCTGAGCATGCTCAAAACCCACATTTAGTGCAGCAGATTTTCCATAATTACGCCTGAAACGTATACCTTTGATGTTTTGGTTTTTTTCTGACATTTGCTCAATGATTTCCCATGAACGGTCTTTGCTTCCATCGTCAATAAAAAGCAATTCCCATGAAAATTCATTCTCTTGCATTACGCGCTGTATCCACGATGAAAGCTCGGGAATGGACTCTTCTTCATTGAACAAAGGAACAACAACTGATATATCCATAACTAAATGATTTCCTTGTATTTAGGGTTCTTTCTTACAAAAAAGGCCATGATGGCTGCTATCAGTAGGGAAATAAGTATTCCTCCAGTAAGTGAGCTTGTAAACTGCTTTACTGGCTCAAAACTCAATTCTGCCTGCATTATTAATTCCTGTTTCATTGTGTCTGGGATTCTGCTGTTATTATATATCATCTCCTGATATTCACGTATCAGTTCAGCAGCATATCCTGGATCAATGACAGTATGTAATATCAGACTAAATATTGCAGAAATATATATCATTGTAAGAACTGCTCCAAAAATAGATACCAAACCAACCCAGTAGGGAATTCTTGGTAAATCTGTTTCTGATCTGTATGCAGCTGCTGATCGATATCCAAAAATTATCATTGTTCCCCATGTAATAAGAAATGTGATTAAACCCATTACTACTGAAAAAGTATTAACATTAAATGTATAAATCAGTACTGTAAAAGCTGACAATATTAACCCCCCAATCACTCCCTGTTTGCCACCATGAATCAACATTCTTTTTAAGGAAAATTTCACTTGTTCATCAATTTCCATAATTCATTTTTTTTTCAAAAGTACAAAATTCAATGTTCTTATGATGTTTTTTTTTAAACATGTTGTGTGCTAAATTTTTTTTTGTAATTTTGCATTGGGGTAAGTCTTATACAACCAGCTCCTGTTGAACTCCCCCAGGTTCGAAAGAAAGCAAGGGTAGACGGTCGTAGCGGTGTGATATAAGTAACTTACCCTTCTTTTATTTATAATTGTTCAGCATTTACAGGTTCGTCAAAAATGATATCCGATGGAATTTCAAATTTATCCGATGGTACCTGAACATTTTCCTGAATTTTTGTCACATTTATTGTCACTGGCATACCGTTTACTGTGGCTTCTGATTCCATGGTAATACCTTGCCATATGGCTGTTTTTGCCTTGAAACCCTCATTTTTAAAATCAATTTCATACTGTTTGCATTTCTTTCCAAGTATTTCAACATCTCCAATATAACTCATATTAAATTCACTCATCATATCATCATCAATTTTCAAATAGTTGATTCGGTTAAACTCCTCTTCATCAAGCATTTTTTTTGCACCTCGTTTGGTTTGCACATCATATTCATATGACCAGCCATCTTTCACAACAGACACCATATGCATCTTTTGTCCCATAAATTCCATATGGATTTCACTGGAAATTTTATTGCCCCAATCATCAAAATACATCACAATAAATTGATTCATTCCCATTGTATTTGACTCCATTTCAACAACTCCAGACTTAAATCCAAATCGTGCATTTTCGGGCATATCGTCCAAATCAATATCCTCATTATCAGCAACTTCAAAATCCTCCACTTCAGGTTTTGCCTTATCCCCGGAACATTGAACAAATACTGTAACATAAGTTGCAATCAGTAAAAAAAACATTAACTTTTTCATAATTTTATTTCTTTTTAATTTTTAATTCTTTAAACACAGTTTGAACATAATCATGCAATTCAGGAAAAAATTCAAGAAAATGTGAATGGATGACATCATATTCTTTCTCCAACACTTTTACTGCATTTTCAAATTTATTTTCAAACTTCACTCTTCGTGACATACTTCTAAATACCTGATATAAACCGGCTTTTTCTGAATATTTATAAGGCCAGTTGTAGGCCATAATTCTTGAAGACATTCTTCGAACACCAGGGGGCAGTGCTGATGCATGTTTTTTAAGACACGCATATAAAAACTTAATATCTTCATCAAATGAATTTTTTGAATAATCAGCCCAGTGTTTGCACAAAAAATGATCATAATAAATATCCGTTATCACCCTTCCATAGTGACCAAAATCATCCTGAATCAGTGTCCATGTTGCTTTAACTGAAGCATGATGATCTGAAAAAAGGTCAATTTTTTTATGTAATTCTATTCCTTTTAAAATATTCTCTGAAAAGTTAAACTTTGTATTGCCTTTTATGAAATCAGCAATAACATTACCCACAATGACCTCTTCATTTTTTTTTGATAATATATAATGCGCCAAAGTGTTCATTTCAGTACAAATTTATATTTCCTTAAGTCCATTATCTGTCATTAAAAATCCTGTATATGATTTTTTTTCATGGGCATCTGATGAAAAAAACCAGTTCATTACCTCATGGGACAAAAAAACACTTTTCCCAATTGGAAGAAACAGGGTAAGCCGAACATTTTGCCCTCTCCAAACAGAAGGATACGTTGTCCAATAGGGCATAATATATAATGTATCATTCTTTGAAGCAATCTCATAATGAACATTTCTGTTGTTTTCTGCTGCACCAATTGCACTTCCTCCATAAGCACGATGATGTGTCACAATGAATATACTGTCATTTTCTGCACACTTCAAACTCAGTTCGGGAATGCCCCCCAAAACTAAGCTATCATGCTCTGACCAACAAAAATAATTATTACTGTGCTTTTGTAAACTATCAGGAAACGACTGATTATCAAATAAATCAATATAAATTGTATTTGAATACTTTCTTTCAAAGAAATACACCGTTTCCTTTTTGTCAAGAAACAAAAACTGTAAATACATCCATGCAGAAGTCACAACAAACACAATGAGACATAAAACAGCAATATATCTGGAAGATTTATACAATCGTCTGAGATTAAAATGAATCCCTGTGGATAATGAGAAACCAGTAAGGAAAATTCCAAAAAATATAATAAAAACAAAAATAATGAATGACCATTTTGTAGTGAGCAATATCCATGATTTTCCCCAAAAAACCATCAATAAAGTTCTTAGACTGAAGTTTTGAAGCCCCTGAAAATAGTAAAAATCAACATTTAAAATAAAAAGTGCAATCAAACCAGTTAACATGAATAAGGAAATAGCCATAAAAAGACTACCTGTAAACACTTTAATAAAAAAAGAAATTTTCAACCCTTTGATGATGTTTTGTCCGGAAATTTTGATTTCATTTTTTTGAATAGAAAAACCCTTCTGAAGAAATTGTTCTTTATACAGTTTTTTTACATTTGCAACATTCACAGGTTCTCCAATCATATACAACCTGTCAATAGGACCATACGCGGGCGGAATAAGCAACCACAAACTGGCATACAACAACACGCCAAATCCAAACATTAATGAAAGAATAATGAATATAATTCTCAAACTTTTTGTTTGAAAATTCATACGCAATGCAAGTCCTGCACACACTCCCCCAAGTTGTTTTGTCTCCATGTTTCTAAAAAGCCTTTTTCTTGCTTTTAATTCACTTTGAGATGAATCAGGATACCCGAATTCTGAAAGGATTTTCTCAATATCCTGAACAGAGATAATGGTTTTTGCTTTTTCGTCATTGATTTCAAGAAGTTTTTGAGATATTCTGTTCTTAAAATTTTTTACAATAATATCATGTTCCTTTCCAAATTCATTATTCAAGAATTTGAAGAATTTTTCAAGCAACTCATATGCATCTTCATCAATATTAAAAAGATGACCCTGAATATTGACTGAAAAATTTTTCTTCATGACAATTGTTGAATATGCAGCGAAATTACATTTTTTTCTGATTACTGAAAACTAAATAATCGTTTCTGCTCATCATCTAATACTCGTAGTTTTTTAGCCAATTTATCCCAAATGCCAAATACATCCACTGCTTATTAGTTTTGTAATATGATTTTTTTTGAGAACATATGCTTTGAAAAAGCCCATAAAAACAAACCTCTTGAGAGCATAAAAGCACTCATTGCAAGCCATAACGCATGATTTCCCATATATTGACTAAAGATATAATACATAGGCAAATACACTAAAAACAGGGCCATTAGCATTGCATTTCGGAGGTATGCAGATGCGGTAAGTCCAATATATATACCATCCCATACAAAAGCAGCAAAAGACAGAATAGGAATTGCAACAAGCCACCATTTATAATCTGTAGCTGTTGAAATAACTATTTCCTGATTTGTAAGAATCATAATTATATTTCTGAACATAAGTAAATAGACTAGTGAAAATAAAAGAGCAAGACACAAACTCCAAAGAAACAATTTTCGCAAAAGGATTTTAAGGGCTTTTCTTTTTGAAGCACCAAAAAAGAATCCTGAAAGTGATTCTCCTGCATGAGCCAAACCATCAATAAAATATGCAAAAAACAGCATAAATTGCATCAAAATCATATTGGATGCAAGCAAAACATCATTCACTGATGATGACTGAACTGTAAAAAAAGCAAATGCAAACATCAGAGCTACGGTGCGAATCATAATGTTTGTATTTACTTTGAAATATTCTGTCATTTCCTTTGCTTTCAGGATAATTTTAATTGAATGGGACTTCAGAGATTGCCGGTATTTGTATATCAGCAAAACAGTCCCAAGACACAGGACTGTATATTGAGCACAAACAGTTCCAAGGGCAACTCCGTCGGCACGCATATGAAAGCCATAAATAAAAACAAGATTAAAAATAATGTTGAGTAAATTTTCTGTAATTGTAATATAAAGCACATATACAGCATTTTGCATCCCAAGAAACCAACCTGCAAGCACATAAAGCAAAAACACTGCAGGAGCGGCAAAAATTCTGATACTATAGTATTCGAGTGCGTATTGTTTCACCTCATCAGATCCTTCTAGCAACAAAGCAGCAAGATTCCATAATGGCTGTTTCAGCAGGATGAGCAGAACTCCCAAAGCAATTGAAATAATCACTCCTCTTTGTAACACAAGTGAAACAGCACTCACATCTTTTTTTCCCTTTGCCTGAGATGTAAACCCTGTGGTTCCCATTTTCAGGAAACCAAAGCCCCAGAAAAGAAAATTGAAAACCATACTTCCCAAAGCAATAGCCCCGAGATACTTTTCTGACTCCAGGTGCCCAAGTACTGCAGTATCAACAAGTCCAAGCAGAGGAATTGAAATATTTGCAGCCAGAAAAGGCAATGCAAGGGAAATTATTTTCTTATTAAGTATGCTTCCTGGCATATTTTTTTTTGCAAAAATAAAAAAAACGTTACTGCTCACCATATAATACTCGTAATTTTTAGCCACTCCCAAAGGGATTCCTATCCCATAGGGAAGCCCATGGCTTGGAAAAATTCAGTAGAGTAGAGCGAGGAGCAGCGAAATTGCTACTCCCGCCCCCTCGTCA